>CALWRP010000028.1 GCA_944383955.1 uncultured Clostridia bacterium
GCCTTCGACAAAACCGGCACGCTGACGTATGGCAGGCTCATGGTCAGCGATCTCATTCCCTTCTCCCCCGAGCTCGGCGAGGAGGAGCTGCTCTCCCTCGCCGCGTCCGCCGAGGCGCTGAGCGAGCACCCGCTGGGCAAGGCGATTGCCGCCCACGCGGCGGCGGCCGGAACCTCGCTGCTGCCCGCCGGTTCGTTTTGCATGGAGGCAGGCCGCGGCATCCGCGCCCGCGTCGCGGACAGAGAGCTGCTCTGCGGCAGCGAAGCCTTCCTGCGGGAGCACGGCGTGACGCTCGGGGACAGCGCCGCCGCCGTCCTCGACCGGCTGCGCGGCCAGGGAAAGGCCACCGTGCTGGTGGCGGAGGGAAGCGCGTGCCTGGGCGTGCTCGCCCTCTCCGACACCGTGCGCCCCGAGGCCAAGTCCGCCGTCGCGCGGCTGCACGCCCTCGGCGCGGAGACGCTGCTGCTCACCGGCGACAACCAGAAGGCAGCCGACGCCCTCGTGCGGCAGGTGGGCATCTCCTCCGTGCGCGCCGAGCTCCTGCCCGAGCAGAAGGTGCAGAGCATTGAGGAGCTGCAGAGGAGCGGCAAAATCGTCTGCATGATCGGCGACGGCGTGAACGACGCCCCCGCCCTCAAAACCGCCGACGTCGGCGTGGCGATGGGCAGCATGGGCAGCGACATCGCCGTGGAGGCCGCCGACATCGCCCTCATGAGCGACGAGCTCTCGAAGCTGCCCTACCTCAAGCGCCTCTCCAATGCGGCGGTGAACACCATCCGGCTGAGCATCAGCCTCTCCCTGTGCATCAATTTTGTCGCCATCGTCCTCTCCCTTCTGGGCATCCTCACGCCGACGACGGGCGCTCTGGTGCACAACGCGGGCTCCGTCTTTGTCGTCCTCATTGCCGCCCTGCTCTATGACAGGAAATTCGAATGAGGACGTCTCCCTCCCGTGAAAGGAGCGGCCGGCGCCGGAACCGCACGACAGCAGCCGGCGCGAACCGAGCCTGAGAAAAGGAATGGAAAGCGAACGCCTGCCGGAAGCAATCCCTCCAAAGACAAACCCCCGGCTGCCCTCTGAGCGGAACACGCTCAAAAGGCGGCCGGGGGATTCCTTTGGAAGGCATCGCATGCTGCGGTTTTTCTTTGCGGAAGCGCACCGCTCAGGCCGTCAGCTCCTGCAGCGTGCCGAAGCTGTAGCCGAGCTCCTCCCAGCGGGTGAGCAGCTCGTCGAGGATCTCGCAGTTCGTCTTCGAGGTGCTGTGCAGAAGAACAATCGCGCCGGGGTGCACGCGCGGAATCAGCTTCTCAAAGGCCTGCTCCGCGGTGGGCTGGTTATCCTGATACCAGTCGACGTAGGCGAGGCTCCAGAAGACGGTGGTATAGCCGAGCTCCTGCGCCATTTTGAGGTTCGGCTCGCTGAATTTGCCCTGCGGCGGGCGGTAGAGCTTCTCCATCTCCTGCCCCGTGAGCTCCCGGAAGGCCTCCTCGACGCTCTCGAGCTCCTCCCGGAAGGAGGCCGTGTCGGAGATTTGAGACATATCGTAGTGGTGGTAGGTGTGATTGGCGACGGTGTGGCCCTCCTCCACCATGCGGCAGACAAGGTCGGGGCTCGTCTCGAGGTAGTTGCCCACCACGAAGAAGGCGGCCTTCACGTTGTGTTTGGCGAGCGTGTCGAGAATGGACGCCGTGTAGCCGGCCTCATAGCCCGCGTCGAACGTGAGATACAGCTTTTTCTGCGACTCGTCCCCCACATACCAGGCGTCATACTGCGCGAGATACTCCGCGGAGGCGTTGCCGACCGGCGTCTCCCCCTCCTTCTGAAAGCTGAGCCCCCAGTTGGCGTCCGCGCCCGCCGCCGTCTGCACCGCCGCTGCCTGCAGCTGACGGGCGCCGGCGGGAATCAGAGCGAGCGTGAGAAGCGCCGCGGCGGCCGCGATGATGTGTCGTCTGCGAATGATGGCAAACATTGCCGTCCCTCCCTCCTGCTCTCATGGATATGCGGGGAAATGCCCGGATATGCGCCGCGCGCGGGGCTTGCCATTTTCTTCTCTTTCGTTGTATAATGGCGGTACGAGAAAAGCGCCCTCCTGCTCTCCGGAAACAGGCAGCGCGCAGAGACGCCCCCTGTACCGCCTGCTCTGAGAAAGCGGACGGCCGCCGGGGAACCGCGAAAACGGAGGAGACGGCAAGAGAATGAACCTGAGAGACTTATTTCCTGTGTGGAGGGAGCTGACGCCGATCCAGCAAAAGGAGCTGGAGGCGGCGGCTGTTTTGCGGCATGTTTCAAAGGGAACGAGGCTGCACAGCGGCGAGGGCGACTGCGTGGGCCTGCTGCTCGTCGCGGGCGGGCTGCTGCGCGCCTTCATTGTCACCGAGGAGGGACGGGAGCTCACGGTCTACCGGCTGTTTGAGCGCGACATGTGCCTCTTCTCCGCCTCATGCCTGCTGCACAGCGTGCAGTTTGACCTCTATGTGGAGGCCGAGGAGGATACCGTGCTCTTCGTCATCCCGCCGCAGAGCTACCAGAAGCTGATGACCAGCTCGCTGCCGGTTTCCAATTACACCAACGAGCTGATGGCCTCCCGCTTTTCGGAGGTGATGTGGCTGCTCGACCAGGTGCTGAGCAAGAGCTTCGACGCGCGGCTGGCCGCGTTTCTGCTCGAGGAGAGCGACGTGGAGCAGGCCGACACGCTGCGCGTCACGCACGACCAGATTGCGCGCCACCTCGGCAGCGCGCGCGAGGTCGTCACGCGCATGCTGCGCCATTTCCAGGCAGAGGGGCTCACGGAGTCCGGGCGCGGCGCGATTGTGCTGCGCGATCGAAAGGGGCTGGAACGTCTGGCCGAGCCCGCGCGGCGGTAGCGGACGCGGCGGGATTCGGAGGGCAAAAAGGGGCGGTACGGCTTTTGGCCGTACCGCCCCTTTCATGCTTTCACTTTTATTCCTCTTCGTCGGGCTCAAGCAAGCCGTAGCCGCCGTCCTTGCGGGCGTACACCACGTTGATCTCGCCGGACTCCTCGTTGCGGAACATGTAGAACTGGTGGTCGAGCATGTTCATCTGCAAAATGGCCTCCTCGACGTGCATGGGCTTGATCGGGAAGCGCTTGACTCTCGCCACGTTGTACTCCTCGGGCTCCTCCTCGGAGTTGTAGTAATCCATCACATACTGATCGAGAGCGGCGGAATGGATCTGCTTGTCGAGCTTCGCCTTGTTCTTGCGGATCTGACGGCCAAGGGCGCTGATCACGCGGTCCAGGGCCTCGTTCATCTCCAGCTCGGTGGCCTCCGCACGGTAGATCATGCCGCGCTGCTTGATTGTAATCTCAACAGTCTGGCGGTTTTTCTCCACCGTTACCACGACATTTGCCTCGGCATCCTCATCGAAAATGCGCTCAAAACGCGCGAGCTTCTTCGTCGCAAGCTTTTTGAAATTATCCCTGAGATTGACTTTTCTGCCTGTAATGCTGATTCTCATTGTAACATCTCCTTGCCATTCCGTATCGTGCCGGCAAGTACCGGCGCAGGGATAAGTCTGCACCTTTATTATAGCAATACAGAATAAAAAAGTAAAGAAGCTTCCTGTCTAAATTGTAACATTTTTATGGCGCGTCACATGGCAGCCGACGTTGACCGAGACGGGAAGACCGGCGATGTGCGTGGGAGCCCACTCGATGTTGACAGCCAGGGCCGTTGTGTCGCCGCCGAAGCCCTGCGGGCCCACGCCGAGCGCGTTGACAGCCTCAAGCATCCTCGCCTCGAGGGCGGCATAGTACGGATCCGGGTTGCGCTCCGAGACAGGGCGGCAGAGCGCCTGCTTCGCCAAAAGCGCGCACTGCTCAAAATCTCCGCCGATGCCGACGCCGAGCACCACCGGCGGGCACGGGTTGCCGCCCGCCTCGCGGACCGTCTCCGCGACAAATGCGACGATGTCGTCCTCTGTGGCGGCCGGCGTCATCATGCGCAGGCGGCTCATGTTCTCGCTGCCGAAGCCCTTGGGCGCGACGGTGAGGCTCACGCGGTCCCCGGGGACAATTCTCGTGTGCAGGACGGCGGGCGTGTTGTCTCCCGTGTTGCCGCGGCGGATCGGATCCGCCGCGACGGAGCAGCGCAGAAGGCCCTCCGTGTAGCCGCGGCGCACGCCCTCGTTGACGGCCTCCTCGAAGGAGCCGCCCGTGAGGTGCACCTCCTGCCCCACCTCGGCGAAGATGACGGCCATGCCCGTATCCTGACAGACCGGCAGGCTCAGGCGGCGGGCCGCCTGCATGTTTTCACACAGATCGCAGAGCACCGACCTGCCAAGCGGGCTGCTCTCGCACTGACTGGCAGCGGCTATTTTTTCCGCAAGATCGGCGGGCAGCTCGCGGTTGGCCTCCACGCAGAGGCGGGCCACGGCGTCCGCAATCTCGCTCACATTGATTTCACGCATATTTTCTCCTCCTCCTCAGCGGACACGCCTGCCGCCGATATAGACCATCTCCGGCTTTGAGCTGAGCAGCAGCGGGCTGGAGCGGAAGACGACGAAATCCGCGTCCTTCCCCGCCTCCAGGCTGCCGACCCTGTCGTCGATGCCGCAGATTCTTGCCGGATTGCAGGTGATGGCGGCCAGCGCCTTCTCCTCGTCCATGCCCTCGCGCACGGCAAGGGCGGCGCACAGCGGCAAATACTGAACGGGGATGACGGGGTGGTCGGTGATGATGGCCGTCGGCACGCCGGCCTTCGCGAGCCTGCCCGGCGTGCCAGGCGTCAGATTGCGCAGCTCCGGCTTTGAGCGATCGCACAGCAGCGGGCCGGAGAGGACGCTCGCGTACTCCTCCGCCAGCTCCTCGGCGATGAGCGCGCCCTCCGTGCCGTGGACAATCACGTAGTCGAGCGAAAACTCGGAGGCGATGCGCAGAGCGGTGAAGATATCGTCTGCGCGGTGGGCGTGAAAGTGCACCTTGAGCTCCCTGCGCAGGACGGGCAGAAGGGCCTCGCACTTGCCGTCATACTCCGGCGGATCAAGCTCGCTGTCCTCCTCGGCGCGCCGCACGTCCTCCTCATACCGCTTGGCCTTCATCAGCTGCTCGCGGATCAGAGCCGCGGTCGCCATGCGCGTGCAGGGGGACTGGTTCTTTTCATGGTAAACATTCTTGGGATTTTCGCCGAGCGCCATCTTCATCGCCACAGGAGCGCGGAGGATCATGTTGTCCACGCGCCTGCCGAACGTCTTGAGGGCGGCAAACTGGCCGCCAATCGGGTTCGCGCTGCCGGGGCCGGTGAGCACCGTCGTGACGCCGGCGTCGAGAGCCTCGGAGAAGCAGCGGTCCATCGGGTTGACCGCGTCGATGGCGCGCAGCTGAGGCTGCACCGGATCGGTCTCCTCGTTGCCGTCGTCCCCCTCGAAGGTGAGGCCGTCCTCCCACATGCCGATGTGGGTGTGGGCGTCGATGAAGCCGGGATAGACATGCGCTCCCCCCAGATCGATCGCCTCCCCGTCGGAGGACGCCGGCATGGGGCCGACCTCCGCGATCCGGTCTCCCTCCACTCTCAGGAAGCCGTTCTCCAGCGTGGGGCCGGCCATTGTATGAATCACTGCGTTGATAAACAGCAAGGGTTCCACTTCCATTTCCTATTTCATGTTGGTTTGTTGCTTCGCCTTTGCGGCGCAAAAAAGGGCGGAGCCGTCATTTCGCTCCGCCCTTCTCAATGCGTTACTTCTGCGATCCGCCGTGACGGGAGAAGCCGCCGCGCTTCGATTCCATGCAGCGCTTCAGGTCCGACATTTTCTCGTCGCTGGTCTGCTTAAAGCGGGACATCATTTCCTCGAAGGTGCCTCCCTCGTTGCGCCGGCTCTGCCACTCGTAGTTGCCGGGGCGGCCGGGGCGCTGCTGACGGGGCGCAGAATTCCCCGTTCTCGGCGGCGGATCCACCGCGCGCTTCATGGAAAGGCTGATCTTGCCGTCCTCGCTGATGTTGAGGATCTTGACCTTAATCACCTGGTTCTCCGAGACGTAGTCGCGGATCTCCTTGACGAAGGTAGCGGCCACCTCGGAAATATGTACCATTCCCGTGCGCCCTCCCGGCAGCTCCACAAACGCGCCGAATTTCGTGATCCCTGTCACTTTTCCTTCCAGGACCATTCCTACCTCAAGCTGCATAAACCTGTTTTATCCTCCTTAATTCTCTCCGCCTAATTTCCGGCTATATTGACAAACACGCGCTCGCCCGGCTTTGCGTAATCGAGCTCTTCCCTGGCGTAGCGTTCGATGTACTCGTCATTCTGATCCGAGCTGTCCGACAGAGCGCGGCGCAGCTCCTCGTTTTTGATGTTTTGCTCCTCGAGCCTCTGCTGCATTTCGCCGAGCTGGCGCGATTTTTCGCTGATCTGCACCTGCTGGTTCACCAGAGCGGCGATCATGTAGATCGAAAACGCGCAGATCGCGATCTTCAGCAGGAGACTCGTTTTCTGTTTCTTTGTTTTGTTCTGAATCACCCGCATGCTTCTCTCCGCTCCTTCGCACTCCGGTCGATACAGTTCGATTATACACTACTTGCCGGTGCCGTTTCAAGGCCTTTTTCCACTGTTGCCGGATTTTTTTCCCGAAATCAACTGTGCTGCGTCCTATCCGCCTCAAAAGAGCGGCGGCGCGCGAGAAAACAAAGCGCAGCGGGCGAAAAATCAGCCTCTCCAGGAGCCAGATCGCCGCCTTTGTCAGGCGCAGCGTCACGCGGCCGACAGTGAACGCATAGCCGCACCAGCCGATCGCCTCTCCGAGAAAGAGATAGAAGCGCAGCACGCCGCTGCAGGCCGCGAGCGCCGTGAGAAAGGTGAGCAGCGAGCACAGCACCAGGACGGCGGCGTCGAGAACAAAAACCTGGCGGCGCGGCGGGCGCATGAGCAGGCGGTACACGCGCGCCGCATCGTACAGCGCGCCGAGGAGCACGCCCATGACAATCGCCAGCAGGAAGCCCCGCACCTGTTCTCCGAGCGCGGGGTTCATCTCCGTCACCGGAACAGACGGGAGAGCATCCCGCCGCTCTGGCGTCCCTGGGTGTAGGTCAGAGAGTCGACCTCCCCGGTGAGGGTGAGCTCTCCTGTCTCGATGTTGAGCCGGTTGATGTGCAGGCCGCTGCCCTTGACTACCAGCTCGCCCAGATCGGTGTAGGCGACAATCGTCTGCTCGTCAAAGCTGTCCACGTTCGACACGCCGGTGGCGGTGAACGATTTCCGGTTTTCCAGAATCACGCTGTGGGGCACCTTCTGCTTTTTTTCTTCCGTCATACACAGTCCCTCCGCTCGGCATGGTTTTCCCCGCACGGGGAATCCGCAAGGGCGGAGCACCGCTCCCGGGCCGGCCGGAAACGCTGCCCCGCCCTCGGGGGTTGGTAAAGTGTATGCGGGAAGGCGGGCCGATCATTCGAGGAACTCGTAGAGCTCGCCGGCCTCCTCCTTTTTCTCGTATTCGCTCACGGAGATCACGCGGGCCTTCAGCGCGCGCGCGCCAAGCTGCACCTCCAGCACGTCGCCCACCTTCACGTCGTAGGACGCGCGCGCGGCCTTGCCGTTGACGAGCACCCGCCCGGCGTCGCAGGCCTCGTTGGCCACGGTGCGGCGCTTGATCAGGCGGGATACCTTCAAATACTTGTCAAGTCTCATCTGTTTTCACCTCCAACGCAAAGAAAAGGGCTGCGGACGGCGCGCTCGTGCGCGTTTTCCTGTGTCCGCAGCCCTGAGAAATGCTTCGCTTATTTCGCGACGGAATCCTTGAACGCCTTGCCGGCCTTGAAGGCGGGAACCTTGGAAGCCGGGATGGTGATCGGGGAGTTGGAACGGGGATCGCGGCCCTGACGGGCGCTGCGCGTGCGAACCTCAAACGTGCCGAAGCCAACCAGCTGCACCTTCTCCTCGGCAGCGAGAGCCTCGACAATCGTATCGATAACAGCGTTCACGGCGCTGTCTGCATCCTTCTTGGAAATGCTTGCCTTCTCCGCGACAGCGGCAATCAACTCAGTTTTGTTCATTCTTTTGACCTCCACATTGTTTATTAATTATCGGAGCGGAATCTCCGAAAATTACCGTGTTATGCCTTTCCCTCCTGTTCGGCGAGCTCCGCGATGAAAGCGTCGCTTCTCCGCGTCAGGGCTTCCTCGGACTCGACGCCCAGCGCCTCTCCCAGACCGGCCGCCGCAAAAAGCAGCTGCCCGAGCAGCGCCGTCTTCTCCTCCTGCGTCCCGGCGTTCTCCAGAGCGGCCAGGGCCTCACGCGCCTCGGCAGCACAGCCCTGCGCCGTGACGGGAACGGACGAGACGGCCTTATGGCGCAGCTTCTGCGCGCGCATGAGGGCGGGCAGCGTTCTCGCCACGCTCTCGAGCACCTCCGTCTGCGACTTCTGGTGCTTCGACGCCTTCTTGATCGCGTCCCAATTGCGCAGCACGTCCCCCGTGCCGCTGACCGTGACGTCGCCAAACACGTGCGGATGGCGCAGAATCATCTTGCGCACCACGCCGTCCGTGATGTCGTCGAAGGAGAAGGAACCCTTCTCCTGCTCGAGCTGCGCGTGAAAGACCACCTGAAAGAGAACGTCCCCGAGCTCTTCCTTGAGAAGCTCCGTATCGCCGGTGTCGATGGCCTCCACCGCCTCATACGTTTCCTCGAGAAAGCACTGGCGAATCGACTGATGCGTCTGCTCCCTGTCCCACGGGCAGCCATCCGGCGCGCGCAGGCGGCGCATGACCTCGAGCAGATCCTCCATCGTGTACGTTTCCTTTTCGACAAATCTCAAGGCGCAATCCCTCGCATATCATCACAGTTTAGAGTTTATTTTACCCTATCCAGTGATGTTTTTCAAGTATCTTTCTTATTTTTTCTGTGCCGGGCAGGGCTTCCAGATCCGATTTTTTTAAAATTCGCAGGAACAGGACGCAAAATACATAGGTGAGGCAAAAAACTGCGATCGCCGGCAGCGCCTCGAGGCCGCCTGCAAGCACGCGCCGGGCCAAACGCGCCGTCTGCCAGCCCGCCGCGCAGGCGAATATCGCCGCCAGACAGGGCTTGCCAAACAGGCTGAACAGCCTCAGCTGCATTCCCGTCTCCCTGCCGAGAGCGGCCAGGCCGAAGAAGGTGAGAAAGAAATAGCAGACAAGCGTGCCGAAGCCCGCGCCCATCACGTTGATCTCCGGGATCCCGGTGAGCGTGTAGTTGAAGGCAATCTTGAGCACCAGGCCGACGCACAGGAGCTTCACCGGCAGATCGACGCGCCCCACCGCCTGCAGCATGCTGTTCACGGGAATGTTGGCCGCAGCGAAAATGGAGCCGAGCCCGAGCAGCACCAGGATCCTGCCGGTGATCGGATTGTAGCCGAGCAGGGCGGCAATGGGATCCGAGAGGACCGAGAGCGCCATCCCCGCCGGGACCGTGATCAGGGCGACGATGCGCAGCACATTCTCCACGCTGCGCTCGAGCTTGGCGCGGCTGCCGCTCGTCCAGGCCGCCGTGACGCTGGGCAGGGCGGAGACGCCGAAGGCCTGGGTGAGGGCGGGCACCAGCATGAAGAGCGTGAGCGCGTTCGTATAGCAGCCGAAGAGAGCCGTGGGCACCCTGCCCTGGGCGATATCCTCGGCGCGCAGAAAGCTGCCGTACATGCCGAGGAGAACGGAGCCGTTCTCCTCCATCACCGCCGTGACGCGGTTCTGCAGAAAGGCGGTGTCCACAAGGCTGGAGAGGTTGACGGCTAAAGCGCCGAGCGCCACCGGGATCGAGGTGCGCACCAGTGAGCGCACCAGAACCCGCCTGCGCGGCGGGACGGGGGCCGCCGCCAGCTGCTCGCCGGTGATGCCGTCCCCGCGCAGGCGGTGGTAGAGCCACAGCAGAAGAAAGCTGACGACGGAGCCCACCGTGACGCCGAGGATCGCCCCCGCCGCCGCCCAGGGCAGGGCCGCCGAGCGGCCGTACTCCGCAGACGCGGCGGGCTGGCCGAACACCGTTCCCGAGGCGGAGAACTCCTCCATCGCCGCATCCATCACACGGCAGGCGGCAAACAGGCCGAGGATCAGCTTGCACAGCGCCTCCGCCACCTCGGAAAAGGCCGTCGGCCGCATGTCGCCGAGGCCCTCATAGTAGCCTCGGTAAATCGCCGAGAGCGAGCCGAAGAGGACGGCAGGCGCGAGAGCGTAGACAGCCGGCAGGGCGTTCTGGTCGCCGCTGTTGATGAAGGCCAGAAACGGCGCGGCGCCGAGGATCATCAGCGCGCAGGCCAGCGTGCCGAGCGTGAGGAAAATCGGGATGGAAACGGCGTGCAGGCGGCGCACATCGCGGAACCGCTTGCGCTCCAGGCTTTCGGAAACCATGCGCGCGATCGCGACCGGAAAGCCCGCCGTCGCCAGGCTGAAAATGGGATGGTAGATGGTGTACGCCGTGCCGAAATAGCCCATGCCCACGTCGCCGATCACCGCGTTGAGCGGAATCTTGAACAGGGCCCCGATCACCTTCACAATGCCGACGGCCAGCAGGAGAATCAACGCTCCTCCCAGAAATCCCTGGCTTCTCCGCTTCATCCTCGCCTCTCCCCGCTTTCCCGCGCCCAGGCGCTTTTTTTCATGTATACGGCCCGGCGCAGGGCGATATGCCGGGCGGGGCGCGCACGGAGCGGGAAGCAAAAAACGCGGCCGGCGCAAGCGGGCAAAACCGCGGCTGCCTGCAAAACGAAAACACAAAAAGAGAAGCGATCCCGAAAAGAAGCCGCTTTCGCTTCCTTTCAGGATCGCTTCCGCATGGCGCTATGATGGGGCGCCCGACAGCGGGCGGGGAGCGCTCACCAGCGCTCCATGTTCGTGCGGTATTTCTTGCGGTAGGCTTCGCCGATCTCCTCCGGGGTGACGGAGTAGCAGAGCATGACGTCGTTGAAATACATCAGGACGTCGCACAGCTCCTCCACAAAGTGGGCGCGCGTCGGCTCATCCTCCATGATGCGCTCGTCGCCGCGCTTTTTGACGACGTCCGCGACCTCTCCGGCCTCGGCCATCATCCACAGCAGATGATCGCGGCCCACGCGCGGGGAAAGCGGGCCCCATTTTTCCTCATATTTCGCGTGCAGGCTCTTCTGCGCCTGCTGCATCTCCTCAAAGCCGAAATCGCTCACGGTTGTCTCTCCTTTTCCTGTTTACTCCGCACAACGGCGCTCTGCCCGGCGCGCTCCTTCCTCCGGAGAACACGGCGGCAAGGCATAACTCAGAAGGGGCGCAGCTCCGGCTTGCCGCCCCTGAACACCGCATAGTGCGAAAAGCCGAGCGAGGGAAGCAGCTCCGCGAGCAGCGGAAACGCGCGGGCCACGTCGGCGGGCGCGTGGGCGTCGGAGCCGATGGTGATGAGCTCGCCGCCGAGCGCGCGGTAGGCGCGCAGCACGTCGAGATGCGGGTTCGGCTGGCCGAGGCCGTAGCGGTAGCCGCCGGTGTTGACCTCGAGGGCCTTTCCGCTCTCGATGAGGACGCGCAGCGCCGGCTCGAGAACCTCGCGGTATTTTTCATAGGAATAGCGCTCGTTGCGGTGCGGCCCGTAGCGCACAATGTAGTCGAGGTGGGCGTAGGTGTGGAACGAGGAGAAGGCCTCCACGTTGGCCGGCACCGTGCGGAAGTAGGAGGCGTACGCCTCCTCCTCCGAGACGCCCTCGAAGAAGGAGGGGTCGTATGGATCGCGGCCGTCCACCAGATGGGAGGAGGCTATCACGAAATCGAACGGCCAGGCGCGCACAACGGCCTCGCAGCGCTCGCCGAGATACGGCATCATGCCCAGCTCAATGCCGAACAGCACCTCGATTTTACCGCGCCAGCGCTCCCGCAGCTCGAACAGCTTCTCCTGATAGGCGGGCAGATCGACGAGGAAAACCTCCTTGCCGTCCTCGGGCGGGTAGTCGTAGTCGAGGTGCTCGGTGAAGCAGACGGTGCGCAGCCCCTTTTGAATCGCGGCCTCGATCATCGACTCCATAGAGGCCTCGGAGTCGGTGGAAAATTGAGTGTGCAGGTGACAGTCGGCTGTAATCACGGCAAAATCCTCCTTCCGGAATGCGGAACGGTTTATCGTTTACTCCTGCGGATCGTAGGCAAAATCAATGCGGCCGCTGGAGACATCCGCGGCCACGGCCTTCACGGGAAGCTCCTGGCCGATGGTCAGGCGGCGGCCCGTCGTCTCGTCCACCTGAGAGACGACGCCGTCGAAGCGGAAATGGGCGTTGGGGAAGCTCTCCACCGGCACAAAGCCCTCCACGGTGTTCGGCAGCTGCACGAAAACGCCGCGCATGGTGACACCGCTGATGATGCCGAGGAAGTGCTCGCCGAGGTGGGCGTGCATATATTCCGCCATGTAGCAGTCCTCCGCGCTGCGCTCCGCCGTCATGGCGCGCACCTCGCACTCCGAGGACTGGGATGCCGACTGCTGCACAAAGCTCTGGAAGCGGGCCACGCACTCACCGCGGTTCTGCGTCTCCAGCCACAGAGACAGAATGCGGTGGATGGAGGTATCCGGATAGCGGCGGATGGGCGAGGTGAAATGGCAGTAGTCTGCGAGGGCCAGGCCGAAGTGGCCGATCGGCGCGGTGTCGTAGCGCGCCTTCGCCATCGTGCGCAGAATCTGATGGGAGATGACGCGCTCGGAGGTTGTGCCCTCCGCCTGGCGCATCACGGCGGCCAGATCCGCCGTCTTCACGTCGCCGCGGTGCTCGAGCGGCTTCGCGGAAAATCCCAGGGCCGTCACCAGATCGGCGAGGCTGTCCACGCGGTCGGGGTTCGGCTTCTCATGGACGCGGTAGACGAACGGGAGCTCGTGCTTCTCGGCGAGCATGGCGGCGGCGCGGTTGGCCATGATCATCAGCTGCTCGATCATCTGCTCGCTCTCCCCCGTCGTGTGGGGGTTGACGTCGATGCACACGCCGTTCTCATCGACGGTGAAAACGGACTCGCTGCTCGCCAGATCGACCGTGCCGTTCTCCTTCGACTTGCGGCGCAGCAGGTCGGCCAGCTTTCTCGCCATGCTCAGAGAGCGCAGCACGGGCGCGTATTTCTCCTTGAGCTCCTTGGACGCCTTGCCCGCGAAGATCTCGTTGACCTCTGCGTAAACGCCGCGCACCTTGGAGTGAATCACGGATTTGTGGAACTCGTACTTCTCGATGTTGCCGTCGAGGTCGATCCAGATGAGGGCGGAGAACGTCAGCTTGTCCTCGCCCGCGTTGAGCGAGCAGACGCCGTTCGAGAGCTCCTCCGGCAGCATCGGAATCACGCGGTCGGCAAAATAGACGGACGTGCCGCGCTCCATGGCCTCGCAGTCAATCGCGCTGCCGGGGCGCACATAGTGGGAGACGTCCGCGATGTGCACGCCGAGCTTGTAGCCCGTTTTGGTCCGCGAGACGGAGATCGCGTCGTCGAGATCCTTGGCCGAGGCGCTGTCGATGGTGCAGATCGCGGCGTCGCGCAGATCGAGGCGGCCCTTGAGCTCCTCGGGCAGGATTTTGCGATCCTTGAGCTTCGCGGCCTCGGCGCGCACCTCCTCCGGGAACTCGCGGCGGATGCGGTTCTCGTCGATGATCGCCTCGGCGCAGACGCGGGCGGAATCGCCGCGGCCGTAGAGCTTGAGCACACGGCCGAGATACTCGCCGTGGCTTCCGGGGACGACCTCCACCTGCACCTTGTCGCCGTCGTGCAGGCCGGTCAGGCTGCCCTTCGCCAGCGGAAGAGCGTAGCGCAGGGCGGCGTCCGCGTGAAAGAGGGTGCCGTATTCGTCGCGGCGGAGCGTGCCCGTGAGAAAGCGCGAGCCCTCGGCAGTGATCTCTCCCACCTCCGCGCTCGGCCCCTTCTCCTGCTGCACGATGTTCGTCAGAACGACGCTGTCGCCGAGAAAAGCCCCGTGCAGCCGGTCGGCGTGGATGAACATGTCCTCTCCCCCGTCGTCCGGACGGGCAAACGCGAAATTGCGGGAGAGCGACACAATGCGCCCGGGAACCTTTTTCTTCTCCGCCGGCTGAGCCGGACGCTCGCCCAGGTGAAAGCTCGTCGTCTGCGGGCGGCGGACCGCCTGGGGACGGGAGCCGCCGGATTGTTTTCCTCTGAATTTCTTGCTCATATTTCCTCCATCTTCACACACTGGCCTTCCGCCCCGCCTGTGCGGAGCCGGGCCGCCGATCGCGCGGCTTGCCGCTATCCACGTCGTTTTTTCAGGAAGCAAAGAAAGCCCCCCGCCTTGCGACGGGGGGCCGATCGTCTTTATTTGGAAAAGAACAGGAAGATGTTGATCGCAACCACCAGGGCAAAGAAGCCGATGGTGATTACTTTCGTCCATCTTGCCAAAAACGCATCGACCGAGCGGGCCTTGTTCTTGGAAAAGAACGTGTCCGCGCCGCCGGTGATAGCGCCCACATTCTGCTGATGGCCTTCCTGCAGAATTACAATGACCGTAATCGCAATGGAAAACAACAGAAGGATGACCCCAAAGACAATCTGGATAGCTGGCATAAGGCACCTCCGAAAAGCATATTATTCGATCTTAGAACATCATAGCACAATCCCCGGAGGTTTGCAAGTCAATTTTTTGCCTGCGCATTGGCGTGCTTTTGTGCCTTCGGCCGGTTCCGCTGCTGCGGCTGCGCCGCGGCGGGATTGCCGCCCTCGCCGGCCTGCAGGGTAAAGCTCTTGTCGTAGAACTCCGGGGGAACCTCGGCGAACTTTCCGCCCAGCCGGCAGCCGATCGGGGCCGCAATCAGGCAGGCCACGAACGAGGAGGCCATGGCGATGACGCCGAAGAGGGCCGCGTTGCCGGTGTTGAAGCCGGAGCCGATGGCGAGCGACAGGGAAACGCAGACACCCGCGATCATGCCGGCCCAGGCGCCGGTGCGGTTCATCTTCTTCCACCACAGGCCCAGGAAATACGGCGCGAGGAAGGCGCCGGAGATGGTGCCCCAGGAGAAGGACATCAGCGTGAGAATCGGCGTCTTGAAGACGGCGATGACAAACGAGAGCACGATGAAGACGAAGCAGAGCACGCGCGTCTGGAACAGCGTCTTCGCCCGGTCGTCCACCTTGCGGTGCACGGCGATCAGGTCGATGGAGATGGCCGAGCACGCGGAGAGCGTGAGGCCGGAGAGCGTGGAGACGGAGGCGGAGAGCACGAGCACGAGCACCACGCCCAGCAGAACGGACGGCAGCGTTTTGTCGAGGATGATCGGAATCATCTGGTCGGTGCCGCCGGCGGGCGCTTCCGTGAAGAAGAGGCGCGTGAGCGAGCCGATGAAGTAGGCGGCAACCGAGATGAGCGTGCAGAAGGCGGTGGAGATCACCGTGCCGGCGCGAATGGCCTTCTCATCGGCGACGCCGTAGAACTTCTGAATCATCTGCGGCATGCCCCAGGTGCCGACGCTCGTGAGCAGGCACAGGCCGACCAGCTGGGCGACGCCCGCTCCGTTGAGGCGGAGGATCCCCTGCTCGTCCATGACCTTCGTCAGCCGCTCCATGCCGGCGGAGAAGCCGCCGACCTCGGGGGAAGCGACGATGAAGCCGACCATCAGCAGCACGCCGACGATCATCACCGCGCCCTGGATGAGATCCGCGCGCAGAGAGGCGATGTAGCCGCCCGCAATCAGATACGCCGCCGCCACGACGGCGATCGCCACCATGGCCCACTCATAGCGGATACCGAGAGCGATCTCGCACAGATAGGACAGGCCGGAATACACGCTGGCCGAATACGGCACCATGAAGATGAAAATGAGAATCGCGGCAAAGGTCTTCATGCGCGGGGAGAGATAGCGCTTCTCAAACATCTGCGGCATGGTCTTGATTTTCAGCCGGCGCGTCACGTCGCGCGTTTTGGGAGCCAGCAGCTTCCACGCGAGGTACGCGCCGAGCAGGCCGTTGGAGACGCCGATCAGCACGGCCCACAGGCCGAAGCTGAAGCCGCTGCCGCCCGCGTAGCCGATGAAGAGGACGGCGGAAAAATAGGTCGTTCCATAGGCGAAGGCGGAGACCCACGGGCCAGCCTTGCGGCCTCCCACCACGAAGTCCGTGAGCGTCTTCGTCTTGCGGGCGCTCTGCACACCCACAAAGACCATCGCCGCGATGTAGAGGGCGATGATAATCCAGATTGATGCTTCCTTTGGCAATGTTCCCACTCCTTATTTTAGCGGTTTAAAGCTTTTACCTGCTAAAGTGACAACGACATTATACCGAAAGAATCGCCCCTTGTCAATCGTCCCCGCGCAGATTTCTGAAAAAAATCAGCCTCCCTTCTCGCTTTCCCCGGCGCGCCTGCACAGACCGGACAAAACGAAGAAAACAGCTTTGGGCATTTTTCCCATGCGGCCTTTGCGCGTATATTTGCCGTGCCGCCGTCTATACTAGGCTTGAAAGCGCGGACGAACCGTGCGTTTGCCGCCTCGCGCTTTCTTCCCCGCCCCGGCCCTCTGGCCGGGGCGGGCTTCTTATTTTTAGACAGAAAAACCCGGAGCCGCTCTGACCGGCGGCTCCGGGAAATTGACTGAGACAGGACGCTCACAGCGTGAGCTGCTCGCCCTGGGTGTCCTCGGCGGCCGGCAGGCTGCCGGTGGCCGGAATGGTTTTGCGGTAGCGGTCCGGCTTTTTGAAGGTCCCCTCCGCATACGGGGCGGCGGAGAGCACGCGGGCGCTCTTTTTGAGCGTCATCACCTGCACGCCCTGCGTGCTGCGCGTACTCTTGGAGGCGATGGCCCCGGAGTGGAAGAGCAGCAGCCTGCCCTGCGAGCTGGTGACGAGGAACTCCCCGTCCTCCGGCAGCTGGCAGACGCTGACGAGCGGCGATTTGTCGCTGTAGGCGCCGAGAAGCTTCTTGCGGTTCGTCTTCGTCTCATAGGCGGCGAGATCCACCTTGGCGGCCTTGCCGTTCTCGAAGAAGAAGAGCAGGCAGCCGGCATAGTCCTTCGTCACAGCCAGGAAGACGGCGTTCTCCCCCTCGTCCATGCCGAGACGGGCGGGAATGAACTCGCCGAGCACGCTGGCCTTCGTGTCGCCGAAATCGCTGGCCTTGGCCTTGTAGACCTGGCAGCGGTCCGTGAAGAAGAGCAGGTCGGAGCCGTTCGTCGCCTCGATGGCCTGAACGATCTCGTCGCCCTCCTTGAGCTTCTGCTCGCCGCTCATGCGCAGCGACAGCGGGGTGATCTTCTTGAAATAGCCCTCGCGGGTGAAGAAGAGGTGCACGGCGTAGTCGGGAATCTCTTCCTCCTCGGCAGCCTCCTCGAGCTCGTCCGCATAGAGCAGCATCGAGCGGCGCGGCTGGCCGTAGGTCTTCGCCACCTCCTTGAGCTCGGAGATGATGATGGCCTTGACCTTCGCCTTGCTGTCCATGATCTCCTGCAGAGCGGCAATATCCTTCTCCAGCTGGGCGATCTCATCGGTGCGCTTGAGGATATATTCGCGGTTGAGATGGCGCAGCTTGATCTCGGCCACATACTCGGCCTGCGTCTCGTCGATGCCGAAGCCGATCATCAGGTTCGGCACGACTTCCGCCTCCTCCTCCGTCTCGCGCACGATGCGCACGGCCTTGTCGATGTCGAGCAGAATCGATTGCAGGCCGCGCAGCAGGTGGAGCTTTTCGCGCTTGCGGGAGAGATCGAAGTAGGTGCGGCGGCGCACGCACTCCACGCGGAAGGCTGTCCACTCCTCGAGGAGCTCGCGCACGCCCATCACGCGCGGCACGCCAGCCACGAGCACGTTGAAGTTGCACGAGAAGCTGTCCTCGAGCGTTGTCATGCGGAAGAGGCGCTGCATGAGCTTGTCCGGGTCCACGCCGCGCTTGAGGTCGACGGTGATTTTCAGGCCGTTGAGGCCGGTCTCGTCGCGGATATCGGCGATCTCCTTGAGCTTGCCCTGCTTGATGAGGTCGACGACCTTCTCCACGATCACCTCGACCGTGGTGGTGGGCGGAATCTGCGTGATATCAATGCAGTTGGCGGACTTGTCATACGTGTAGCGCGAGCGCACGCGGAAGCTGCCGCGGCCGGTGGCGTAGATCTCCTCCATCTGCTTTCTGTCGTAGACGATGAGGCCGCCGCCCGGAAAATCGGGGGCCTGGAGCGTGGAGAGAATGTCGAACTCCGGATCGCGCAGCAGGCCGATCGACGTCTGGCAGACCTCCGACAGGTTGAACGGACAGATGGAGCTCGCCATGCCGACGGCGATGCCGGTGTTCGCGTTGACGAGGACCGACGGGAAGGTTGCCGGCAGCAGCGTGGGCTCCTTGAGGGTGTTGTCGTAGTTGTCGACAAAATTGACGGTGTCCTTGTCGATGTCGCGGAAGAGCTCCTGGCAGATGTTGTCGAGCCGGGCCTCCGTGTATCGCGAGGCGGCCCAGGCCATATCGCGGGAATAGAATTTGCCGAAATTGCCCTTGGAATCGATGAAGGGATGCAGCAGCGCCTCGTAGCCGCGGCTCAGACGCACCATCGTGTCGTAGATGGCGGCGTCGCCGTGCGGGTTGAGCTTCATCGTCTGGCCGACGATGTTGGCGCTCTTGGTGCGCGTCTGGCCGAGCAGCCCCATCTTGTACATGGTGTAGAGGAGTTTTCTGTGAGACGGCTTGAAGCCATCGATCTCCGGAATCGCGCGCGAGAGGATCACGCTCATCGCGTAGGGCATATAGTTTTTTTCCAGGGTGTCGGTGATCGGCTGCTCCATCACCTCTCCGGCGTGCTCAATCACGCCGCGCACCGCGCCGCTGGGACGCGCCTGCCCGGCGTCGTTTCTCTTTCTTGCCATTTGCGTTCCTCCCTCAGCTCACGTCGGCTTCGTCGATGTAGAGATAGCCGACCTCCGCGATGTGCTCCTTGCGCCCGCTCAGGTTGTCGCCGAGCAGAAGATCGAAGACCTGGGCCGTCTGCTCCGCGTCGGCGGGCATCACCTTGATCAGGCGGCGCGTCTTGGGGTTCATCGTCGTCAGGTTCATCATGTCGGGCTCGTTCTCGCCGAGGCCCTTGCTGCGCTGGAGGGTATATTTCTTGCCCTCGAGCTTTTTGAGGATCTCCGTCTTTTCCTGCTCCGTGTAGGCGAAGTACGTCTCCCCCTTGGTGGTGATTTCGAAAAGCGGCGACTCGGCGATGAACACCTTGCCCGCGTCGATGAGGGCGGGCGTGAGGCGGTAGAGCATGGTGAGCAGCAGGGTGCGGATCTGGAAGCCGTCGTAATCGGCGTCGGTGCAGAGGATGACCTTGTTCCAGCGCAGAAGGTTCATGTCGAAGGAGGACAGATCGCGGTTCGCCTTCGACTTGACCTGCACGCCGCAGCCGAGCACCTTGATGAGGTCGGTGATGATGTCGCTCTTGAAGATCTTGTCATAGTCGGCCTTGAGGCAGTTGAGGATCTTGCCGCGGATCGGCATGATGGCCTGAAAATCGGGGTCGCGCGCCTGCTTGCACGCGCCGAGAGCGGAATCGCCCTCCACGATGAAGATCTCGCGCTCGCTGACGTCGCGGCTGCGGCAGTCGACGAACTTCGCCACACGGCTGGTGACGTCCATGTTGCTCGTCAGCTTCTTCTTGATGTTCAGGCGCGTCTTCTCCGCGTCCTCGCGGCTGCGCTTGTTCACGAGCACCTGCGCGCCGACGCGCTCCGCCTCCACCGGATTCTCGATGAAATAGATCTCGAGCTGGTGGCGGAGCATCTCCGTCATGGCCTCCTGAATTCCCTTGTTGGTGATGGCCTTCTTCGTCTGGTTTTCGTAGGAGGTCTGATTCGAGAAGGAGGAGATCACGAGCAGCAGGCAGTCCTCGATATCGG
Source organism: uncultured Clostridia bacterium (assembly GCA_944383955.1). GTDB lineage: Bacteria > Bacillota > Clostridia > Oscillospirales > Acutalibacteraceae > Caccousia. The sequence goes on from CALWRP010000028.1 coordinate 19,764, forward strand.
CGAAGGTGACCTTGCTCTCGTTCTTGTTATATTTGCCCGTCTGCTTGAGATAGGCGTCCACCTGGCTGACAAAGGCGCTGCGCACAGCCTTGTCCGGCGCGCCGCCGTGCTCGAGCCAGCTGGAATTGTGGTAGTACTCAATCTGATGGCTGCGGTTGGAGAAGGCGAGGGCAACGTTGATCTTCGTCTTGTACTCCGGCTTGTCGGCGCGGTCGCGCACCGTGCGCTCCGCCTGCCAGAACTGGACGCCCGTCATGGCTTCCTCCCCGGCCAGCTCGCGCACATGGTCGACAATGCCGTTCTGGTAGAGGAACTCGGTCGTCTCGAACTTCCCATTCACCTGGCTGCGCAGCACGAAGCGGATGCCCTCGTTGACGATCGCCTGGCGCTTGATGGTGTCGAGATAGTACTCCACGGGGATATTGATATCGGTGAACACGGAGAGATCGGGCTTCCAGCGGATTTTGGTGCCGGATTTGCCCTTGTACGGCTCCTTGTGCAGGCCGCCGACATTCTCGCCCTTCTCGAAGTGCAGCGTGTAGCGCGTGTCCCCCGTGCGCACGTCGACGTCCATGTATTCGGAGGCGTACTGCGTGGCGCACAGACCGAGGCCGTTGAGGCCCAGGGAGTACTCATAGCTGCCGTTGGAGGCGTTGTTGTACTTGCCGCCGGCGTACATCTCGCAGAACACGAGCTCCCAGTTATACCGCTGCTCGCGATTGTTGAAATCGACCGGAATGCCGCGGCCGTGGTCCTCGACCTCCACGGAGAGATCCTCGAACCGCGTGACGGTGATCTCCTTGCCGAAGCCCTCGCGCGCCTCGTCGATGGAGTTTGATAAAATCTCAAAGACGGAATGCTCGCAGCCCTCGATGCCGTCCGAACCGAAAATGACAGCCGGGCGCAGGCGGACGCGGTCCGCGCCCTTGAGCATGGATATGCTGTCGTTGTTGTAGACCTGTTTTTTTGCCGCCATAGGCTTTCTCTCTTCTCCTTACCCATTGATTCTCACGGCGCGCCGCAGGCAAGCGGCAGACGCCCTTTCGCGCAAAATCCGCAGGCTCCGCACCGGCAGGCAGCTCCCTCCCGAGAGAAAGCGCTCCCCGCCCGTCCGGCGCCTGCGGCGGACAGAAAAAGAGGGAAATGCAGCCATTTCCCTCTCTCCTGCTTATTCTTCTGAGGGGATCTGCGCCGGCGCGCCGGCCTCCTCCCGCGGGAGGAACGAGGCGTTCCCTTCCATCACCGTGCGGAACTCCTCTCCGCTCATCTTTTCATGCTGGAACAGGAACTGCGCCACCTCCTGCAGCTTATCCATATGCTCCCGGAGCAGCGCCTCCGTGCGCTCGTAGGCGGTGTTTACAAGATGCTTGATCTCCGCGTCGATCGCGGAGGCCGTGGCCTCGGAGTAATCGCGGATATGGCCCATGTCGCGGCCCAGGAAGGGCTCGCTGTCGTCGCGGCCATAGGCGATGGTGCCGAGCTTGTCGCTCATGCCGTACTTCGTCACCATGGCGCGGGCCGTCTTGGTGGCGCGCTCGATGTCGTTCGAGGCGCCGGTGGAGATATCGTCGAGCGTGAGCGCCTCCGCCACACGGCCGCCGAGCAGGACGATCAGAGACTCCTGCATCTCGGTGCGCGTGCGGTAGGAGCGGTCCTCGGCCGGCAGCTGCATGGTGTAGCCGCCCGCCATGCCGCGCGGGATGATCGAGATCTGGTGAACGGGATCCTGCGTCTTGCAGAAATATGTCACCACAGCGTGGCCGCCCTCGTGATACGCCGTGAGCTTTTTCTCGCGCTCCGTCATCACGTGGCTCTTCTTCTCCGTGCCGACGACGACCTTGATCGTCGCCTCCTCAATCTCCGTCATGGTGATGGCCTTGAGGTTGCGGCGGGCGGCCAGCAGAGCCGCCTCGTTGAGAAGGTTTTCGAGATCCGCGCCGGTGAAGCCGGCGGAGGATTTGGCGATCGTCTTCAGATCCACATCCGGGGCAATCGGCTTGCCGCGGGCGTGCACCTTCAGAATCTCCTCACGGCCCTTGACGTCCGGGTAGCCGACGGTGACCTGGCGGTCGAAGCGGCCGGGGCGCATCAGGGCGGGGTCGAGAATATCGGGGCGGTTGGTGGCGGCGATCATGATGACGCCCTCGTTGGCGCCGAAGCCGTCCATCTCCACGAGCAGCTGGTTGAGCGTCTGCTCGCGCTCGTCGTGGCCGCCGCCGAGGCCGGCGCCGCGCTGGCGGCCGACCGCGTCGATCTCGTCGATGAAGATGATGCAGGGGGAATTCTTCTTGGCCTGCTCAAACAGGTCGCGCACACGCGACGCGCCGACGCCGACGAACATCTCCACGAAATCCGAGCCGGAGATCGAGAAGAACGGCACGCCGGCCTCGCCCGCGACGGCGCGGGCCAGCAGCGTCTTGCCGGTGCCGGGAGGGCCTACGAGCAGCACGCCCTTCGGGATGCGCGCGCCGAGCTCGTTATACTTCTTGGGGTTTTTGAGGAACTCCACAATCTCGCGCAGCTCCTCCTTCTCCTCGTCCGCTCCAGCCACGTCGGCAAAGGTGGTTTTGCGCTTCTCGTCGGCCATCTGCTTGACCTTCGCCTTGCCGAAGTTCATCTGCTTGCCGGAATCGCCCATCACGGAGTTCATCCGCTTCATCATGAACCACCACAGCAGCATGCCCAGCAGGATCACCACGATCATCGGCAGCAGCGTGGCGATCCAGGAGTTCGCCTCAGAGGGACGGATCCACTCGCGCACCAGCTTCTCGTTCGGGTGGGCCTCGTTGTAGGCCTCCACGTAAGGCGCCGTCTCGTTGACGAACATCTCAATGCTCGGCACGTCGTAGGTGACAATGGCGCCCTCCGGATCGTTGAGGGACATCTGCAGACGGCCCGTGCCAAAATCGAGGGAGTAGGCCGTCACCTTCTGATCCTCAAAGTACCCAATGATCTCCGAGTACGCAATGCCCGGGCGGGAACTGCCGCTGAGCAGAGAGAAGATCACAAACAGGAAAACCAGCGCCACCGCGGCGGGCAGCAGCAGGCTTTTCCATCGGTATTTGTTATCCAAACAGGTTCACTCTCCTTTCGGGAATCGCAGCGTTATTTCTCATAAACCTCCGGCTTCAAGATTCCCACGTAAGGGAGGTTTCTGTATTTCTCGTCGTAGTCGAGCCCATAGCCCACGATGAACGCATCCGGCACGACGGCGCCGAAGTAGTCGGCGGTGATGTCCACCGTGCGGCGGTCCGGCTTGTCAAACAGCGTGCACAGGCGGATGCTGCGCGGATGGCGCTGCTGCAGCATGTCGCGTATGTATTGCAGCGTCTTGCCGCTGTCGAGAATATCCTCAACCAGAAGCAGGTCCTTGCCCTCCAGGTTGATATCGAGATCCTTGATGATTTTGACAACGCCGCTCGATTTCGTGCCGGAGCCGTAGCTGCTCACCGACATGAAATCAATGCTGCAGGGGATGGTGACGGCGCGCATGAGATCGGCCATGAAGACGACGCTGCCCTTGAGCACGCTGACCATGAGCAGGTTCTTGTCCTTGTAATCCTCGCTGATTTTGCGGCCGAGCTCTTCGACAATGCCCGCGAGATACTCTTTGCTGTACAATACTTCCTGAATATCCTGATCCATACCGTTTATTCTCCTTCATTCTCTATTTCCACGCGGAGGACGCCGTCCGTGCGGCCGCCTGCGCTCCACGCTTCACATGGCCCCAGCCCCTGCGCCCAGAGGATCTCCCCGCTGTCCCGGAGGGCCAGCAGAAGCACTCTGCCGCGGCTTGCCGGCGGGACGCCCGCCTCGGCGAGCAGCCTGCGAAGAGGCTTCGACACGCCGCGCCCCGCGGGGCGGAAGCGGTCGCCCGGCAAACGGGTTCTCACGACCATATCATTTTGTATTGTATCATAGTTGCCGGGATTATGAAACAGAAATTTATAAAATTTCTGTGGATTTTCTGCTTCCTCCCGCGTGAGCGGCCGAATCCGGAGCACCCTGCCGTCCGGAAGACGCGCTTCTCCCCCGCTGAGCGGGACGCAGAAGCCCTCGTTCTCCCCGCCGGGCTGCTGCGCAAAGAGAGTATTGCCCTTCGCGAGGATTTGTATTCCTCCCGCCACGGTGACGCCGCCGCCGCAAAGCACCGCCCGCATCATCTCCTCCACGTTTTCACGGGTCAGGCGGGCGGGGCCCGCCTCCTGCACGGCGGCAATCAGCGCGCGGGAAAGCACAGGGCGCGGCAGGCGGCGCAGCGCCGCCAAATCCCAGCCTCCCCCGCGTTTTGCTTCCTCAAGCGCGCTGCGCGCCATCGCCTCCAGCAGCTCGTCGTCCTCGCGCAGAAGCTCCGCCGTGCGCAGCATCGCGCCCTCGAGCGCCGGATTGAGCGTGCGAAGCGCCGGGACGGCGGCGAGGCGGACGCGATTGCGCGCGTAAGCATTGGCGAAGTTCGTCTCGTCCTGCACCCAGGAAAGCCCGTAATGCGCGCAGTAGACCTCCACCTCCTGCCGCGTCAGGGCTGCCAGCGGCCGGACGATCGCGCCCCGCACCGGCGGGATGCCGCCGAGGCCGTGGGTTCCCGCTCCGCGGGCGAGGTTCATCAGCATCGTCTCCGCGTTGTCGGAGGCGGTGTGGGCCGTGGCGATGCGCCCGCCGTCTTCCCCAAGCAGGCTGTGGAAAAAATCATAGCGCACCTGCCTGCCGCACGCCTCGATGCACAGGCCTCTCTCGCCCGCCAGGGCGGCGACGTCGGCGCGCAGGCAGCGAAAGGGGATCCCCCTCTCCGCGCAGAAGCTCCGGGCGGCCTCCTCGTCGGCGCCGGCGGCCTCCCGCAGGCCGTGGTTGACGTGCGCGGCGGTCAGCTGAATCGCGTATTCCTCCCGGTGGGTAAAAAGGAAATGGGTAAGCGCCGCGGAATCCGCTCCCCCCGAGAAGCCGGCCACAACGGCGCAGCCGGGAGGAAGCATCGCATACCGGGCGATTACCCCTTTGATTTTCTGTTCAATTGCCGAAACGGTCTCCGCCTCACGGCGCATGGTGCACAACCTCCTGCGCGGTAAAGCGCATAAACTCTCCCTGCCAGCGCAGCGGAACCGTCTTCGATTCGCCGTGGCGGTTTTTCGCCACAATACATTCTCCGCTGTTGCGGTCGCTTTCCTGGCCCGGCTCGTTTTCGCCGGAATAATAGTCCTCGCGGTACAAAAACAGCACGATGTCGGCGTCCTGCTCAATGGAGCCGGAATCTCTCAGATCGGAGAGGACAGGCCGGTGATTGGTGCGCTTTTCGCTGTCTCGGGCCAGCTGCGAGAGCGTCAGGACGGGGATGTTGAGCTCCTTGGCCATAATCTTCAGGCTTCGCGTGATTTCGGAAATCTCCTGCACGCGGTTGCCTTCGCTGCGGCGGCTCGCGCTCGTCATCAGCTGCAGATAGTCGATGATCACCAGATCGACGTTGCGCAGGCGGCGCAGCTTGGCCTTCATCTCCGGCACGGTGATCGAGGGAGTATCGTCCAGATAGATATTCGCGCGGGAGAGAATGTCCCCCGCCTCCACCAGGCGAACCCATTCGTCGTTCTCGAGCTTGCCCGTGCGCAGCTTCGTGCCGCCGACAAGCGCCTCCGTGGAGAGCAAACGAGAGCACAGCTGCTCCTTGCCCATCTCCAGCGAGAAAAACGCGACCGTCTTCCCCGCCTTGACGGCGGCGTTGCGGGCAATGTTCAGCGCAAAGCTTGTCTTGCCCATGCCGGGGCGCGCGCCGAGCAGGATAAAGTCTGTCCTGTTCAGGCCGGTGATCGTCTCGTCGAGCTCGTTGATTCCCGTCGGAATGCCGCGATACTGATCGCTGTCCGCCGAATTGAGCAGGTCGAGGCGATCGAAGGTCTGCACAATCACCTCGTTGAGCCTCTGCAGGCCCTGCATATTTTTTCCGCGGCGGATATCGAAGATGCGCTGCTCCGCCGAATCGAGCAGGGTGGACGCGTCCGCCCCGCCCGCGGAGGCCTCCTCCACAATCTCGCGCGCCGTGAGAATCAGCGTGCGCACGTCGTACCGATCCCGCACAATACGGGCGTACTTTTCGGCGTTGTTGATGGAGGGCACGAGCTGGGCCATCTGCAGCAGATACGTCTTCGTGCCGGATTCGTCGAAGCCCTCCTTCTCCTTGAGCTTCTCGAGAACGGTGACAAAGTCAATCGGCTGCCCGAGCGTGAACATATCCAGCATGACGGAATAGATCATGCTGTTGTTTGACTGATAAAAATATTCCGGACGGGGCAGAATCTCCGCCACCGAATCCAGGCAGGAGGAGTCGAGCAGGATGGCACCCAGCACGGACTGCTCCGCCTCCGGGGCGAAGGGCAGGTTTAGAGCCCCGTATACGTCACCAGAATACTCCGCCATGGAATGCTCTCCTTCTTATTCCTCGCCCACCACGACGTAAATCTTCGCGCTGATGCCGGTGTAGAGCTTGATCTCGCACTCGAACGTGCCGAACGCCTTGATATCGGCCGACTCAATGCGGCGCTTGTCGATGGAAATCTGATACTGCGCCTTGATGGCCTCCGCAATCTCCTTCGAGGTGACGGAGCCGAAGAGCTTCCCGCCCTGGCCGGCCTTGGCGGCAATCTTCACGCTTCTGCCGTCAAGCTTCTCCTTGGCTTCGTTCGCGTTGTCCTTCTCGACCTGGATCTTGTGCTCCGCGGCGGCCTGCGCGTTTTTCAGCTCGTTCATCGCCTGGGCGTTGGCCTCCTTGGCCAGCTTACGGGGGAACAGGAAGTTGCGGGCGTAGCCGTCCGAAACCGTGACGAGCTCGCCCTTCTTTCCGCTGCCCTTTACATCTGCAAGCAAAACAACCTTCATGGATAAAATCCTCCTTGGAATGAAATCAAAATGAATGACGCGGGCGCGCTGAGACGGCTCAGGAATCCCGGGCCGGCAGGGCGCGATCCATCACGTTGCGGATAGCCTCCTTGAGCAGCTTGCGGCTCTCCTCGATGCCGACGCCCGTCAGCTGCGTCGCCGCCATCGTCAGATGGCCGCCGCCGCCGAGCGCCTCCATAATCAGCTGCACGTTGACCTCTCCCAGGCTGCGGGCCGAGACGTTGATCTGGCCGCCGCTCGGGAAAATGACAAAGGACGCCTTGACGCCCTGAATGGACAAAAGCTCGTCTGCCGCCTGCGCCGCCGTGACGCGGATGTCTGGGAATTCCTCGCGGGCGGAGGCGATGGCGCAGTTATCGGAAATCTCCGCGTTGGAAACAATCTCGTATTTGCGCTTGTAGGCCGTGATGGAGTCGGAGAACATCCGCTTGACCTCCACGGTATCCGCGCCTCTGCGGCGCAGATAGGCGGCGGCCTCAAACGTGCGCACGCCCGTCTTGAGCACAAAGTTCTTCGTGTCCAGCGTGATGCCGGAGAGCAGAGCGCCCGCTTCCTTGCGGTTGAGGCAATTTTCGCCGAGATACTGCACCAGCTCCGCCACCATCTCGCTCGCCGAGCTCGCATAAGGCTCGTGGTAGAAGACGAGAGCGTTCTCGATGTGGCGAACCATCATGCGGTGGTGGTCGATGACGACCACGCGCTGGCAGGCCTCGAGCAGCTCCGGGCTCTCGACGAAATCCTGCGAATGGGTGTCCACCACGATGAGCAGGCTCTTGGCCGTCACCATGGAGTTGGCCTCAGCCGGTGTGATGAACACATGAGGCGTATCAGGCCCCTGGTTTTCGATGCTCTCGACCACCGGCCCCGCCAGCGTCTGCGCGCGGTTGATCACCACGTAGGCGGGCATGCCGAGTGCTTTTGTCATCGCGCTCCACAGGCCGACGGCTGCGCCGACGGCGTCGAGATCGGAATATTTGTGGCCCATGAGGAACACGCAGTCGCTGCCGCGCGCGTGATCCGCCAGCGTGGCGGCGATGACGCGGGTGCGCACCTTGTCGCGCTTCTCCACGCCCTTCGAGAGGCCGCCGAAGAACGAGTAGGCTCCGCCCTTCTGCTTGACGGCGACCTGGTCGCCGCCGCGTCCAAGGGCCATATCGAGGGCCGCGCGGGACCAGCGCTCCGCCTCCTGCAGGCTGGCCGCGCCGCGCGCGACGCCCATGGAGATTGTGGCGCTGCGGTTTTCGCCTCCCTTGACGCGCCGCACGGCGTCGAGCACCTCAAAGCGGTTTTCCATCGCCTGGCGCAGATGGCCTTCGTCCGTGAGGATCAGGTACCGCCCGCCGGAAAGGCGCTTGCAGAAGCCGCCCATGGAAACGGCCCACTCGTTGAGGCAGGTCTCCACCTCAGAGGCGATGCGCGCGTCCTCCATGCCGCTGGTATCGCGGGCGAGCTCCTCGCGGTTGTCGAAATATGCGAGGGCCACGACGGGGCGCGTCTCCTCAAATTCGCGGTTGATCTCCTTATAATATGTATCGTCGACAAAATAGAGGACAGCCCCCGTCTCCGTTCTGCTCGCGAAGACAGTGAACTGGCGATCCTCCAGGGTGATGTCGGTGCCCCCTGTTTCGAGAAGCTGCTGGAGCGTCTTCGGATAAATGAGCTTGAGCACGTTCTCGCCGCGCATCTCCCGGCTCGGGCTGACAGTGGTGAGAAAGGCGTCGTTGACCCACACGATATCGTCCGCCTCGCCGATCACGGCGACAGGCATCGTGAAATCGCGCAGATGGTCGTACTCCTCCGCGCCGAGCACCGATTTCGCGCTCTTGAGCGCCGAGGCGACATACGCCTTGAAATGCTCGGTGGTGAGAATCACCGCCGCGACGGCAAGCACCGCCGCGACAGTCTCCACGATAAACAGCGCCGTATTCCCCTGAAACCAGCTGAGACCGGCCATCACAAACAGCAGCGCGGCCAGAATATAGAACACCGGGGACGAGGCCCAGACCCTTTTCTTCTTCACGAAGCCCACTCCTTCACATGACACGCATCACCGCGCGGTATCGATCGTCTCTCGCCCAATCAGACCTCCATGATAATGGGAAGGATCATCGGGCTGCGGCGGGTTCTGTCATAGAGCAGACGGGACAGTCCGTCCTTCATTCTCGTCTTGAGCGTGCCCCACTCGCGCACGCCGTTGTCGGCGCACTCGTTGAGCACACGGTTTACCAGGGCTCTCGCGTCGTCAAGCAGGGGCTCGGACTCGCGCACATAGACAAAGCCGCGCGAGACGACGTCGGGCCCGGCGACGACATGGCCGGTCTCCTTGGAGATGGTGCACACCACCACGATGAGACCGTCCTCGCCCAGATGCTTGCGGTCGCGCAGCACCACGCTGCCCACGTCGCCGACGCCGAGACCGTCGACAAGCACTCTTCCGGCGGGCACGGAGCCAACGCGCTTCATGCCGTTTTCGCTGAGCTCGAGCACGTCGCCGATATCGCCGATATAGATATTGGAATCCGGCATGCCCATCTGACGGGCCAGGCCGGCATGCTTCTGGAGCATTTTCTGCTCGCCGTGCACCGGGATGAAATACTTCGGGCGCACGACGCCCTGCATGATCTTGAGCTCATCCTGGCAGGCATGGCCGGAGACGTGCACCTCGTACATCGACTCGTAGACGACCTCGCAGCCGCGCTTGAGCAGCTCATCGACCACGTTGCCGACTGTCTTCTCGTTGCCCGGGATGGGACGCGCGGAGATGATGATGAAATCGCCGGGGCCGACCTCGACCTTGCGGTGGTCGGCAAAGGCCATGCGGGCCAGGGCGCTCATAGGCTCGCCCTGGCTGCCGGTCGTCACCAGCACGATCTCCTCCCTGGCATAGCGGCCGATCATATCGATATCGATGAGCACGCCGTCCGGGATATCGAGATAGCCCATCTCCATCGCGATGCCCATCACGTTGAGCATCGAACGGCCGGAGAGAGCGACCTTTCTGCCATAGCGCACGGCGCAGTTGATGATCTGCTGCACGCGGCTGATGTTCGAGGCGAAGGTGGCGATGATGATGCGGCTGTTCTCGGCGCGCCGGAACAGGTTTTCAAAGGAATTGTCGACCTTCTGCTCTGTGGCGGTGAAGCCGGGGCGCTCCGCGTTCGTCGAGTCCGCAAGCAACGCCAGCACACCCTCTTTGCCAAGCTGCGCCAGGCGGCCGAGATCGATCATCTCGCCCTGAGCCGGCGTGCAGTCGATCTTGAAGTCGCCCGTGTGGACAAGGACGCCGGCGGGACAGTGCAGGGCAAAGGCCACCGCGTCCGGGATCGAGTGGTTGACATGGATGAACTCCACATCGAAGCAGCCGAGGTGAACGGTGTCGCCGGGCTTCGTCACGTTGAGGCGGGCCTTGCCGAGCAGACCGTGCTCGCGCAGCTTCCCCTCGATGAGGCCAACCGTCAGCCGCGTGGCGTAAACCGGCAGGTTGACGCGCTTGAGCAAATACGGCAGCGCGCCGATGTGATCCTCGTGGCCGTGGGTGATGACGATGCCGCGGATGCGGTCCGCGTTGCGCTCGACGAAGGTAAAATCGGGGAGCACGAGGTCGACGCCGAGCATATCCCCGTCCGGGAACGCCATGCCGCAGTCGACGATCACCATGTCCTCCCCGCACTCATAGAGCGTGAAGTTCTTTCCAATCTCGTTGAGGCCGCCGAGGAAATAGACGCGCACCGGCGGCTTCGCGGACTGCTTGCCGCGGCGGGAGTTCTGCTGGCGGGCCTGCTTCGGCTCCGCGGAGCGGGAGGCGCGAAGCGCGTTTCTGGCGGGAGCGGCAGGGGCCTGCTCCTCCTTCTTTTTGCGGCCGCGGCCCTTCGGCTTCTCCTCGGGGGCGACGTTCTGCCTGGCCTTCGGCTTCTCCTCCGTCTTCTGTGTCACGCGGCGGCGCGGCTTGCGCTGGCGCGTCTGGCCGTGCTGCTCCTGCTGGCCCTCTGCCGCAGGCTGCACGTCGGCCAGGGAAACGGCGTCCCCGCCGATCTCCTGATCCGCCGGCTTCTTGACCGGCTCAATTCTTCCGTACAATCCAATTGCATTCTCGTCTGACAAATACATAACCTCCAGTTTCGCGAGGGCATAAGGAAAAAGAGTCCGGCCGCAAAAAGCGCGCCAGACAAAGCTGCCCTGCTGTAAAGTTTGAATGATGTCTTTTCCCGTCTCGCAAACACCGGAGGGGCACAGCCCGCCCGGTCTTCCCCGCCCCCTTGCTCACACGCCTCGGCTGTGGCTGGCACGGGGGAAAACATTCCGGACACAAACGTTGTATTCATAATACATGGATTCCGGAGGACTGTCAAGAGTGCAGGCGCCTTTCCTTTGCCTCTCCCCACATAAAATTAGATATATTAGATAATAATATCACAGAAATTTCTACATTTCTCCCATAAAATCTCTATTTTTCACACAATCGCCGCGCTCTCCTTTCCCGATTCCTCCAACGCTCCCGTCTGATTGGAATAGGATTCCCCGCGGCGGCGCAAACCATACGGGCGCTTTTCTTTTGCCGCGGGCTGTGATAGAATGAAAAGAAATGCCGGCTTCGGAAGAGGCCGGCGGGCGAACCGAGGAGGAAGGAGGAGCCCAGGATGGCTCAGGCGCTTTTGGAAAAAATCACGGAGGAATTGAAGAGCAGCTGCCCGTTTCTCTGCGGGATTGTGCTCGGAGGCTCCCGGGCCGCCGGGCTGCCCTCAGAAGGCTCGGACTACGATATCGGGCTTTACTATGATCCGGCCACCATCGACTATGATCTTCTCAACCGCGCCGCCTCGCGGCTGGACGACGGGCACCGGGAGGGGCTTGTCTGCCGGGCGGGCGAATGGGGCCGCTGGGTCAACGCCGGAGGCTGGCTGACGGTGGACGGCTGCCCGGTCGACCTGCTGCTGCGCGATCTCTCGCGCGTGAAGGCAATTCTGGATTCCACGGACCGCGGCGAGTATTCCGTCCACTACCAGACCGGCCACCCGCACGCCTATCTCGACGTCATGTACCGGGGCGAGCTGGCCTCGTGCCGCATTCTGCACGCCGGAACCGACGAGCTCCCGGCGATCAAGCGCCGCGCGGAGACGTACCCCGCCGCCCTGCGCCGCTCGCTGATTGGGAACTTCCTCTTCGAGGCAAGCTTCTCCCGCATGCTGGCGGAGAAAAGCCGGCCGGCCGGCGATCTCGCCTATCTGACCGGCCACCTGTTCCGCTCCCTCTCCGCCCTGAATCAGGTGCTGTTCGCGCTCAACGAGGTCTGGTGCCTGAACGAGAAGAAGGCGAGCCTGCGCGCAGCCTCCTTCCCGAAATGTCCCCCGCGCTACGCTGAGCGCGTCAACCGGATCTTCCTCCGGCCGGGCGAGGCCCCGGAGGAAGCGATCGCGATGCTCGGGGACCTCTGCCGTGAGACGGAAGCGCTCTGCCGGGAGGAGTTCTGACGCAGCCCCCCTCGTTTCCCCCGGTGGACAAGGAGAGATGAACATGCGCCGGATGCGGTTGCTCTTTTCGACGGAACGAGGCGCGCGGCGTCACAATTTGAGCCGGCCCCCGCTTCATGGGAAAGGGAAAAGCGAACGAAGAAAAAGCGCCCTCCGGAATTGCCGTCCTCCCCTCGGAACAGGGAAAGCCCTGCTCTGTGGGAAGGCCCGGCAAAGAATCCGGAGGGCGCTTTTGCGATCGGGAAACAGGATTAGGGCAACACCGCATAATCCCAGGTGGTGTAGCGTGCCAAAAAATTTTTTGTGAGATGATCCAAAAAGCGCAGGCAATCCTTGCCGGATTGGCGAGCATTTTTGGAAAATATCACGG
>CALWRP010000029.1 GCA_944383955.1 uncultured Clostridia bacterium
CAGTCACTCCTGTACTCAACAAAAACTACATATTCACAGGAAAGCTTTGAGACAATTCATAACTTTGATATCATTCAGGCTCTGACTAACGCTTACCAGACAACGGAATCCAGTGAAACCGTAACGACCATCCTTCCCAATAAAGACGGATCGATTCTCTATCTGTCGTGCCCGTACCCGTATAACGGTACTGCTCCGACTGGTCAAATCATCTTTTGTCTGAATACTTCCCAGATCCTGTCGACCTCCCAGGAGCCCTGTCAAATTTTCTTCCGCTCCCAGATGTTGGTTGACAATACTCTTTCGACAGACAAAGACTCTCCTTCCCTCTCAAAAATAGAAACAATTTCTAAGCTGGGAAATCTGCGTTCTGTCACATATTGGGATGAAGATGATATTTTTGCCCGGGTCTACCAGCTGCAATTCTCACTGACTTGTTTGACCATTTTGGTCTGCATCTTTTCCGTCACTGTACTGAGCTGGTTCAGCTACAAGAACTATAAGCCTGTGCAAAAGCTCCGCAATTCCCTGGTCAAATACGGGGTTTCTCATCCCTCCCACCAGGCTTCAGACGAAATTTACTGCTCCATTCAAACGCTGGATGATATGTTCCAGCAGAATCAGCAATTGAGCGAATCCGTAAACTCGCAGCAGTTTTTGTCGCAAAGCCTGTGGTTCTCACGCCTTCTCAACGATTCTAAAATCAACACGGACTATATTCTGGAACAGCTCCATTCCTATGGCATTACTTTGGATTATGCTTCCTACTGCTGTGCCGTCATTTGTCTGGAAGAGACAAATGGAAGAACTCTGGATTTTCGCTCCTATCTTTCCCAGTCTCCTTTTATAAAGCAGTACTATTATATTGACAATCACCAACGTATGATCCTTCTGCTCATGTCAGAAACTGCTCTGTACCCCCACCGCCTTTCCGTCCTACAAGGCATTCAAAATAATCTGGCTGCAACCAATATGAGCTGCAGCATTTATGTGGGAAACTGTTATCCCACAGCAGATCATTTGACCCTTTCCTACCATGAAGCACTGTCTTTAATTCCCGCCTGCGGGTCCTCCGCTGGAAAAATTCAGTTATACCGTGATTCCTCGCCAACCAAACACACTTTTTATCCACATACGGAGTTGTCTGCCCTGACTTCTGCGCTCCAGACCAACAATCTTCCCCTAATTCTTACCGCTCTCAGGGACATTAGCGCACAAATGGGACAGCCTACCTACGATTTTTCGGTTACTCGAATTATCTGTTATCAAATCGCCAATCTACTGATCAAATATCCTCTTGCTCATGCAGACGAATCTGAAGTTTTTACCATTACAAACCAATATATTATTGATTTAAACAAGATTTACGAAAAAACCGGTCTCCTCAACGCTTCGTCAACTCTTATCAAAAGCCTTGGCTTTTTGCAGAAAGAATCTCCGGAATCGTGTGCAAAAGAAACTTCTCTTGAAGATATTCTGCAATATTTGCACGACCATTTTACAGAGCCAGACTTTTTCCTAGGGGAATTATGCTCCCATTTTCAAATTTCACAAAACAATCTGAGCCAACAGCTCAAACGACATCTGGGCATATCTCCCCACAAATATTTGAACTCCCTTCGGATTGAAAGAGCGAAACAGCTTCTAATCCGTACAAACAAGCCTATCAAAATTATTTGTCAGGAATCCGGCTATTCCGACCAAACCTCTTTTATGCGAAACTTTAAGCTCTTTACCTCCACCACGCCAAAAGCCTATCGGGAAGCTTATAAAAAGCAATCATATGAGTAAAAATTAATGAAGCGCCTCCTGACACGGCTTTTGTTCCGTGTCAGGAGGCGCTTCATTGGTTTCTAAAGATAATTTGTATGAGAATCTCAAATTCCCCAACAATACGTTCTGGAAAGCTATTCGAAATAGCTGTGTTAAAGATGGAGAAAATCTTTTGAAACTAAAAAACATCGGAGCAAAGCTGACTTTGCCCCGATGTGGTACGGGTAGTGGGACTCGAACCCACACGGTTACCCACTGGAACCTAAATCCAGCACGTCTGCCAATTCCGCCATACCCGCTTATATGAGCGACAGGAGTTTTTCCTGCCGCTATTTTCCTATTTTCTTCCCTGCTTTAGCAAAAAGATGTCCTCGACAAAGTATTCCGTTCAAGCTATGCTCTCACTGTTCTTTTTGAGTCTCGTCCGGAAACTCATACACATCATACTCTCCACAATATCCGCATACGCCCATTCTGGGGGAATTCACCACAGGCAGTGCGCATTCATGCTCATGGGACTCCAGACATTTCTCGCAGAGGAACGGATACTCTTCCATTGCGTCACATTCGCAGCAGATGTAATCCGCCTCCTCGCCGCATTGTCCGCAGTCGAAACGCAGAGGAAGATTGCGGGCCAGCAAGCGGACAGCCTTGCGCTGTCTGGGACGCGACACGGTATGCAAAAACGTGATCCGGAGCTCCGTCGTACTGCCGAAATCATACTCATAGAAGAGAACGGAACCAGCTGGAAACTGTTCCAGCTTGGTGCTCTTCCCTATCTCAATCCCACCATGCTGATAAAAGCCACTCATATGTCCACAGCATTCCAACCAGATTTCCCTCAAAAACGTGTCCAACGTTTTGAGCGTGGAAGTCAGCGGCATATCGAGATACAGCCAATAAATCTTATCCTCTGCATCTTCCACCTTGAGCAGAACGCATTCCTGATTATCCGCTTTCTCTCCGTGGAGATGTTTGGAATCAAAATGTTTTACAAAACCCGACTTCGCAATAACCGCACCGCAGAGATAGCAATGTCCTTTTGTCATCTGATTTCCCATATCAACCCTTCTCTTTCTTCACTGAGGTGACAGCACCTAAATCCAGCGCGTCTGCCAATTCCGCCATACCCGCATATAGGAGCGGCCGCTTTTGCTGAGAGAAAAAACACGCGGCGACAAAAGAAACGGCCAAATCCCCCATCGCATTACGTCCAACGCGCTTTCGCCGACTCCATGCGCCCCGGCGGAAAACTGTGCAGCGCACGGACGAGGTTATCGAAAAACGCTTTGAGAATAAAGCGCGCCCATTCCTCACACAGTCATTTTACCAGCTCACTCAAAGAAAATCAAGTCGCAGAAAGCTTCCGTGCGCGCAGGGCGGAGAGCATCCGGCGCGTGTTCCGCTCTTTTCCCTTTTGCGCACGGAAGCCCGCTCCGGCTGCATGCCGGAACGGGCTGCTGCGCTCAATTGAGAAGACGGCGCGCGCCCGCGGCCATCCTCTCCTGTGGCGGCGTGTTTGGCTCGCCGACAGCATCTCGCCGCGGCTATACCTGCGTGAATTCCGCCTCGATCTGTTCGCTGTAGGCATCATAGGAGGACCATTCCTCCTGATAGGCCCTGTGCTCGTCAAAGAGATGGTGCAGCACCTCTGTGGAGGAGGCAATCGAGCCGGCGCACTGGGCCTCAATCTGCTTTCTGGAGGAATTGTTGCTGAGCAGGGTGATGACGCCGTAGCCCGCGGCTATCAGCGTGATGAGCAAAATCCCAAAGCTCACAAAGAAGGACAAAACCGCCGCGGCAGCTCCCACGCCGAAGGCGATATAGGCGGGAAAGTTCTTGACGCCGGCCAGGGCTGCGGCGCGCTTATCCTCATAGAATTGGCGCAGCTTGCCCTCCTCGCCGGACAGATCGGCAAAATCGGCCTTGGTGGAATAGTCGTCAATGCTCACGGTCAGATGCGTGGTGTCGATCGCGCGGTAGGCGGCGGTGTGCGACACCACCGCCTGCTGATGAAGCTCCTTCGTGAGCGAGAACATGTTCAGGCGGCTTTGGCCGTTGACCTCGTCGGGATCTCCGGAAAAGATCCAGTCAACCATCTCCGCAATCAGATTGAGATCCGACTCGTCGTGCGTCTGCTCCGCTTCATAGGCCGCCTTTGCCTTCTCCACCTCGCCCTGATAGCGGATGATCAGCTCGTTATACCGGATCTCGTCGCGGACCTCCTTCTCCGCAGGATTGGCCTGCGAGATGAGCTCGTCGACGAAGTTTTTGATGAAGGCGTTGCGCTGCGCCGGTCCCACGTGAATCACCGACTTGAGGAAGGAGAGAATCTCCACATTTCCCTTCGCCTGATTCATGGCGGCGGCCAATGTGGAGAAATCCGAGCAGTGCCTGCGCAGCATCGGGTAGGCGGGGGCCTCGCGGCCGTTCATGCGGTCGTAGTACTTCCGCACACGCTCCACCATCGCGGCTTCGTCGTAGCCCTCGGCGCGCAGGTTCGCCTCGATCACCTTGTGAATGAAGCCGTTGATCTCCTCCCGCGTATGGCTGCTCAGCTCCTCGCTCTGGTTCACGGTCTTGCTCACGAGCGCGAACAGCACCAGGAAGGTGCGCTGGTCCGAGCCCTTGAGCGGACATTCCTGATAGGTGAAAAACCATTTCAGGGCCGCATCGTCGCGCTGCATGCGCAGATTGAAGAGCATGAAAAAGACGGCGCTGTTCTTTTTGTCCAGCTCCAGCGCAATCTGGATCGCCCGCTCCGCCAGCTGCCTGTCGTCGTTCTTCCACGCCATGACGGCAATCAGCACGCAGGTGAGCCAGTAATCCGGCGTCTTGAGCTGCTGGGCCTCCACGGATTTGTAAATCACGGCGTCGCTCACCATATGAACGTCGAGATTATCCATCATGCCCTGCACCAGCTTGCGCACCGTGCGGTAGTTGGCGAAGTCATAATATTTCTTGTTGTTGCACTCGCGGATTTTCTTGTTGGCAAGCTCCATCTGCTTGAACTTGACGTACATGTTGTCGATTTCCGCCTGCATCTCGATAGCCGACAGTTCCCTGCTGTGGCTGTTCTCAAGCTTCTGATGGCTGGCGTTCAGCGTATCGCAGATCATGCGATTGCAGTCCTCCAGCGTCTGGCAGCCGGAGAGCACTCCGCTTTCGATCTGGCTGAGCTCCTGACGAAGCTCCCGGTTGATCGCGCGCTGCCTGCTCAGCTCAGCCTCCAGTGACGATATACTCATGGGATCATTCCTCCTCGATTTCCGATGCGTTGACCGCCCGCTCCGCGCCCCAGGCCCGCAGCTGCTTCAGCGTCTCCGGATAGGTTTTGGAATAGGGGATCATCTGTGAAAACCGCGCCGTGAGGGCCGGAACCGACACCTCTGTCTGCGGTGCGAGGAGCAGCTCCTCCGCAAGGCTCTTCACCGCGTATTCGATATCCGCATATGTAAAGCCGCGGCTCGCCTCCACCAGCCGCCCGGCCTCTCCTGCCTGCGGCTCCCAGTGAAGCGCCCGCGCGCAGTATTGCCGCAGCGCCGCCTCCCGCTCCGCCTCGTTCGGCAGATCCACAAAGAAGATCTCCGAAAACCTTCCCTTGCGGAACAGCTCCGAGGGCAGGGCCTGCACATCGTTCGCCGTCGCGACAAGGAACACACGGCTTGCCGATTCCTGCAGCCAGAACAAAAACTGGCCCAGCACGCGGCGGCCCACATCGTTTCCCCCGTCGGAGACCGAAAGGGCCTTCTCAATCTCGTCAATCCAGACGACGCAGGGGGACACGTTGTCCAGAAAGGCCAGCGCCTCCTTCATCTTCTTTTCGCTCTCGCCCACATACTTGTCGTAGACTGTGCCGAGATCGAAGCGAAAGAGCGGAAGCTCCCACTCGCGGGCAACCATGCGCGCGGAGAGCGACTTGCCGCAGCCGGGAACGCCCACCAGGAGGATGCCGCGGGGCGGCTGCAGATCGTACCGGCTGAGCTGCTCGGAGGGAGAAAAGAAAATCCTCTGCTTCGCCCGCAGCCACGCCTTGAGGCGTTCCAGCCCCGCCACCGGGAGATCGGCGGGCACCTGCACCGTCTGGATGCTCGGCACGACGGCGTAGAGCCTGCTTTTCTGATTGACAAGCTCCGTCAGGTCCTTCCTCTCCAGGCCGCCATGCTCGATCAGGACGGAGGAGAGGATGTTGTCGATCTGCGTCTCGCTGAAGCCCTGCAGCAAAGCCGCGGCGCGCAGGATCTCGCTTTCGCCCCAGCGGATCGGATAGCGGGAGCGGTATGCGGAGACAAACGCTTCGATCTGCGCCCTGCGTTCCTCCGTGTTCGGATGATCGAGGCGCACCAGCATGCCGAACTGCGCGAGGCGCTCCCACACGGGATCGGGGGAGATCAGAATCAGCGTGCAGCTCGACTCCTGGGCCAGATAGACAAGATTGAGCACCTCGCGGGCGTAGGCGGTGTCGTCGCCCAGCCTGCGGCAGTCTCCGAGCGCGAAGATCACGCCCTTTTTATGCTTGAACTCGTTTTGAATGAAGGGGAGCGGGTCGCGGTCCACGTCCCTCGACGCGCCGGTCCGCGACAGGCTCGTCACCTGCCTGGCGTCCGTATAATAGGAGATGTCGGCAGAAATCTCCTGGGCCGTCCTGCGCAGAAGCTTTTCCGCCCTCCCCCGCTCCGCCGTGTCGAAGACAATCAGCGGCACGCGCGCAAGCAGATAGGTTTTGATTTCCCGCTGCGTCTGCACGAAATTGCTCATCCGGTATACATTCCTTTCCTGCGCCAGACGCCGCGAAGCTGCGCCAGGCTGTGCGCGAGATCCTCAAGACGCGCGTCGTGCGTTTCGTCGGCCTGAAATCGAAATTCCGAGACCAGCCTGCGCCAGAATTGGTCAAGCTGGTCCGCGTAGCCCTCGCTGAACTGGCGGCAGCAATCCTCCGGCAGGCCGAGGCTTTCGAAGAAAAACAGCTCCGGCAGGCCGCGGCAAAAGCGGATCGCCTCCAGCTCGACGCCGTCCGGATCGTTCTCCTCCAGCAGAGCGTCCACGCGGGAGAGAAAGCCGGCAATCCGCCTGCGGATCGTCTCCTGCAGCAGCTCGTCGAGGCGCTGCAGAAACATATCGAGCGTGCGCGGAACGCAGCAGACCGTGCCCCCCGAAAGGGCCCGCAGGGCCGCGTGGTTTTCCGGATGCTCGCGGATAAAACGGAAGCAGTCGAGCCATTCCTGATAGGTGACGGGCGCCGTCTCAAAATCCTGCTCCGTGAGATAGCCCGCCATCACTTCAAAAAGCTGTACGGCGGCTCAAGGCTCCAGGAGGGAAGCTTTTTGTTCATCTCCCGGAGTCTCTCGTTGCTCGCGCTCGCGCCGGCCTGCGCGGGGGCGCTGAAATTCTGGCGGATCCTCTCCTCCATCATCGCTTCAAAATCCTGATTCTGCATCTCTTTCTGATCGTTACTCATTTTGCAAACCCTCCCATATGTATCAGATAAATTCCACCTGGCTGACGAGAAGCTCCTTCTGCTGGCGCTTCTCTGTGTAGAAGCGGTCGAATTCCGCCAGCTCCGTCATGCACGCGTCCAGATTGGCAAGCGCGGCGTTCACCCGCTTCGGATATTCCTGCATCGCCTTGAAGCAGCGCCAGCCGAGAACGCCGGCCGCGACCAGGGTGACAACGAGCGAGAAGATCGTCACAAAGGCCATGCCGGCGGAGAGTACCACCAGAAGGGCCAGGGCCATGTTGGGTGTGTTGATAAACATGTTGTGGAACTTGTTCGCCTCGAAGTGATTTCGCATGCTCTCCGCCTGCTGCGCCTGATCGGCGCCGTTGCTCACGCCGGACCAGGTATCGATCTGCAGCTGGAAGTTTACGGGCCTGGACTGATGCAAATTCGTGTCCCAGCGGGTCAGAGCGTCGAGGAACCACTTTTTCGTGTTCTGGAAGCCGAACTTGCGCACCTGGGGATTGGTCTCCCCGTTGTCGTCGAAGATGGCCCAGCGCAGCATCTGCTTGCCGATGTTGAAGCTCTCGCTCTGCAGCTGCTGGAGCTGCTGATACTGCGCCTCCGCCTTGTCGGTGTCGCCCTCGTTTTCCACCACAAAGCGGTAATACGCCTGCTGATTTTTGAGGGTGAGCTCCTCCTCGTCATAGCGGGAAATCAGGCTGGTGAGGACGGAATCGACGCGCGCCTTGTAATTCTCGTCGTTCTGCTCCGCCGTCTCCACGTCCAGCTCCTTCACCAGGGCCAGAAGGGTATCGTATTTCGAAACCTCCTCGTAGCTGCGGCGGATCTCGTCGTGGTTCGCGCAGAATTGGGCGAGCGCCTCGCTGTCAAACTTCGCGGGATTTTTAAGGTTGCCGATGTATCGGACATACTCGTCCACCAGGGCCTCGCAGGCCTCGGCGTCCTCGTTGAGAATGCGCATCCACTCGTCGATCAGGTCGAGAACGGAGTGCTCCAGCTCCTTGTCCCGGCCGAAGATGCCGTTGAGGAAGGCCTCGAGCAGGACCGCCGTCTCCTGCTGCAGCATGGACGGATCCAGCACCTTGAGATATTCGCAAAACCACGCCTTCGCGGGGGCCATGCGCTCAAAGCGCAGATTCATCAGGCAGAAAAACAGCGTCGTCTTGATCGCGTCGCGCCGCCCGGACTCCGCCAGAGCGTTGCGCGCGACCTCCGGGTAATCGTTCACCCAGGCCGTGATGGCGATCAGGGCGTAGGACAGCCAGTAGCGGGAGCTGGTGATCCACATCTCCTCGCTGAGCTCCTGAATGGTGCTGTTGCGCACCAGGTTGATATCGAAATCCCGCACAATGCCCATCACCGTCTTGCGGATGTTCTCGTGGTTGGAGAACTGCTCCTTGATGATCTGGTCGATGCGGATGACGTTCTCGTGGGCGAGCTGCGTTTCCTCGCCGTGCATCATGTCCTGCTTGAACTTGCGGATGCCCTCGTAGATCTCCGTGGTGGTGCCGTCCACGTGAACGCTCGACTGATAGACGTTTCGGATCGGCGTGTTGACTCTTCCCTGGAACGAATTGATCGACTCGTTCAAGCGGGAGATTGCACTGCTTGCGCCAGACATGGTGAAAATCCCTCCCTGTTAAAATTCTTCGAGGGCCTGCTGCACATCTGCCGCATGCCCGTCCGCATCGTGGAACAGCCTGCGCCACGACCCGAGTTCCCCGAGAGCCTGCTGCAGCTTGAGCAGGCCCAGCCGCTTTCTCTCCTCAAGCTGGCGGCCCACCTCAACGAAGCGCCGCCACAGCACGAATCCGCCGACAATGCCGCCGAGCACGCCGATGGTCAGCGTCACCGGATTGAACGCAAACGCCGTGAAAACCAGAAGCAGAAGGCTCGCCGCGCACACAACGGTGAAAATCTGGATGTATTTGTCCTTGAAGGCCTCCTTCATCCGGTTCTTCGTGTAGTGGCCGGAAAGCCTGGCGCTCTGCGCCTCATACTCATCCTCGCCGCACTCGAGCGCGCAGCCGTCGATCTCCAGATGGACGCGCTCGGGCTCCTGCCCGCGGTACTCCTCCGCGAAGCGGATAAAGCCCCGCGCAATCGCTCCCTTCATCAGGGAAACGGCAAAGCGCTTGACGGTGAGATTCGTGATGGAGGGATCCTCCGAAAACGCCCAGTCAAACAGGAAATCGGCCAGAGAGCGCTTCTTGTCGAGGCCGGCGTACTGGAGCTTGTATTTTTCATCGGCGGCGGCCAGATCGCCCTTGGCTTCGATGATGGCCTCGTTCCGCTTCTGCTCCTTGATCACCTTCCACTCCTCGTCGTCGTAGGCGTTGATCAGGTCATACAGAACATTTTCCACGCGCTGCGCGTGATCCTCGCTGTATTCCTCCTCGCGGTGCGCGAGCTCCGTATACTCCTGCGCAAACAGAGCGTTGCATTCCGCGCGGCCGAGCAGCCGCTTGAGCTCGCCGTACTCCTGGCAGGTCTCCTTGAGAATGGGAAATTCCTGCTCTGTCACGTGCAGATAAGCCTGAGCGTATTCCTTCGCGCGCAATGAAAAGCGGTTGGAGAAGTCGACCGTCATGGCGTCGACCTGCGCGAGGGATTTCTGGAAATTCTCTGAGACATACGCCTCAAACTCCGGATCCATGCCGAACAGGCCCGCCAGATACGCCTGCAGCAGATACTGGTATTCGCTGCCGAGGCTCGTGAGATCCGCCTTGTCGAGATAGTCGAGATACCAGTCCTTCGCGGTGTCCAGGCGGTCAAAGCGCAGATTGATCAGCAGGAAAAAGATGTCGGACCGGCATAGATCCATCGATCTCGCCTTGTCCAGCGCGCGCTTGGCGGCCTCCTTTTCGTTGCTCGCCCACAGCATCACGGCCGCCGTCGCGTAGGCAAGCCAGTACTCCGTGTTCTTCAGATAGATTTTTTCCACTTCCTTGCGCAGCGTCCCGCTCGAGATGATCGCGTTGTCCAGGCCGATCACGTAGCCGAGCGTGATGCGGCGCAGCTTGTGGTAATGCGAGAATTTTGTGAAATACTCGTCGGTGCACTGCGTCAGGTTTTTGGACGCTGTCGACAGGTTCTTGAACAGAAAATACCGATGGGTCAGATCCGCCAGTTCATTCTTCACCACTGTGACGTTCTCGTCCAGAACGACCGTCTGCTTGCTCAGCACGCTCACATCCTGCACGACAGCCTGGCTCATCTGGTCCACATTGTCCGCCAGAATCCGCACGTTGTGAATGGCGGCCTCAAGCTCCTGACTCAGCGCGTTGTTTTCCGCAATGTAGCGGTTGATTTGCCGTATCAGCTCTTCTTCCCGCTGTCTCTCGTCATTGTCTGCCACTCCTGCACTTCCTTTCCCCTTTTCTTTTTCATGCCGGCGCCGTCAGAGCCGGCTGAGGTCCTGATAAAAAACGCGGTAGGCCGGCGGCACCAGCTCCAGCATCGCCTCAAAATACGCCGCGTACTCCTGCGCGCCGGCCCCGTCCGCCCCCGCGCACGCGGCGCGCGCGCGGTCCAGTTTTCCGTAGAGCTCCGCGAACTGCTCCCGCGTATACGCGGGCTTGTCCGGATAGTCGACGGAATAAAGGGCATCCTGCGGCTGCGAAGAAAAATCGCGCTCGGCGCAGGAAAACCGCTTCACAATCTCCCCGCTGGCCAGATCCGCCAGGAGCCAGCCGGACGGGCGCGGCAGCCGCCGCTCGTCGAGATGCCGCTTTTGATACAGATACACGAAAAAGGCCAGATAAAGCGTTCCGTCCTCCCGGCGGAGCACCGGGTTGGAAACCCCATGCGGAAGCTTTTTCCCCTGCAGGGCCTGGGCGGACACCTTCTCAAACACGCGCAGAGAGGGCACGAGGCGCGGCTCCTCGGCCTGCGGGGACGCCCGCTCGGGCAGCTCGCCCTCCAGATTCAAATACGCATAGGCCTTTCTGTATTTTTCCAGGCGCTCGCGATCGCGGTCTGTGGGATTAGGCAGCCGGCTCAGATCCATGTTGTGCGAGAGATCGGCCAGCTTGACCGCCCGCGCGATCGGGTCGGTCCGCACCCGGCGGATATAATCGTAGTAATCCATCTCCGGCGGCTTTGTGAGGATCCGCACCGCCTGCACAATCCGCGGCGTAAAGCCCTCGCGCAGCAAAAGCTCGAACGTCGCCCCGGTATCCTCGCACAGATCGTGCAGCCACGCAGTGATCTTCTGCTCCAGGTCGTCCAGCATGGAGGCAACGCTCCGCAGGTGCTCCACATAGGGAGCTCCCGCCTTATCCGTCTGGCCCTCGTGATACTGCCGCGCCAGCGCCTCCGCCTTCGGCAGCAGGCGCGCGAGAACGGCGCTCTTGCGGATCACAAGCTCCTGCGCCTCCTGCTCGGACACCTGCTCATACATCCCGTACAGGGGGGAATCGGGATTCATGTAGGTCATCATCACGGTGGTGCGCACCCAGCGGCAAACGCCGAAGGAATAGGAATAGTGCTTCCGTCCCTCCGCGCGGATGATGTCGCCGCTGCGTATGGGATCGGTCAGCTTGTAAAAAATCATGTGCTCTTAACCTCCGATATGTTCCGCGGCGCCGTTATCCGGCGGCTCAGGGCGAACATCTGATTCTGCAGGGTGATTGCCTCGTCGCTGTCCTCCGGAAGTCTGCGCCACTCCTCATACAGCCTGTGCATGGGGCCGTTTTTCACCTCGTAGCTCTCCGGCGTGTGGAACTGCACCTCGAGCTTCTGCCGATCGGGAGAAATCAGCCGGACGTTGATTCCGTTATAGGGGTTTGTGTCGTCCTGCCAGGCGTTCCTGACCTGAACGATCTCATAGCCCTTCTGCTCATACAGAGCCAGGCTGTCCTGCACGCCCTGTGTCAGCGTCTCCGGCGGGAAGGTCTGGGTGTAGCGCAGGATATCGCTCACCTCGGCGATATCGACCGGCTCACCGCGCTCATGCAGCTTTTCCGCAAGGGAATCCGGCAGCTTCACCCTGTTTTCAAGGCCGGCCGTCTGTCCCCCGGCTGTCTCGGATACGCGGCAGACGTCCTGCGTGATGGAGGGCTCGGCGCGCAGCGCCTGCAGATAAACCGCCTGCTCGCCGGGATCGAGCTTTTCCATCGCGGCCTGGCTGCGGGCGAGCGTCTCCGCGTCCATGGCGGCAAAGAGCTCGCTGCTCTCCCGCAGCGAAGGAGCCCCGCCGCCCGGCGGGCCCGTATCCGGCGGCAAATCTCCGGCCCCGGCGGCGGCTCCCTGCCGGATTTCCTCCGCCGTCTCCGGCACGGGCGCTGTCTCCGCCGCCTCCCTGCGCGCTACGATGCAGGTGGGATCGGTCAGGTGCAGCTGCTCGTCCCCGTAGCACATGCGCTGGTATGTTGCGGCATCCACATACGAGACGCCGCCGCCGGAATCGATCACCTCGAAGCCGGTGATCGCTCCGTCCTCCCCGCGCTCCGCCTTCGTGACGGTAATCCAATGGTCTGTGCTCCGCTGCACAGGGGGCGTTCCCATCGCATTCCCAACGTCCTCGCCCCACAGGGTGGCGGCGTCCACCGCCACGTTGACGGCACAGCCCTCGTCCAGCTTCTGCGCGACCTCCTCCATGGAGAGAACGTCGCCGAACTCGTAGGTCTCAACCTGAATGTTCTCGCCGCTGAGCTCCCCCATGCGCTCATAGAGCTGCACAAACTGCTCCGTCGTGGTGCCGCCGCACTCGAGCGGGTCGTCCGACTCACAGAAGCAGAGGTTCTCCTGAACCGCCTGCGTGAGCACGTCGTTCTCCGTAAAGCGGTTCTCGCCCAGCAGCCGGTTCATGCTGTTTGCCACAGAGGTCGGGCCGCAGGTTCCCTCGAAGCCGAACGCGTTGTCGCCCTGCTCGTAAAACCCTTCCGCGTTCTGCACGGGGACGTCGCCCGGCTCCTCCTGCAAATCGGCAGGCACGATGGCAGGTTCCACGAGCTCCTGCTCCGGCTGCCCGGCCACATCGGGCGCGTCCGTGAGCTCCTCCGGCGGACCGGGCGCGTCGGAAGCATCTATGTTCTCCTGCTCCGGCAGGCCGGGCGCGTCGGGTACGTCTGTGAGCTCCTCCAGCGGACCGGGCGCGTCGGAAGCGTCTATGTTCTCCTGCTCCGGCAGGCCGGGCGTGTCGGGTACGTCTGTGAGCTCCTCCAGCGGCCCGGCCACATCGGCAGCGTCCGTGATCTCCTCCGGCGAACCGGGCACATCGGCAGCGTCTATATTCTCCTGCTCCGGCAGGCCGGGTGCGTCGGGCGCGTCCGCGATCTCCTCCAAAGGCCCGAGGGTATCGGCCGCGTCTGCGTTCTGCGGGACGGACTCCCCATATTCGGGAGAAGGCTGTCCGCCGCTGTCGGACGGAAGCACGGCGTCAATGCGCTCCTCATAGGGCGTCACCGGGATCCGCATTTCGGGATCCTGCTGATAAGCCTCGTTCAGGCGCTGCCATTCCGGATCCTGACTGTAGGTGGGATAATCCATCCGGCTGTAGTTGTGCTCCGCCATGTAAAGGGACATCTGCTCCGCTGCCGTGGAGGGGACCTCCTGCTCGAGCAGCAGCTGATTGTTGATTCGCTGCCACTCGGGATCCTGGCAATAGGCGGCAAAATCCTCTCTGCCATAGTTGTGACTGCTCAAATACTCCGCCATCTGTTCCATAGCGGAGGGAGACGCGCCGTCGAGCTCTCCCTCCGGCCCGGCGGGATTGTCCGGCCCCGGCATGTCCTCCGGCTGGCCGGGATCCGGCGGATTGGACGGATCGTTCGGCTCGCTGGGCGTCTCCGGGCCGCCGGGAGAAACGGGCGCTTCTGCCAGCCCGTCAAGCGAATCCTCCGTGTCCGCGGAAGCGTCGGCGGCATCGGCATGCTCCTGCTCGGTGTCCTCAGGGGAGGGCAGCTCCTGCACGGGCGGAGGAGGCACAAATTCTCCCGGCTCCGTGCCCTGCGCCGGAATCTCTCCCTCCAGGTCCGCAGCGGAGACGCCGCCGTCCTCCTGCGCCGCGTCCGCGTTCTCCGAAAGCTCGCCTTCACCGGCGCTCTCCGGCTGCGTGTCCCAGGAATCCTCGAGCGTGTCGTCCTCAAACAGCTCCTCCACCATCTCCTGCTCCCCGGGGAGCGGGAGATCGGCTTCCTCAGCCTCGGGAACTTCCTCAGCCTCAGGGACCTCTTCAACCTCAGGGACTTCCTCAGTCTCAGGGACTTCCTCAGCCTCAGGGACCTCTTCAGCCTCAGGGACTTTCTCAGCCTCAGGGACTTCCTCAGCCTCGGGGACTTCCTCTGCCTCAGGGACCTCTTCAACCTCAGGGACTTCTTCAACCTCAGGGACTTCTTCAACCTCAGGGACTTCCTCAGCCTCGGGGACTTCGTCCATGAGGGCGGCAATATCCAGATCGCCGTCCCCGGCCAATTCCTCCGGCGCGGAAAGCTCCTGCACCTCCGCCTCCGGGACCTCGTCCATCCACGCGCCGACATCGTCCGCCTCCGGGCCCGGGCCGCCGGTATCCAGATCCGTCACCTCGTTCATGCCCTCATCGAAGCCGCCGTACTCCTCGTCCATTTTGATCCCTCCCCCGTGGTTCCGTCACGCTTTTTTCAGAAAACGCGGATGCCCGAGCACAACCTCATACTCCTCGCGTCTCAGACCGAAATTTTTCGCCAGCAGCGCCTTGCGCAGGAATTTGATTTTCACACAATTGCGCAGCGCGAGCGAATCCCGAACATCCGGCAGCCTGCTGAGCTCCGCCTCAATCTTCGGATCCAGCTGCACCAGCAGCTGAACAAAGCTTTTCTTGTCCGCGATTTCATACAGCAGCCGGTTGATCAGCCTTGTCGCGACAAAATCGGCGTCTGTGCGCATCGCCATATCGCAGCGGCCGCCGCAGGCCGTATTGCAGGCGCATTCCCGGTAGGGAACGAGCAGATCGGCGTGGCTTTCCCAGTAGGTGACGTGC
This sequence comes from uncultured Clostridia bacterium, assembly GCA_944383955.1. GTDB lineage: Bacteria > Bacillota > Clostridia > Oscillospirales > Acutalibacteraceae > Caccousia. The sequence continues at coordinate 15,195 of CALWRP010000029.1, forward strand.
GAGGCCACCTCCGCGTCTCCGATGACGGGGCGAAGCTTCGCCTTCTCCCCCACATGATAGGTCATGATGTGCAGCGGCGAATCCACGCGGCCATAGTGCAGCATCGCCTCTCCCACGCCGAGGCGGCCCAGGAGATCGTAGGCCGCCTGATCCATGTTGGTGGCCGTGCTGATGGCGTCCCGGTTTTCCTTTTCCACCAGCTTGAAAATCACCTTGACGTTCGTGTTCGCCACAATGCTGCGCCCCACCTTCGTGGGAGACTGGTCGGCGATGATAATGCCGGTGCCATAGGAGCGGATCTCCGCGATCATATTCTCGAGGGCCTCTATCGTGCTGCCCTGGGAATCCGCCGCGCCCTCCTGCGCCGCGGCGCTGTGTCCGCCGAGCAGCACATGGGCCTCGTCGATCAGGAGGATGTTTTTGAGCCTGCCGTCTCCGGACACATTGTTTTTGGTGTAGACGCAGATTTGAATCAGGAGGAGGGCCATAATGAGAGACTTCTGCTCCTTGTTGTTGATGGCGTTGAGCTCGATGACCGTCGGGCTGCGAAGCAGATCCTCGAGCGGAATGCTGTGCACGGTGTCGTAGATATTCGGATTCTGCTCAATCAGGCTCACAAGACGGACGACGCCCGCGCTCTCCATGTTGGCGCGCACCTCTCCCTTGTAGTCCATATTGCGGATTCTGCGGCGGAACACCTTGATGAACTCATACAGCCCAAACACCTGCACGCGCGGGTCCTCCGCCGTGCTGTTGAGGTGCCAGCCGTACTCGTTGTAGCACTCGTTGACCGCCGCCAGGAAGATATCCGGCAGAGGCTCCGGCATGGAAAAGGCGGCCTTGAAGGCGCTCATCAGGCTGGGGATGAAGGTTTCCACCGTCACGCCGCGCGGCGGCAGGAAGGGATTGACGATATACGGCGACACCTCGTTCTTGCCGGGGGTAAACACCTGCAGCTCGGGAATGGCGTCGAGCAGGGAGCGGTATTCGCTCTTGGTGGGTTCAATGGCCAGAAAGGGGATCTGAAAATCACGCCAGAACTGCAGGAGCATGCCCAGGGAGAAATTGGTTTTGCCGGAGCCGGGCATGCCCACGATAAGGCCGTGCTTGGTGAAATCGTTGAGCGGCACGCCGGCGTGCGCGGCGTCTCCCTCCTGCATGCGGCTGGCGTTGCGAATGCGCCCCAGCTTGAAATTCCCCTCGCTGATGATGCTCTGATTCAGCTTTTCGCGGTTGCTGGAAATTTTCCGGCTCTCCAGGCCGATGGTGTGGCCGTCGTCGATCGGCAGCTTGAAAATGCCGCTGAGCTCGTGCGCCGTCATCAGATATTTCAGGCGAAGCAGGTAGCGCGGTGCGATCGGAAGCTCCCAGAACGCCCTGTCGCGCTGCTGAAAGACGAGAAGATTGCTGATCACCCAGGGCTGCTGCTCCAGCTTTTTGTGCGGAGCCAGGCCGCAGCCGGTGAGATCCACCGTCTCAAACGGGCTGCCGAAGGCGTTCCCCTCCTCGCCGATGGCGTTGATGACCTTGTTCGCGATGCTCCGCGCGCTGTTCGGCTGAGCGTAGACGAGAAAATTATAGTAGAACAGCGGCTCCTTTTCGGAGGCGAGAAGCGCGTCATACGCATCGGCGATGGCCTGAATGTTCGCGTCCGCCTGAATGCCCTGGCAGAAGCGCAGGTTGCTGATGTACATGCTCATGTACCGGCGGGATTCCTCGATCCCCATGATCTCCTCCGCCGTGTACGCGGTGGGGATCAGCTGCAGGGAAACGGCGCTGTTCGGCCGCTGGGTGAGCGTGTTGGCGAGATCGGCGACGTTCAGATCCTCCGAGGGCCGCACCACATCGTTGTAATACAGGCACGAATTCGGGATGAGGGTGTGCTGCGCAAACCGCTCCCTGCGGGAAACGGCGAGAACGGCGCTGCAGTCCACCGTTTCCAGCTGGCTGCGGAAGCCGGCCAGCTCCTCCTCCTGCAGCACGTGCAGCGCAAAATTCTTCTGCTGCAGATCGTTGACGAGGCTCTGCTGAGCCTCCTCCAGCGCGCTCTGCAGCTCGATGGGGGAAGGGCCCATCTGGCGCAGCAGAATATACTGCCGCACCTGGGCCTGATACGTCTGGTTCTCCACCGGAATGCTCTGCCAGAGCAGCTCGATGGAGGTCTGATTGGCAGGCGAGCGGCCGAAGAAATCGGCGAGAACCTGCACAAACAGAACGTGATTCACGTGGCAGGCCCGATCCAGATCCTTGTGCAGCAGCTCGTAATGCGGGATTGCCGTGACCTCGCACACAGCGAGACCGACGGCTTTCCCCCCGCTCATTCTGACAATCTGTACCATGGGTCAATCTCCCCTTCCGTCAATGAAGCGCTCGCGGCTAAAACATGGAAAACAGGCGGTTGTCTTCGCAGAGCTGCTCTGTCAGCGGCGTGAGCGAGCCTCTGTTTTCCTTCACATATTTCTTCAGGCGCACCGTGCTGCCGTCCACCTGGATTTCCCCCGCCAGCCTGGCGGAGGCGGACATGGCCTGCAGCAGGGCGGAGGACGTCTCGTAGGGATCCGCGGTGGTGAGCAGATAGGCCTGCATCAGATTGCAGGAGACGCGGTGCGACAGGTGCACGATCTGGCAGACGCTCGTTCCGAAGGGCGCGGCCTGCCTTGCGGCGAGCGTCGCGGCGTTGCGCGCCTTCGCGGCGGATTCCCCGGCGCAGCGCAGCACAAAGTTGGCGAGCGCGCGCTCGGAGATGGAGCTCGTCTTTTCAAAGAGGTAGGCGAAGAGCGCCTCGCTGTACGAGCCGCAGCAGCGCTCCAGATAAACGCTCAGCGCGTCTGCCCGCACGGTGCAGCCGTTTTTTTCCAGCTCGCGCAGAAGCTCCACCTTTTCGTTCGGGTCCATCCCCTCCCGGCAGATCAGCTCGTTGAGATCGCCGGCGTCCAGCGTGAGGCCCGCCTCGATCAGCGCCTGCGTCACCGCGCGGCTCACCTCCGGCTCATCCGGAGACTTGCGCAGATATTTGCCGAGCGCGCCGTTATAAAAGGAGGGCCGCATTTTTTCGAGGGAAAACAGCAGCCGCAGCAGCTCCGGCTTTCCCGCGCCGTCCAGCGTGCAGGTGAGCAGATAGCGCTCAAGGCTCGCGGGCGGGATCACCTCCAGGCGGGGAAGCAGCTGCTCCAAAAGCGTTCTGCGATCCTCCGGGGCGTCCGCGCCCTCGCACAGATAGCGGGAGACCACCGTCTCCACCGCCTTGGCGTCGAAGCGGAATTGCTGCAGCGCCTCCCAGACGGCAAGCCGCTCCTGCACGCTTCTCTGCCCGCCGGCCAGCGCCAGCTCCAGCTGCCTGGCGTTGAGCACCGCAAACTGGCCGGAGGCCGCAATTTTGCTGAGAATCAGGACGGCCTTCTCCGCCTTCTCCCCCAGCGCGTATTCCAGCAGCTCATAGAGCTCGCTGTCGTAGAGGCTGCCGGTACACACGGCGTCGAGCACGGCGGACGTCTCCTCCGGCCCCGTCTGGGAAAGCACGTGCGTCAGGATTGCCTCCATGTCCGGCGTGGCCCCCGTGCCGCGGCTGGCCACGACGACCGCCGCCTTGGTGGCGCAGCTGTCACCCCCGGCAAGATACTCCTGCAGGCGGCGCTGGTCCTGGGCGGTGTAGGCGCCGGCCTCCAGCAGCCGGGCCGCCATTCCCGCCTTTCCCTCGATATCCGGGGCCTTGTCCAGAACGATGTCCAGGGCGCTGTGCGTGTCCAGATTGGCCGTGTTTGAGACGATCGCCGCGGCCAGCTCCATATTCTGCCGCTTGAGGGCAAAGGTGAGGAGATCCTTGTTGCACTCTCTGGAATAGATCTTCGCCGGTTCTATCCTGGCGGCAAAGCTCTCCGCGCGCCGGCTGTCTCCCAGCGTGTCAAACACCAGGGTGAGAAGGGCGAAAGCGTCTGAGGCGGAATCCGACGCGGCGAGGAACTCATACATGGCCTCCTCCTCGTCGTCCGGCTCTGGGCCTCTGGCGCTGAGCGTCTGAAAGTCGTTGCCCAGGCGCTGGAACATGCCGCGGGCCTCCTCCTCCCGGCATGCGCCCGGCGTGATCGCCGCGATCAGTCGGTAGCAGATGCGCGCAATCAGCGTACCGATATAGGAGGAGTCGATCTTTTCGCACTCCGTCAGATTCTGATTCGCCTGCTCCATGCGGCGGTAGGCGGTGTCCACAATGCACTGCCGCGCCACGTTCTTGATGGTGAAGAGCCCGTCGTACGTCTCCTCGCGCACAATCTCCTGCCCACAGTACCGGCACTGCCACACCTTCTTTTCCGGAAGGTAGACGAGGCTGCCGCCGCAGGAATCGCATTTCTTGGTGGAATAGGATACTGCCATGGTCGTTAACTCCCGTCTCTCAGCTTATTTGGAAAGCATCAGCTTCTTGTTGCGCTCCACAAGCATCAGGTCCAGCCGGGAGATCGCTTCCAGCGCAGAGGGCTTGTCCCCCTGCTCGCAGTACACGCGCAGCTCGTTGATCGTCATGTGAATGCGCTGCTCCACGTCCTCGATCGCCGGGGTCGACATGGGATCGGAATAGCGGATGCTCTCCGCCAGCTTCTTCAGGCGGGCGCGCAGCTCCGGATCCTGTGCCGCGGAGGCCAGCATCTCCACATCCACGCCCATGCCCTTGAGAGCGGCCACCTTCGTCTTGACGTCGTCCTTGATCGCCTTCGTCGCGTCGCGCCCGGCCACCGCCGCAATCGCGATGATCACGAACGCGGCCAGCAGAACCGTCTGCACCAGAAGCGGGATCTTGATGTCGACAAACGACTGGAAGAACATGAAGACGGCGCTGGCAAACAGCTCCGCGAAGAAGTAGAAGATGGAAAACTGGATCAGCGGGATTCCAAAGAAAACCGTCTCCGCGTCGAGCGTCTTGGTGGACAGGAACAGGGAGGCCACCTGGCAGCCGAAGGCCACAATCATGAAGGCGTAGCTGAGCCAGAACACCGGGGTGACGGGCTTGCAGAGCACGAAGACAAACAGGTTGTACACGAAGAAGAGGATGGCGAGAACGGCAATGGACATGCCGCCGGCTTTACGCTTATTCATAAGATGATTGATACCTCCTGAAAGGAAAAGATGATTGCACCAAAGCCGCGCTTCGGGCCTCTCTCACGCCGCGCCGCGCGGGCCCGTCTTCAGACGCCGCCTTACAGCTTTGTGCCGCACTCCGGACAGAATTTCGGCGTGCCCTCGATCGGATTGCCGCAGCCGGGGCAGGTCCTGCTCAGCTTCGCGCCGCATTCCGGGCAGAATTTCGCGGTGGGAGAAATCGCCGCGCCGCATTCGGGGCAGAACTTCCCCTTCGGGCCTGCGGGCGCGGGCTGCTCTGAAAAATCGCCGTCCACGTCGAAGGGCATCACGCCGCCCATCCCCTGCAGCCCGGAGGAAGCGGGCTGCGTGGGCTGCACCCTGGCGGGTCCGGCGTTCTGCCCGGAGCTGATAAGGTCGCGGATCGACGCGCCGCCCGCGTTGCTGCCCATGGGAGAGGCCACGCCGCTCACATCCTTCGGCGGCGCCTGGGTGGGAATGCGATCCGCGCTCAGCGCGCTTCTGGCCAGCTCGCTGATGGTGCCGCCCATCATGATGCCGCCCATCGCGCCGCCCATGATGCCGCCCATCTCGCCCATGGTTCCCTCGTTGGAGGCGAATTTTTCCGCGATCATCATCTGGCGCTCCTCCTGCCAGGTGTAGCCCTGGATGATGCGGCTCGAGCGCTTATTCTTCGCGTCTGTGATGGCGGCGTAGTCCTTCTCCGGCACCTCGATGCTCTCGATGTTGAAGAACTGGACGATCACGCCGTATTCCTCGAAGATGAGATCGAGCCGTTCCTTGACGACCTCGCTGACCTCCATCAGGTTGGCGTTCATCATAAAGTAGCTGAGCTTTCCGTTGATCATAATCTTCGAGATGCAGTCCTTCACATGGGAGGAAATGATGCCGCGGAATTTGGCGATCAGCGTGGCCGCGTCGAAGCTCTGGCGGAAGCCGACCAGCTTGAGCATGAACTTGCGGGAATCCTCCACGGAGACGGACATCGCGCCGTGAAGCATGACATGCAGAAAGATATCGTAGAGCGGATCCTCGAGCGCAATCGGCCCCTGCGTCCCCCAGAGCAGCTCCATCTGGTGAACCTTGTTGATGAAGAACACCTTGCAGGGGAAGGGCGTTTCCCCGCCGGTGGGAATGCTGATCAGCGTGCGCAGGATCGGCAGATTCGGCACCGACAGCGTGTGCGAGCCCGGCCCAAACAGATCCGCCGCGTTGCCGTTCACCACGAGCAGCGCTTCATGCGTTTCGTCCACAATGAGCTGAGACGTTGTGTTGAAATCCTCGATCGGAGACTTCCAGATCAGCTGATCCGGACTTCCCTCAAACTTGATAACGGAAGAGATTGGCATTCAAATTCCTCCTTTTTCTTGCTCTGAATTTGCAGGGCCCGCCGCGCCGTTCACGCCTGGAAGGGGCGGCGCCGCTTCAGCAGTTTTTTTCAAAACTTATTATATCATAACACTTTCGCGACTTTTTGTTTACTATTATTTCACAATTCATTCATGATTCTACATTTTTCTATTGAATGTACCATTTTTTCGCTTTATTGTTGACATTTTACATAAAAATATTTTGTTCACGTTTCGAAATTGCATGTTCTGCACGTTTTTTTGCAAGAGCCGGGACGGCGAGACAAGAAGAACAGGCGGAGCTTACGGAAAAGAAAAAAGGGGGCGCAAAGCGCCCCCCAAAAAAAGAGATTTCATTCTATTTAAGATGTAAGAAAAGCACAGCGCCTATTTCCCAAGCAGCCCCTCGTCGAGCATCGACTGGGCGGCGAGCAGCGCGCCGAGGCGGCCGCTGTGGAAGTTCAGGCCGCCCTGCATCCACGCGGCATAGGGCTCGCGCAGCGGCGCGTCGGCGGAAAGCTCGATCGAAGCGCCGAGCGTGAACGCGCCCGCCGCCATAATCACCTTGGAATCGTAGCCCGGCATGTCCCACGCCTCCGGGGTGACGAAGGCGTCGACGGGCGCGCCCTTCTGCACGCCGCGGCAGAAGGCGACGAGCGCTTCCTCGCGGCGCAGCATGACCGTCTGGATGATGTCGGCGCGCGGTTCGTCGGGGCGGGGGGTGACGTCGTAGCCAAACTCGCTGAACAGGGCGGCGGTGAAGGCCGCCGTCTTGAGCGACTCGCCCGTGACGTGCGGAGCGTGGAACGCGCCCATGAACAGCTCGCGGTTCATGCCGAGCGTCGCGCCGACCTCGCGGCCCGTGCCGGGCGTCGTGAGGCGGTAGGCGCAGCTCTCGACCAGATCGCGGCGGCCCGCGATGTAGCCGCCCGTGGGGGCGACGCCGCCGCCGGGATTCTTGATGAGGGAACCGGCCATCAGGTCGGCCCCGAACGCGAGCGGCTCCTCCCGCTGGACGAACTCGCCGTAGCAGTTGTCCACCATCACGATGCAGTCCGGCGCCTGCTCCTTGACGATGGAGGCGATTTTGCCGATCTCCTCCACAAAGAGCGAGGGGCGCAGGCTGTAGCCGCGGGAGCGCTGGATGTAGGCCATCCTGAGCCCGGGCTTGACGCGGCGGGCGATCTCCTCGTAGTCGGGCTTGCCGTCCGGCGTGAGCTCCACCTGCTCATAGCGGATGCCGAACTCGCGCAGCGAGCCGTTGCCGTTTCCCGTGAGGCCGATGACGCCCTGCAGCGTATCGTACGGAACGCCGGTCACGCTGAGCATTGTGTCGCCGGGGCGCAGCACGCCGAAGAGAGCCACCGTCAGGGCGTGGGTGCCGCAGACAAAATTGTGGCGCACGAGGGCGTCCTCTGCGCCGAGGGCGAAGGCGTACACCTGATCGAGGGCCTCGCGGCCGCGGTCTCCGTAGCCGTAGCCCGTGGAGGCGGCAAAGTGGCTCTCGCTCACGCGCGCCTCCGCAAAGGCCGCCATCATCTTCTGCTGGTTAAAGTCCGTCGTCTCGTCGATCCCGGCCAGAACGGGGGCGATGCGCTCCATCGCGCGGTTTCCGGCCTCAAGAATGGCCGGCGCAATGTGAAAGCTTGGGTATGTGATCATGAAATCGAACTCTCCTGTTTCTTTCGGCGGCAATGCCGCTGCCTATGTATTTCTTTATTTGAGAGAAACCTCCGCAAAGGGGAAGGCGTCGCGGAAGCCGAGCATCTCATAGAAGCTCTTGTGCTCCCCCTGCGCGCGGTACACGCATTGCCGCGGCTGGCACAGCCTGGCCTGCAAAGCCCGCACCACAGACGCGCCGAGCCCCTGCCCGCGCAGCTGCGGCAGCACCGCGACGCCGGAGAGGATCGCCAGGGCGTTTGATTTCGCCGTACAGAAGGCGGCCGCCACCAGCTGCCCGCCGCGCCGCAGGCCGACGCTGATCGCCTCCCCGTGGCGCGTGCGGTGGGACACGTCGAGGTAAAAGGCCTCGAACTCCGGGGCGCGGAAGGAATCCGTCTCGCAGGCTGTGAGCAGGGCGTGCAGCTCGCGCAGGCTCGGGTTTTCCTCCACCTCGCAGAAGGGGGAGGGCTCTCCCCCGCTCTCGCGGAGCATCACCCAGCCGGAGAGCACCACCGGCAGGCCGAGACGCCGCGCCTCCTCCTCCCGGCTGAGCAGGACGTGCGCGCCCGACAGCGGGAGAAAGCCGGAAAGCTCCTCCCAGTCCGCGTTCTGCCCGGCGCAGAGCACCATCGAGTCGTCCACGCGGCACAGAAGCGTGTCCTCGTTCTGCAGCCAGAACTGGCAGACGTGGCCGTCGATGCCGTAGGCCGCCGCAGCCGCGCAGGCGCGCAGGCCCACCGGGTCCTCCGCCCAGGGAAGGAGCTGTTTTTCATCCTGAATTCGTCTGATCATGGTTCTATCCTCAACTTGATTTTCCGCTCACGCTGTATTTTTGCCCGGCCGGGAAAACCTGCCGCCGGGGAAGGCCGCTTCAGCCGCCGGAGGCGACCGCCTCCGCCGCAGCGGCGAGAAGGCGGGCCATATTCGCGATATCCGCCTTGGCCATCAGGGAGACGGGCGCGCCGGGATTGCGGCAGGGAACGCCCACGGCCAGCGCCCGCACGCCCGTGTGGGAGGCCGCGCGTCCCGCAGCCGCTCCGCCGTCCGCCGCCAGGCGCTCCTGGCAGGGAATCTCCAGGCGGCGCGCCGTCTCCAGCACACCGCGGTAGAGGCCTCTGTCGTAAACCACGCCGCTCTCCATGAAGCTGAGAGCCGGGCCCTCCCCGAGGCGGCAGGGGGCCTCCTTGTCGGCGGGGGAACCGGCTCCGGCCGCTCCCGCGACAAGCACCGCGCCGGGCTGCACGTCGCTGGCAGCGGTGCGGATGCCGCCGGCCCCCGTCTCCCCGAGCGTGGTGAAGGCGACCGTCAAATCAAAGGCGGGCTGCTCCCGCAGCAGCGAAAGCAGGGCGGCGCAGGCGGCCCGGCCGGCAAGCGCGCGGCCGCTGACCGTCTTCTCCGTCTCGCTCCAGGGCGCGTCGAAGACGACGCGGTCGCCGGGACGGACGGCGCGCCGCGCCTCCTCCCCGCTGAGCGCCCCGATATCGAGATAAAGGTCCTTGGCGGGCACGGGCTTGCCGCGCTCCTCCGCCGAGAGCAGATGGATCGGCTTCGCGCCGATCACGCCGGGCAGGTCCCCCGCCGCCGTGCAGACCAGCGCCGGGCGGCCGCACAGGGAAACGGCGGGCAGCTCGCCCGCGGGGGCCAGCTTCACGGTGCCGTCGTCGCAGACGCGCGTGACGAGGAAGCCGGGCTCGTCCATGTGGGCGCAGAGCATCACCCGCACGCGGGGGCGCTCCCGGCCGCATTTTCCGGCCACGATGCAGCCGAGGGGCGTCACGCGCACCTCGTCGGCCACCGGTGCGAGCTCGCGCAGGATCCGATCGCGCACCCGGTCCTCGTCGCCGGAGACGCCGGGGATGGCGCAGAGCTCCCGCAGAAGGTTCCAGTCGATCATTCCCTCACCCCCTTGAGATAGGCCGCCAGCAGCTGGGCCGTGTGCTCCACATCGCGCAGATCGATGACCTCCGCGGGCGTGTGCATGTAGCGCAGCGGCACAGAGAGCAGGGCGGTGCGCACGCCGGAGCGCGAGACGGCGATCGGGTCGCTGTCGGTGGACGTCTCGCCGCCCATCACCTCGCAGGTGTAGGGGATGGAGAGGCGTTCGGCCAAAGCTCTCAGCGCCCGGCACATGGCCCCGTCCAGGACGGGGGAAAAGCCGATCATCGGGCCGCCGCCGAGAGCGCCGCACTTCTCGGGCGGCACGTCCGGCTGGGCGGCAAAGCTCACGTCGACGGCGATCGCCCGCGTGGGCCGCACGCGGTACGCTCCCGCCCGCGCGCCCTGGCCGCCGATCTCCTCCAGCGCGCTGAACTGGAGCACCACCTCGCAGGAGAGCTCCTCGCCCTGCAGAAGCTCCGCGCAGCGCAGCAGGACGGCGCAGCCGGCGCGGTCGTCGAGCGCGGCGCAGCTCACGCGGCTGCCGAGCAGGGCGGCGGGCCGCTGCCAGAGCGCAATGCGGTCTCCGGGGCCGACGAGGCGTGAGAGCGCCTCCTGATCAAGGCCCGTCTCGATGAGCAGGGGCGCGTCGTTGTCCTCCTTCTCCGGCACGGCGACGGCGCCGGGGATCGGCTCCGCCCCGTAAATCACAACGGGAGCGCCGGGCAGCACGCGGCGGTCGGCTCCGCCGCAGCGATCGGCGCGCACAAGGCCGTCCTCCCCCACGCGCGTCACGATGAGACCGATCTGATCGAGGTGCGCGTCGAGCAGAACGCGCTCCTTCGCCCCGCTCTCCCCGAGCCAGGCGTACACGTTCCCCAGCTCGTCCGTCTCCACGCGGCCGGAGAGAGGCGCGAGCTCCCGCGCGAGCACGGCGGCCACGCCCCGCTCGTCCCCGGGCAGGCCGGGGGCGGCGCAGAGGCGGAAAATCTGTTCCCTGAGCTGTTCCATGCGGATTTCCTTTCTGCCGCCGGACGCGGCCTGCATTATTCGGGGAGCTCCTGCACCAGGCGCTTGAAGTGGTCGCCGCGCTCCTCGAAGTTGCGGTAGAGATCGAAGCTCGCCGAGGCCGGAGAGAGGGTGACGATATCGCCCTCCTTCGCCAGGGTGTCGCACAAAGCCACAGCCTCCTCCATCGAGGCGGCGCGGTAGATGGCCGGGCAGCCCTCGCGGTAGGAGGAGGCGCCGCGCACGGCAGCCTCGATCTTGTCGGCCGTCGCGCCCATCAGCACAAGGCTCTTGACCTTCTGCGGGATCTGCTCGCCGAGCTCGTCGTAGGAGAGGTGCTTGTCATAGCCGCCCGCGATGAGAAGGATCTTCTCCTCGTAGAGCGAGAGCGTGCCGCGCAGGGTGCGCGTGGGGCTGGTGCCGATGGAATCGTTGTACCAGCGCACGCCGCGGCGCTCGCGGACAAGCTCGTTGCGGTGGGCGACGCCGGCAAAGCTGCGCGCCACCCCGCGGATCGCCTCCGGGCTCACCGTTCCCCATACGGCGGCGATGGCCGCCAGATAATTTTCCACGTTGTGCAGGCCGGGAATGCGGATCTCGTCGGCGCGCAGGACGGGCGTGCGTTTGCCGTTCTCCGAGACGGTGATCATCCCGTCCGGCGCGACCCACACGCCGCGCCCGCAGGCCTGCTGCCGGCTGAACAGGAGCACGTCGCCGCGCGCCTCGGGGGCAAAGGAGGCCGTGATCTCGTTGTCCGCGTTGAAGACGGCGCGGCCGAACGCGTTCTGGTGCAGGAAAATGTTCTTCTTCGCGTCGATGTACTCGTGCATATCCTTGTGAATGTCGAGGTGATTCGGCGAAAGGTTCGTCACCACGGCCGTCTCCGGGCTGCGGCGCATGGAGATGAGCTGGAAGCTCGAGAGCTCCACGACGGCGGCGTCTCCGGGAGAGATTTCGTCCACAACCGGCAGCAGCGGCCGGCCGATGTTGCCGCCGAGGTGCACCTTCTTCCCCGCCGCTTTGAGGAATTCGGAGATGATGGTGGTGGTGGTGGTCTTGCCGTCGCTGCCGGTCACCGCCCAGATCGGGCAGGGGCACAGGTCGAAGAACACCTCCATCTCGCTGGTGACGGCGCTGCCGCGCGCCCGCGCGGCCTCAAGCTCCGGCTGCGTGAAGCGCATGCCCGGCGTGCGGAAGATGATATCCTCCGTCAGATTGTCGAGATAGCCCTCGCCGAGGATGAGCTGCACGCCGAGCGACTCGAGCTCCTCCGCGAGCGCACCGAGCTGCTCACGCGAGCGCTTGTCGCGCGCTGTGACGAGAGCCCCCTTCTCCGGGAAGCTCCTGACAAGCGGCAGGTTGCTGCCGCCGATGCCGCAGAACGCCACGCGCTTTCCCCTGAGAGACCGGTAAAACGACTGCGCTCTTTCATTCTGATCATTCATCTTCTGTCCCGCCTTCCCCGGCGGAGAAGCTCCGCCGCGCAAGCAGGGCGGGCCAAAGCCCGCCCTGCTGAATTTTCTTTTCTATTATATGTGATAGCGACAAAAATATCAAGGGCGGCGGGAGCGGATTCCTTCCTTCGGCCGCAAATTGTGAATTTTTTGAGGCAACACCGCATAATCCCAGGTGGTGTAGCGTGCCAAAAAATTTTTTGTGAGATGATCCAAAAAGCGCAGGCAATCCTTGCCGGATTGGCGAGCATTTTTGGAAAATATCACGGAAAATTTTGGC
>CALWRP010000030.1 GCA_944383955.1 uncultured Clostridia bacterium
TTTGCGCAGCCCGGAATGATGAGAGCCTGGAAGCTGTTCACCCAGCCGAATCGGCTCATCATGATGAACCACGGGATGATACCGGCCGTCGCGGGCACCATCATGGTGCCGAGCAGGATGCCGAAGAACTTGCCTCGGCCGGGGAAGTTGTATACGGCGAATGGTCTTAAAGATGTTCTGCCCCTTCACCAGCTTGGAATTCAGGATATAGGCGAGCACCAGGCCGCCGAGCAGGATCGGGATGTGCGCGATGAGGCCGATGAACAGCGTGTTCCCCAGCGCCTTCCAGAACAGAGGATCGGCGAACAGGTTGACGTAGTTGCCGAAGCCGAGAAAATGCATGGCCCCGAGGCCGTCCCACCGGAAAAGGCTGAGCAGGAAGCCCGTCACCATGGGGAACAGGCCAAAAATGGCGAACAGGAGGTAGAAGGGAGCGATATAGACGTATGCCACTCTATACTGTTTGAGAGCCTTCAAAAATTTATTTTTTTTCAAAAGGGATCCTCCTCTCCTGAAGAAAAGGGAGCTGCACGGCCGGCAGCTCCCCCCCTTCCTACTCTTCCCAGACGCCGGCGTCCTTGAGCGTCTGAATCTGCTGCTCCTTCAGCTCTGCGCAAGCGGTTTCGATGTCGTTGCCCAGGCGGGTGCGGATCTGCTCCGGCGTCTCGCCGGCCTCAGCGCCCGCGTTGAAGGCGCTATAGATGCAGCCCTCGGCCGTCGTGTCCATGATGGTGTTGTTGACCACCGGCACGTTGGCGGCAATCTCGGTGGCAATCGCGTTCGGGGAGGGTTCCTGGCTGCCGAAATACGGATCGGGATCGGTGTACAGCTCAGGAGCCGCGTCCCAGGCGGGGATATAGGCCGGGAAGTAGTCGATCGCCTTGAACATGGCGTTCTGCGCGTCGGTCGTGGCCATCATGTACTTCACAAACGCCCAGGCCGCCTCCTTGTTCTGAGACTGCTCGGGAATCACCAGGAAGGAACCGCCCCAGTTGGTGTCGGGCATGCCGGCGGGCAGGCTGGTCGCGCCCCAGTGGCCCGCGCCGTCGGGATCGATGTCCGTCTTGAAGAAGCCGGAGAACCAGGAGCCGGCGGCCACGCACACGCAGGTGCCGGCCGCATAGGCCGCGTACGCCTCTGTGCTCCACATGTCAACGTTCATGTCCCAGCCGTTCTGGCGGATTTCCAGGCAGGCCTCGAGGCACTCGAGATCGCCCTCTCTCTCCAGAATCAGGTTGAGATCCTCATCGTAGTAATCACGGTTGATGAAGAGCCACTGGTACGGATAAGCGGCGGAGGGGAGGAACCATCTCTCGCCGGGAATCGAAACCTTCTCGGCCACCTCGAGCACGCCGTCCCAGGTGCTCATCAGCTCCGAAACCTCGTCCGGATCGGTGGGCAGGCCAACCTCCTCAAAGACGTCTGTGCGGTAGTAGAACAGCGTCGGGCCCAAATCCCACGGGATGGCCACGAGGCGGGAGCCGTCCGAGGAGATGGCCTGATCCCATTTGAAGGCCACGAAGTCGTCCTTCAGCGCGTCAGCGCCCAGGGTATTGAGATCCGTCAGGGCGACGCTGTCGCGGTACTGCGCGATGTAGGCGCCCTCGACCATCGCGACGTCCGGCGCTCCGGTGCCGGCAGTCAGCGCTGTCTGCAGGGACTGGTGGTGCGCGGTGGTGTCTGTGAAGACGAGCTCCACCTCGATGTTCGGATAGACCTCGTTGAAGCCCTCGAGGGCGGCCTCAAAGCCGTCGTCTCCGGAGGGCCAGCCGCCCACCTTGATGGAGGCCGAGATGGACGTGGGATCGTTGTCCACGACGTCCGCGATGTTGGTGCCCTGCTCTGAGGTGGTGTTCCCAGCGTTCCCGCCCGTGCCCGCGCCGCCGTCGGCGCAGCCGGAGAGAACCGGCGTCAGCATCGAGACTGCAAGGGCCATCGCAAGAGTTCTTTGCATCCACTTGTTTTTCACATGAATTCCTTCCTTTCTGTTTTGGGCCTTTCGCAGCGCGCTCGGGAGCGCCGCAAAGCCCTTTTTATGTAACCGTCCGGGAAATCCGCCTGGATTCCCGCGAACAATGGTTCCCAATTTTCCCGTCTCCGGCTACCGCCTGAGGCTTCTCACGGTCTCCCCCTCGAGGATTTTTGTCCGGAGCTCGCACTTGTGGCGGATCCTTTTCCCGTCGATCAGATCTGTCAGGACCTCGACGCATTTCTCGCCCTGCCCGCTCGGAAACAGGCTCAGGCTTGTCAGGAGCAGGTTCGCATACCGGCGCACATAGCTGCCGTCAAAACCCACAACGCTGAGCTCCTCCGGGATTCGGTGCCCCAGCTTGGTGTATCCCTTCAGAAAGCCGAGGGCCATCTCGTCGTTGAAGCAGATGACCGCCGTGGCGTCCAGCCTTCTCTCCTCAAACACCTCGGCGGCCAGAAGGCCCTTGCCGAAGAAATCCTCCGGGATATAGAAGTTATCCGTCTCCAGCTCCTCCGGGAAGCGCAGCACCCTGTCGTCGCCCGGCAGGCCGCTGCGGCTGATGCCGAGGTAGAAGCGGGAGAGCTCCTCCTTGTCCAGTTCATACCGCATGCGCTCCTTCCAGGCCATGCTCCGAACCTCATACCGTTCCATCCCGTAGGGCATGATCAGGGCGATCCGCTCGTGCCCCCGCTCGTGCAGGTACTGGAGCACCGTCCCCATCCCGGTCCAGCAGTCGCATTCCACCAGGGGGATCCGCTTCGGATAGAACAGGGTGTTTCCGTAGGAAGCGCTCACCGCAGGGAGATGATAGTTTTTCCCCGTTGTGTTCTGATAATGGGCCGCAACGGATTCGTTGGGGAAGACGATTCCGTCCGCCATGGTGGACGGAATGCTGTGGAAATCCAGGCTGCCGTGCACCACGACGAGATATCCCCTCTCTCTGGCTGCCCGCACCATTCCCTCGTACAGCTCGATGTTGAAGGAATTTCGAATTTCCCGGCAATAAAAGATGATCTGCCGGGTTTTCTGCGTCATCAGAGAGACTGCGATCGGGTTGGGGCGGTACCCCAGCTCCTCGGCGATTTTGATGATGCTTTCCTTCTTCGTTTTTTCCACATAGCCGCTGTTGTTGAGTGCACGGGAGACTACCGAAACCGAAACACCCGCTTTTTCTGCAATTTCCTTGCGTGTGACGGTCACGTTTTTCACTGCATCTCCCCTTTTCAAAAGTGCTAAATATTATGTCGTTGTTCCCTCGTAATCTAGTAATTATAGTAAAGAGATATCGCATATTGGTCAATATTGAAAAATGTGGACGCGCGTCCACATTGTCAACTGTCACAGAAGCGGAGAGGGGCCGCGGGCGTCGCGCGAGCGCCCCCCCGCCTGCCGGACGCGGAAAAGGGCGCCTGCTTCGAAAGCAGACGCCCTTTTCCTTGCAACGAACTATCCCCAATGGGCCGAGGCCCGGAACATAGTCTGATGAAATTGAGACCGGCGGATTAGGCCTTGCCGGCGCAGCCGAGAACAACGTTGATCTTGTGCGCGACCATATCCTTGACAGCCGTGCGGGCCGGGCCAAGGTACTGGCGGGGATCAAAGTGGCTCGGGTTCTCCGCAAAGTACTTGCGGATGGTGGCGGTCATCGCCAGACGGATGTCGGAATCGATGTTGATCTTGCAGACAGCCATCGTCGCGGCCTTGCGGAGCATCTCCTCCGGAATGCCGATGGCGTCGGGCATCTGGCCGCCGTACTGGTTGACCATCTTCACGTGCTCCTGGATAACGGAGGAAGCGCCGTGCAGAACGATCGGGAAGCCGGGCAGGCGGTTGGCGACCTCCTGCAGGATGTCGAAGCGCAGCTGCGGCTTCTGGCCGGGCTTGAACTTGTAAGCGCCGTGGCTGGTGCCGATGGCGATAGCCAGGGAGTCAACGCCGGTGCGGGTCACAAAATCCTGCACCTGGTCGGGATCGGTGAAATGAGCCTTGTCAGCCTCAACGCTGACCTCGTCCTCGACGCCCGCGAGCTGGCCGAGCTCAGCCTCGACGGTGACGCCGTACTTGTGGGCGTACTCCGCGACTCTGCTGGCAACCTCGATGTTCTCCTCATAGGGGAGGGAGGAGCCGTCGAACATGACGGAGGTGAAGCCGCCGTCGATGCAGGACTTGCAGATGTCATAGCTTGCGCCGTGATCAAGATGCAGGGCGATCGGAATATCGGGGCACTCCTTCACGGCAGCCTCCACGAGCTTCACCAGATAGGTGTGGTTCGCGTACTTGCGCGCGCCGGCGGAAACCTGCAGAATCACGGGGGCTTTGAGCTCCTCGCAGGCTTCGGTGATGCCCTGGACGATTTCCATGTTGTTCACATTGAAAGCGCCGATAGCATAGCCGCCTTCGTAGGCCTTTTTGAACATTTCCTTCGTATTAACCAACGGCATGGGGGTCACGCTCCTATTCTATGATTTGGTGTGTCTCTATTATACTGCAAATCTGCGCGTTAGGAAAGCAT
>CALWRP010000031.1 GCA_944383955.1 uncultured Clostridia bacterium
CGAGCATGAGCTCTACAAGTCCGGCAAGCTCGAGACGCCTGAGTACCTGACGGGCCGCGTGTCCGACCTCTCCGCCGAGTACACCGCCGCTGCCACGAAGCTCAGAGAGTGGTTTAACGACGGCTACCTCGACGCCGCGGCTCCCGGCATGACCCGTGAGGAGGCGCAGCAGGCCTTCCTGACCCAGAAGGGCGTTATCTTCTTCGCGAACAACAACGAGTATTCCGACTATGTCTCCGGCGCCGAGGAGGCCGGCTTCGAGCTCGGCTTCATGGCGATGCCCGCTCCCCACGGCGTGCCGACGATCGTCAACAACCTCGGCACCGACACATGGATGCTCAACGCCAGCAGCGAGAACAAGGATACCGCGATCGCGTGGCTGAAGTACCTGAGCTCCGACGAGTTCATGCAGAAGTTCGCCGATGAGACCGGCTCCGTGGTGGGCAACAAGAACGTGACCTACTCCAACCCCGACGTCCAGCAGTTCGCTGATATCTTCTCCAGCGTCAACTCCTACAAGATCAACACCGACTATGTCTCCAACGCCTGCAACGTCGACATCAACATGGAGTTCGTCAACTTCCTGCTCGACGAGTCCTACACGCCTGAGGCCTTCGGCGAGTATGCCGCGAACGCCTGGGCGCAGAACATCGCTGAGAACGCCAACTGATTGACACAATGAACGAGCCGGCTGTCTTTTCGTGAGGGCCGCCCGCGGGCTTCCGGGCCTTCGCCGGTCCGGGGTTCCGCACGGCGGCTGAAAGCAGGCACGGCGCGAGACTGACAGTCCCTGCCCGGTTATCGAAATTTCGGTAAATTCCGCGGTTGACGCGGAAGATACGTTCGGATCGGGCAGGGATTTGTTTTTTCCAAAAGTGAAAAAGCAGCAAAAAGAGCGAAATATGTTAGGAAAACGTGGTGAAAAGCATGAATAAATCTCAGGCGTTCAAGCAAAAGCTGATGGGTCTCATTTTCCTGCTTCCCGGCCTGTTTTTCCTGGGCGTGTTCATGATCTACCCTGTTATCTACAGCTTGATCATGTCCTTCACCAACTGGACGGGCTTTAACGACGACTACACCTTCATCGGCGCGAAAAACTATGTCAACCTCTTCACCGTCACGCCGGATTACTGGCAGGCCATGGGCGTCAACCTCTTCTTCGCCGTGGTCTCCACGCTGATCCAGACGGTGCTCGGCTTCCTTCTCGCATACATGGTCTACCACCTCTCCACGAAGTGGCAGACCTTCTACAAGGTTTCCCTCTATCTGCCCGTGATCCTGCCGGCCGCCGTCGTCGCCGTCATGTGGCGCTTCATCCTGGCCGCCGATACGGGTCTCATCAACCAGCTGCTGCGTGCCGTGGGCCTCGACGCTCTGACGCACGCCTGGGTTGGTGAGAAGGAGACGGCGCTGTGGGCTGTCATCCTCGTGAATACCTGGCAGTTTGTCGGCTTCACCATGGTGCTCTACTACATCAGCATGCAGAACGTCTCGAAGGACGTGCTCGAGTCCGCCTCCATCGACGGCGCGAACGGCTGGCACAAGCTGCGCTACTTCTTCCTGCCGCTGACGGTCGGCACGACGGAGACGAACATCATCTACTCCATCACCGGCGGCATGAAGTCCTTCGCCCTGTTCTATATGCTCACCGGCGGCGGCCCCGGCACCGCCACCCGCGTCGTCTCGCTGGTGATTTACAACCGCGCCTTCGTCGATTATAAATTCTCGTCGGCGCTGGCCATGTCAGTCATTCTGTTCGTGATTATCCTGGTGCTCACCGTGGCGGCCAGGGGAATCGCCGGACACTTTAATTATGAGAACAAGTAAGGAGGGGAGCAGGAATGAAAACTGATACGGCAAAAACGCTTCCGCTTCGGATCCTCAAGCAGGTGGTCCTCATCCTGTTCGCCCTGATTGTGCTCTATCCGATCTTCTTCGTCTTTATGACGTCCTTCAAGTCGAATTTCGACGTCATCTCGAACCCGTTCGGCATGACGACCTTCCAGCCGTGGAACTATACCGAGGCATGGCGGGTCGGCAAGATCGGCGACTACTTCCTCAACAGCGTGTACGTCACCGTCGTCACGCTCGTGATCCAGATGGTCGTCATCGTGCTGGCGTCCTACTCCTTCGCGAAGCTCAAGCCCTGGGGCCACAAGGTGCTCTTCATCGTCTTCCTCACGGGCCTGTTCATCACGACGGAGATGGTCACCGTGCCGAACTTCTCCACGATGAAGAACCTCGGCCTGATGGACACGAAGATCTCCCTCATTCTGCCCTACGTCTCCACCGGCATCGCCCTCGCGACGTACATTGCCACGAACTACATCAGCTCGCTGCCGAAGGAGCTCGACGAGGCCGCGATCATCGACGGCTGCAACATCGTGCAGCTGCTCACGAGGATCGCCCTGCCGCTCATGCGCCCGATCCTCGCCACCATCTTCATCTTCAACTTCCAGGGCGCGTGGAGTGAGTTCTACTGGGCGCTGATCATGATCCGCTCCGAGGAGAACAAGACGCTCCAGCTCGGTCTGATGAACTTCCAGTCCCAGTTCAGCACGGACTACGGCCTGCTCACCGCCGGTCTCGTTATCGCCACTCTGCCGATCCTCATCATCTATCTCAAGTTCTCCTCCCAGTTTATCGGCGGCATGACGGTCGGCGCCGTGAAGGGCTGACCGTATTGCTCCGCGGGGCGGACGCTCCGCACCTATGACTCCGCATTGCGGGGCGGCCTTCGCGCACGGCGCGCGGAGCTGCCGCCCTGAGCCAGGGCCGTCCGGTAAATTGAGGAATCAATCTGCCGGGCGGCCCTGCTGTATTCCGGCGGCCCCTGCGCCGCCGTCTGATCCATTCGCCATCCGCCTCCATCCGTTTCAGCTGCCGCCTCAGCGCGGCGAAAGGAGCATCAGCTTTCTCTATGGATGAATTGACTCTGCAATTTCTGGGAACCGGCGCGGCGGAGGGAATTCCCTCCCCCTTCTGCCGCTGCCGCGTGTGCGAAAACGCGCGGCAGAAGGGCGGCAAGGAGATCCGCCTGCGCTCGAGCTTCCGCGTGTCCAAAGAGGTCCTTGTCGACTTCGGCCCGGATATTCTGGCCGCCTGCTCGCACCTGGGCATCGATCTGTGCGATCTGCGCCACATCCTCATCACCCACACGCATGAGGACCATCTGGATCTCGGCAGCCTCTCTCTCAAACCGCTGCTGTACAAGGAAGGCGAAGCCAAGATTCACATCTATCTCAACGGTGACGCCTTTCAGTTTCCGGAGGCTCTGGACAAGATGGGCTTCTGCGGTCAGGAGCATTATTTCACCGAAGAGTATGCAAAGGGCTACGTCTTCCACCGCCTCTCCTTCTTCGAGCCGTGCAGAATCGGGGAGCACA
>CALWRP010000032.1 GCA_944383955.1 uncultured Clostridia bacterium
CCAGGGCGTTCTTGGGCTCCTGGAGGATGCGCACCAGGTCCTCCCGCTGGAGGGCGTTCAGCGGCGCGATCACCGGCAGGCGGCCCACCAGCTCGGGAATGATACCGAACTTCAGGAGGTCATGGGGCTGCACCAGCTGGAACAGCTTGCCCACATCCCGGTCCTTCTTGCTCTCCACGGCGCTGCCGAAGCCGATGGCGCTCTTGTCGGTGCGGGCCTCAATAATCTTATCCAGGCCGTCGAAGGCGCCGCCGCAGATGAAGAGGATGTTCGAGGTGTCGATCTGCAGAAACTCCTGCTGCGGGTGCTTGCGGCCGCCGTGCGGCGGCACGTTGGAGACGGTGCCCTCGAGGATCTTGAGCAGAGCCTGCTGCACGCCCTCGCCGCTGACATCCCTCGTGATGGAGATGTTCTCGGATTTTCGGGCGATCTTGTCGATCTCGTCGATATAGATGATGCCGCGCTGGGCCAGCTCGATATCGTAGTCGGCGGCCTGGATGAGGCGCAGCAGAATATTCTCCACGTCGTCGCCCACATAGCCGGCCTCCGTCAGCGTGGTGGCGTCGGCGATGGCGAACGGCACGTCGAGAATCTTCGCCAGCGTCTGGGCGAGCATCGTCTTGCCCACGCCGGTGGGGCCGAGCAGCAGCACGTTGCTCTTGGCGAGGTCCACATCCTCAGACTTGCCGAAGTAGATGCGCTTATAGTGGTTGTAGACGGCCACGGAGAGGGCGATCTTCGCGCGCTCCTGGCCGATGACATACTCGTCGAGCATCTCCTTGATCTCCTGCGGCTTGAGGAGCGTCTTGGCCTGCCCGTCGCGGTCGTGCTGGCGGTGGGCGGGAGACTCCATGTCGTTCTCCAGAACGGAGACGCACAGATCGACGCACTCGTCGCAGATATAGACGCCGGGAGGACCGGCGATCAGGCGGCCCACCTCGTTCTGGGGCTTTCTGCAAAAGGAGCAGCGAACGCTGCGATCCCGTGTCTCATCATTGCCTGGCATTCAAGTATCACCAACCTATTTCGTTCGGGCCGAATCCCGCGGGACTCAGCGTTTGTCAATAATTCTGTCAATCAGGCCGTATTCGAGAGCCTCCTGCGCGGTCATGAAGTTGTCGCGCTCGGTGTCCTGCATCACGCGCTCGAGGGGCTGGCCCGTCCGCTCGGCCAGAATCTGGTTGAGCAGCTTCTTCTTGTTCGTGATATAGTTCGCGTGAATCATGATGTCCGTGGCCTGGCCCTTCGCGCCGCCGCTGGGCTGGTGAATCATGATATCGCTGTTCGGCAGGGAGAGGCGCTTGCCCTTCGCGCCCGCCGCCAGCAGGAAGGCGCCCATGCTGGCCGCCATGCCCATGCAGATCGTCGACACGTCGCACTTGATGTACTGCATCGTGTCGTAGATCGCCATGCCGGCCGTGACGGAGCCGCCGGGGCTGTTGATGTAGAGATTGATATCCTTGGACGGGTCCTGCCCCTCCAGATACAGAAGCTGCGCGACCACCAGGCTGGAGGTGACGTCGTTGACCTCGTCCGTCAGCATGATGATTCTGTCGTTCAGCAGACGGGAGAAAATGTCGTAGGAGCGCTCCCCGCGGTTTGTCTGTTCAATGACATAAGGGACCAAATTGCTCATCGCAATTCCACCTTTCCGCGCTTGCACGCAAGCGCAATGAGAGTTCTTTAGAAAACCTGCGCGCGGGCCGCCCCTTCCCGAGGGAAGGAACGGCCCGGCGCACTCATGCCTTCCAAGTCAAAAAGCCGCATCTTCATCTTTGGCCGGCAAAATAAAATTTATACAGGAAAGCGGAAACTTATTCGGCGGTCTCCGTCACAACGGCGCTGTCGCGCACGATGTTCATGGCCTTCTCGACGGCCACGTCCTTCGCCAGATCCTCCTTGGCGATGAAGGCCTTCACCTTGTCGGCCTCCATCTCATAGCTCTTGGCGATCTTCTCGTACTCGGCGTCGAGATCCTCGTCGGTGGGCTGGATGTTCTCGAGCTGGGCAATCTTCTCCAGGGCCAGGCGGACCTTCACCTGGCGCTCGGCCTGCGGACGGAAGGAATCGCGCAGGGCGTTGTTGTCCATGCCGGTATACTTCATGTAGGCGTCGATGTTCAGGCCCTGAGACTGCAGGCGGTAGGCGAAGTCGCGCACGTCCTCGCTGATGCGGTTCTCAAACATGGCCTGCGGAATCTCGGCCTGCACGAGCTCGGTGAGCTTGTCGAGGATGGCGTTCTCCACCTCGTTCTTCGAGCGGCTCTCGGCGGACTCGGTGAGCTTCGCGCGGATATCGGCCTTGTAGGCGTCGACCGTGTCGAAATCGCTCACGTCCTTGACAAAGTCGTCGTCGACCTCGGGCAGCTCCTTCATCTTAATCTCGTGGAGCTTGATCTTGAACACGGCGTCCTTGCCGGCCAGCTCGGCGGCATGATACTCCTCCGGGAACTTGACGTTGATGTCGAACTCCTCGCCGGTCTTGTGGCCGACGATCTGATCCTCGAAGCCAGGGATGAAGGTGTTCGAGCCAAGGTTCAGCGTGGCGTTCTCGGCCTTGCCGCCCTCGAAGGCGACGTCGTCGACGAAGCCCTCGTAATCGATGACGGTGATATCGCCGTTCTGAGCCTCGCGGTCCTCAACCGTCACCATTCTGGAGTTGCGGTCCTGCACCTTGCGCACCTCGGCGTCGACGTCCTCGTCCGTCACCTTGACGGCCTTCTTCTCGATGGCGATGCCCTTGTAGTTCTCGATAGAAACCTCGGGCTTCGTGGTGATGGTCACCTTGAAGCTCAGGCCGTCCTTGCCGGCGGAGACGAGATCGAAGTCCACCTTGTCCTCCACGAACTCGACGCCGGCCTCCTTGACGGCCTCCTCGAGCGCGGAGGGATACAGGGCGTTGATGGCGTCCTCATAGAACACCTGGCTGCCGTAGAACTTCTCCACGAAGGCGCGGGGAGCCTTGCCCTTGCGGAAGCCGGGAATGGTGATCTTTTTATTTTCCTTGCGGTAAACCTGCTCGACAGCCTTCTCGAACACGTCGCCGGGCAGCTCAATCTCTAACTGATAACGGTTGGTATCGACCTTGTTGCTGGATTTCAGACTCATTTTTGTTTCCTCCTGCGAAATAGCAAATTATCTTGTTAATTATAGCACATGATCCCGGAATATTCCATAGTGCGATTAAAATAATTTAAAATTTCTTGCTTTTTGCTTCACCGCACCAAAACAGGGGCAAATTTGACGTAATCGCATGAAATGAGGTGCATCTGGATGCCGCGGTACTCCCGGATGGCCGCGCGCCTGGCCGCCTGCGTGCCGTGGATATGGCCGAAATAGCAGTCGCGGATCCCTCTCTCGAGAAGAACGCCGAGGATCTCGTCGCAGCGCTGGTCATAATACAGCGGCGGATAGTGCAGGAAGACGACGGGGCGCAGGCCGAACGACTCCGCCTCGTTGAGCGAGGCCGTCAGGCGGCCCACCTCGCGGCTGACGATCTTCTGATCCTCCGGCGTCTCGGCGTTATAGACCCACCCGCGCGTGCCGCACACGGCGATCTCCCCCACCGGCACGGCGCTGTTGTGGACGAGGGAGAGCGAATCGAAGCCGTGCTCCGCGAAAAAGGTTTCGATCTTCCTTCGGGTGCTCCACCAGTAATCGTGGTTGCCCTTGAGCAGCAGCTTTTTTCCCGGCAGGGCGTGCAGGAAGGCAAAGTCCCGCTCCGCGTCCTCCAGGCGCATCGCCCAGGAGATATCGCCCGCGATCACCACCGTGTCCTCCGGGGAGACGATGGCCCGCCAGTTCTTTTCCAGCCGCTCGACATAGCCGCTCCAGCCGGGAAAGACGTCCATCGGCTTCTTTCCGTCCAGGGAGAGGTGCAGATCCGCTATGACAAACAACGCCATGCGTTTACACCAGCAGCGAGAGAACCGTGCCGGCCATCTCCTCCTTCGCACAGCTCTGCGTGAAGCGGACCGGCTTGCCGCGCAGGGCCAAAATCGGCTGCGGCACGGCGGCGCCCGTCAGGGCGGAGAGCTCCTCGACGCGCGCGAACTCGTCGGACGCGGACGCCTGGCCGGACACGGCCTCGAGGACGCTGGGGGCGAATTTGTAGGGGCTGGCCGTGGAGACCACGACGGTCGGCGTGGCGCGGTCGCCCGTCTCCGCCGCATACTGGCTGTAGACGTTCACCGCCACGGCGGTGTGCGGGTCGCACAGATAGTTCTCCGTCTGGAAGAGCTCGCGGATCGAGGCCTTCGTCGCGCCGTCGTCGCAGAAGCCTGCCCAGAACAGCCGCTGCACCCGTGCGAGCATCTCCGCGTCCACCTGATAGCGGCCCGTCTCGTTCAGCTCCCGCATCCAGCCGGCCACGCGCGCGCTGTCGCCGTCCGTCAGGTGGAACAGCAGGCGCTCGAGGTTGCTGGAGACGAGGATGTCCATCGAGGGGGAAATGGTGGTGTGGAAGGGGCGGCTGCGGTTGTACACGCCGGTGCGCAGGAACTCGGTGAGCACGTTGTTCTCGTTCGAGGCGCACACAAGGCGGCGGATCGGCAGGCCCATCTCCCTGGCATAGAAGGCGGCCAGGATGTTGCCGAAGTTGCCCGTGGGCACCACCACGTTGATTTCCTCGCCGGCATGGTCCATCTCGCCGGTGCGCATCAGGTCGCAGTAGGCGGAGAAGTAGTAGACAATCTGCGGCAGCAGGCGGCCCCAGTTGATGGAGTTCGCGCTCGAGAACATCATGCCGCGAGCCGCGAGCTGCTCCTTGACGGCCGGATCGGTGAAGATGCGCTTGACGCCCGTCTGCGCGTCGTCAAAGTTGCCGTGGATGGCGCACACGGCGACATTCCCGCCCTCCTGCACCTGCATCTGGCGCTTCTGCATCTCGCTGACGCCGTTCTCCGGGTAAAAGACGAGAATCTTCGTCCCCGCCACGTCGCGGAAGCCCTCGAGGGCCGCCTTGCCGGTGTCGCCGGAGGTTGCCACCAGGATGACGGCCGTCTTGTCGCTGCCCGTCTTCTGCAGCGAGCGGGTGAGCAGGTGCGGCAGCATCTGCAGCGCCATGTCCTTGAAGGCGCACGTCGGCCCGTGCCAGAGCTCGAGCAGATACATGTTCAGCTCCCCGTTCTGCTGCAGCGTCAGCGGGGCGGGAGAGCCTCCGGAGAACTTCTCCGGCGCATAAGCCGCCTGCGCGCACTGCAAAAGCTCCTCCTCGGTGAACTCCGGCAGGAAATCGGCCATGATTCTGGCCGCCCGCTCCGTGTAGGAGCACAGAGACAGCTTCACGAGATCCTCGTGCGTATATTTCGGAAGAGATTCCGGCACAAACAGTCCGCCGTCCGCGCTGATGCCCTGCGCGATGGCCTGGGCCGCGCTGACGCGCTCGCCGCTGTTCCGGGTGCAGCAATATTTCAAAAGGAACGACCCCCTTCATTTTGCAGCCGAAAACCAGCCCGGCTGCATTTTCCTTCCCTATTTTATCCGATTCTTTCCCGTCTGTCAAAGAGAATGAAAGAATTCCTGTGCATTTTCAAAGAAAATCCGGTTCACCAGCGCCTCGGAGCAGCCGCGGCGGAGGAACAGCCCGCGAAGCGCCTCCATCGAGCCGAGGCCCGCGATGTCCTCCGGCAGGTCGGTTCCGTCGAAATCGCTGCCGATGGCCAGCGTCCGCTCCCCGCCCAGCGAGAGAAAATGCTCCGCGTGGCGCCAAACGTCCTCCTGCCCCGCCTTCCCCTGCGAGCGGAGAAAGCCGGGCGCGAAGTTGAGGCCAACCAGGCCGCCCCGGTCGCGGATCAGGCAGAACTGCTCGTCGGTGAGATTGCGCGGATGCGGGCAGAGCGAGCGGGCGTTCGAGTGGCTGGCAACCAGCGGGCCGCGGGTGCGTCCGGCCACGTCGTAGAAGAGGCGCTCGCTGGCATGGGAGAGATCGATCGCCATGCCGAGGCGCTCCATCTCGCGCACGGCCTCCCTGCCGAAGGCCGTGAGAGGCCCCGGCTCCCGCACGCCGCCGCCGATCTCGTTGGCCCCGTTCCACGTCAGCGTCATCATGCGCACGCCGCGCCCATACAGCCGCCGCAGCTCGCCGAGGCTGCCGTTCACGGCCGCCCCGCTCTCCACCGTCAGGATGGCCCCGCACTGCCCCGGCTCCAGGCTGTCGAGCTCCGCCCCGGAGCGAATCAGGCAAAGCTGCGGGCAGCGCGCCGCCTCGCGCTCGAGCAGATCGGCGGCGTCGTCGAAATAGCGGACGGCCTCCTCCCCGCGCAGCTCGTCGGGGATCCAGACGGCGAAGCACTGCGCCCAGCGGGAAAAGGAGCGCCCGCGCTCCAGGTCGAGCTGCAGATCGCTGCGCACAAGGCTCTTTCCCGTGCGCAGGCATTCCCCGAGCGTGTCGCAGTGCAGATCAAACAGTCTCAATGCCAGCTCCCTCCTCCGAATGCGTTCTCCACATGGGTGACCTCATACGCGCCGCCGCCGCGCTCCACCAGGCCCACCACGTCAAAGCGCGGCTGCAGCTGCGAGGGGTGGCGCAGCAGATAGGCGGCGGCCGTGCGCAGGATCCGCGCCCGCTTGGCCGGGGTGATCGATTCCAGCGGCGAGACGAGGGAGCCCGCCTTCCGCTCCCGCACCTCCACGAAGACAAGGCAGGAGGCGGACTCCGCGATGATGTCGATCTCGCCCTCGCGGACGCGGTAGTTCCGCGTCACGATGCGGTAGCCCCGCTCCTCGAGGTACGCGGCGGCATACCGCTCCCCCGCCTTGCCCGCCTCACTGCTTCTGCTCATAGGCTGCCAGCTCCTCCGGCGTGAAAATCTTTTTGAGAAAGCTCCTGCGGTGAATGGGACAGGGCCCGTAGCGGCGCAGCAGCTCCACGTGCAGCTTCGTCCCGTAGCCCTTGTGCTTCGCGAACTGATACTGCGGATAGCGCGCGTCCATCTCCTGCATATAGCGGTCCCGGCTGACCTTCGCCAGAATCGAGGCCGCGGCGATGCTCGCCGAGAGCGAATCCCCCTTGACGATCGTCTCTCCCGGAATGGACAGCTGCGGCATGCGGTTGCCGTCGATCAGCGCGTAGACGGCCGGGACGGACAGGCCCTCGCAGGCGCGGCGCATGGCGAGGAAGGTGGCCTGCAGAATGTTGAGCGAATCGATCTCCCGCTCGCTGGCGCTGGCCACGCACCAGGCCACGGCCTGCTCGCAGATGGCGCCGAAGAGCGCCTCCCGCATCTTCGCGGAGAGCTTTTTCGAATCGTCGAGGCCGGGCAGCGCGAACGTCTCCGGCAAAATCACCGCGGCGGCGTAGACCGGGGCGGCCAGCGGGCCGCGGCCCGCCTCGTCGATGCCGCACACGGGGGAAAAGCCCCCTGCCTGCGCCCTGCGCTCAAAGTCGAGCGCTCTGCACTCCTCCATCCTTATCCCTCCGCCTTTTCCAGTGTGATGCGCCCCAGCCGGGCGCTGCGGAATTCGTCGAGCACGGCCGCCGCGGCGCGCTCGGTGTTGATGACGCCGCCCGCCATCAGCATGCCCCTGTTTTTGCCGATCGCCTCGAGCAGCTCGTCGCCGCGCTTTTCGGCCAGAAACGACGGCTCGAGGCGGTAGCGCTCGCAGACAGCCTGCGGATAGAGGGGAACCAGCGCCTCGAGCAGGCGGCAGGCCAGACGCTCCGTGTCGACCACCTCGTCCTTCACCGCCCCGGTGAAGGCCAGATGCTCGCCGACGATCGGATCCTCAAACTTCGGCCACAGCACGCCGGGCGTGTCGAGCAGCTCGAAGCCCTTGCCGATGGTGAACCAGCGGTTCTCGCGCGTGACGCCGGGCCGGTCGGCGACGTCCGCCTTGCCGCCGCGGCAGAGCTTGTTGATCAGGGAGGATTTTCCCACGTTGGGGATGCCGACCACCATCACGCGGATGGTGCGGCCGACCATGCCCTTCTGCTCCCAGGCGGCAATGCGGTCCCGCAGCACCTCCCGCACCAGGGGAATGAAGCCGTTGAGCCCCCTGCCGGAGCGGCAGTCCACCGCGATGGCGGGCGTTCCCTGGGCGCGGTAGCATTGCAGCCAGCGCTTCGTCTCCTCCGGGTCGGCCATGTCGCTCTTGTTCATCAGAATCACGCGCGGCTTGCCCTGCGTCAGCTTGTGCAGGACAGGATTGCGGCTCGAGACCGGCACGCGGGCGTCGACAATCTCGGCCACGGCGTCGACGAGGCGGATGCACTTTTCCATCTGCCGCTTCGTGCGCGTCATGTGGCCGGGAAACCACTGGATGGACACGGCCTCGGACTCGCGCGGCTGTTGTTCTCTCTTCATCATATTCGCTGTTCAGCCTTTCTAAAACACGGGGGCAGGGCCGTTTCCGCCGCGCAGCTCTCCGCCCGGGACCGCAGATGCGCCGGAACAGGCTTCCGGCCCCCGGGCCCGGCGAGGACGGCGCGGCAAAGCGCGGCCCTGCCTCCCCTTGAATCATGTGATGCTTCCAAACCTCTGGAAGGGAAAAAGGATCCATTCCGCCTTCCCCATGATATACCGCTCGTCCACCATGCCCACATCCCTGCTGCGGCTGTCGTTGGAGACGGCCCGGTTGTCGCCGAGGACGAACACGTGGCCCTCCGGCACGGTGAGCGGGAAGGTATAGTCGCAGGGCTGCGTGGTGATGCCGTTCTCGATGTAGGCGCTCTCGTCGAGCGGCTCCCCGTCCACGAAAACGACGCCGTTCTCCGTATCGATATCCACCGTCTGCCCCTCGGTGGCGATGACGCGCTTGATGATCGGCTGATCCAGCCCCTGGGTGCGCGTGATGACGACCACGTCTCCCGCCTGGGGCTCGTGCAGCAGCATCGAGATGAGCACGCGGTCGCCGGATTCGAGCGTGGGCAGCATGGACGGCCCGCTCACGTTGACCACGCGGAAAAAGAAGGTGAAGGCGACGACAAGGATGATGATGGCGGAAATCAGCGCCTCCATCCATTCATAGCAATTCCGGACGACCGGGCCGGCGCCCGGCTCCCTTTTGCGGTAGTGCCGCCCAACGGTACGTCCCAGCAAGCCTTGTCCCCCCTGTTTCTGCCAGTCTCAGCCGCCGAAGGCGAGCTGCACCTTTCCCACAACATAGCGCGCGTCCACCATGCCCAGATCGGCGGAGCGGCTGTCCGTGGAGGCTCCGCGGTTATCGCCGAGCACGAAAACGCAGCCCTCGGGCACGGTCTGCGGGAACTCGAGATCGTAGGCATACGTCTCCACCCCGGCAAGATAGGCGCTCTCGTCGAGCGGCTCCCCGTCCACCAGGACGGTCCCGAAGGCGTCGAAGTCGACCGTCTGCCCCTCGGTGGCAATCACGCGCTTGATGACGAACTCGTCGAGCGGCGTGTGGGTGGCGTCGATCACCACCACGTCCCCGGCGGCGGGCCGGTAGCCGAGCGTCTGCACAATCACGCGCGTGCCCTCGGTGTAGTTCGGCAGCATCGAGTCGCCGCGAACCTCGTTGACGCGAATCACAAAGGTGAACAGAACCATGGCGATGATGATGGCGGTTCCGAGCGCCTCCAGCCACTCATAGACGGCCTGCACGGCTCCGCCGCGCTCCGCCTGCGTTTGATTTGACATGACCGCAACCTCCCGTTGCACAGGATAAAAGAAAAAAAGGGACATCTCCATGTCCCTTTCTCCCTGCATTCTTATTTGATCTGCTCTTTGACCTTGGCGGCCTTGCCGACTCTGTCGCGGAGGAAGTACAGCTTCGCTCTGCGCACACGGCCCTTGCGGACGATGGAGACGGCCTTGACGTTGGGGGAATGGATGGGGAAAACCCTCTCCACACCGACGCCGTAGGACACGCGGCGAACGGTGAAGGTCTCGGAGATGCCGCTGCCCTTGCGGGCGATGACGGTACCCTCAAACACCTGGATTCTCTCGCGCTCGCCCTCGCGGATGTTCACATCGATGCGAACGGTGTCGCCGATGTCGAACTGCGGAATTTCCTTCTTGGCGGAATCCTGAGCAATCATTTTCAATGCGTCCATTTCTCTATTCCTCCTAAAAAAATCAGGCATTCGTGCGCGTGTCGCTGCACCGCAGAGGAATACCCGCTTTAACACAGCGGTGAAAGTTTGCCGCCATGTTAACCCCCACCGGAGTGGCGGTGTCTGAAATGCTCATATATTGTACCACACGGAGCCCGTGAATGCAAGTGGCAATTTGCCACACGATTGCAGATCATTCAAAAACATTTCGCTCCAGATCATACAGATTGACGCGGCGCGCGCGGCAGCAGAAGCGGGCGTCCCGCTGGCTCTCGAGCGCCTCCGTGAGCAGATAGGGAGAGATGTTCTTTTCGCTTCCGGCGGGCAGCATGAGCTCGAGAAGGAGCGCGTCCCCCTCCACCCGGTGCGAAAGCTCGCCGAGGTAGGGCTTTAAGTCGAAATGGGCCATGCCGCTCTTCGTGTGCTTCTCCACGGGGATCTCCTCCTGCCCCAGCAGGGCCTCGAGCTGCTCTTCGAGCCGGCGCGCGTCCCCCTCCTCCGGCTCCAGGAGCAGGCGGTAGGAGGCCCAGGCGATTTTGCCCGGCTTCATCTTCGGCTCGGTGACGTCGAAGACGGGCAGCGTGGCGGGCAGCGCGCGCTGCAGCCGCTCCTTCACCTCCAGGGCGGTGATCCGCTCCTCCTCAATGCGGATGTCGACGCACTCGCGGTCTCCGGCCATGCCCAGCGGCAGCGGCAGGGCGAAGACCATGTGCGCCCGCGGGTTGAAGCCCTGCGTATACCACAGCGGGATCCTCGAGCGGTGCAGGGCGCGCGCCATGCAGTGCGTCAGATCGAGGTGGGAGATATAGCGCGCGGCTCCCGTCTTGCGGAACCAGACTCTAACGGTTTTCATGGCAGATCCCTCCCTGGAAGCAGGCCGCGCCGCAGGCGGAGCACTTTTCGCGGCAATTCGGCGTCGTGGCAGCCGCATAGGCCTTCTCGCATTCGCGGCGGAAGAAGTCCTTCGTCACGCCGTAGTCGATGTGGTCCCAGGGCAGGATCTCGTCGAAGCTGCGGCGGCGGTTGGCGTAGAACTCCGGCACAACGCCGCATGCGTCGAACGCCTGCCGCCAGCGGGCCAGCGAGAAATAGTCGTTCCAGCCGTCGAATTTGCAGCCGAGCTCGTGCGCCTTGAGCAGCACCGGGCCGAGGCGGCGGTCGCCGCGCGCGAACACGGCCTCCATGAAGCTGGTGTCGGCGTCGTGGTAATTGCAGGTGATCTTCCGCGTCGTCACCGAGCTGACGAGATGGCGCTGCTTCTCGTGCAGCTGCTCGATGGTGTCCTGCGGCTCCCACTGGAAGGGGGTGAAGGCCTTCGGCACAAAGCCGGACGCGCTCAGCGTCACGGAGACGCCGCGGCCCTTCTTTTTCTCCGGGTTCGCGTAGAAGGCGTCCACCACCTTCTGCCCCAGGGCCGCAATCCCGGCCACGTCGTCCATCGTCTCCGTGGGCAGGCCGATCATGAAATAGAGCTTGACGGAGCTCCAGCCGCCGGAGAAGGCCGTGGCGACGGTCTTCATCAGCTCCTCCTCCGTGACGTTCTTGTTGATGACGTCGCGCAGGCGCTGGGTGCCGGCCTCCGGGGCGAAGGTCAGGCCGCTGCGGCGCACGGAGCTGATCTTGTCCATCACCTCGGTGGAGAAATTGTCGACGCGCAGGGAGGGCAGCGAGATGCCCGTCTTCTCCCCCGGCGTCCAGGTGAGCAGCTGATCCAGCAGCGGGTTGAGGCGGGAATAGTCGCTCGTGCTCAGCGAGGAGAGCGAAATCTCGTCGTAGCCCGTCGTCTCGCACAGCGAGCGGCACTGCCTGTCAATCACGTCCACCGATTTCTCCCGCAGCGGGCGGTAGAGGAAGCCAGCCTGGCAGAAGCGGCAGCCGCGGATGCAGCCGCGGAAAACCTCCGCCACCGCGCGGTCGTGGACGATCTCGAGGTAGGGCACGACGAAGCTCTCCGGGAAGAAGGAGCGGTCCATGTCGAGCATCAGGCGCTTCGTCACCTTCTCCGGCGCGCCGTCCCGCGGGCGGATGGAGGCGATGGTGCCGTCCCCGCCGTAGGTCACCTCATAGAGGGAGGGCACATACACGCCGGGGATGCGCGCGGCCTCCCGCAAAAACGCCTCGCGCGAGGAGCCCTTTTTCTTGTGCGCGCGGTAGAGCTCCACCAGCTCGCAGTCGACCTCCTCGCCCTCGCCGATGAAGAACAGATCCACAAAGTCGGCCAGCGGCTCGGGGTTGCAGGCGCAGGGCCCGCCCGCCACCACCAGCTGCGAGAGGCCGCGGCGCTCGGACTGCAAAAGCGGAATCCCCGCCAGCTCGAGCATGTTGAGCACGTTCGAGTAGCTCAGCTCATACTGGAGCGTGAAGC
The DNA here is from genome assembly GCA_944383955.1 of uncultured Clostridia bacterium. Classification (GTDB taxonomy): domain Bacteria; phylum Bacillota; class Clostridia; order Oscillospirales; family Acutalibacteraceae; genus Caccousia. The sequence continues at coordinate 12,377 of CALWRP010000032.1, forward strand.
CGACGATGTCGAACTCCGAGAGCGGGTCGCCGCTCTCGAGCGCGTAGAGCGGAATCCCGCGCTCGCGCATGAGGGCCTCCATATCCGTCCACGGGGCGAACACGCGCTCGCACCACACGCCCTCCATCCGGTTGAGCAGGCTGTAGAGAATCTTCATGCCGAGATGGGACATGCCCACCTCGTAGATATCGGGAAAGCAGAAGGCGAAGCGCACGTCGACGCCGTCCTTGTCCTTGACGACGCTGTTGAGCTCCCCTCCCACATACCGTCCTGGCTTTTGCACCTTCAGCAGGATTTTTTCAAGACCGGGAACCATGCCATTTCTCCTATTCTCCCGCAGGCCCTCCCCGCCGCCGGACGGCGCGGCTCGGCCCTGCTTACTGCGCGGCCTGCGCCGCGTTTGCCCCGCCGTCCCCCGGTTCCCCGGTGCGGCGGCAGAATTCTATTTATTATATCTCATTTTGCGCGTCATTGCAATGGATTTCCGCCTGCGCGGGCGGTTTTCCCGTTCCCGCCCGCCCCTTTGCCCCTTTTCACCGCGGCTGCCCGCGCCCGTTCTCCTCCCCGTCTCCGGGAGCGCCGCGCGCTTCGCCGTCCGCCGGCCGCTCCCCGCACAGGCTCTCTTCGAGGCGGCGGCACTCCTCCTCAAGGGCGCGGATGCGCGAGAGCTCCCGCGGAAAGAGCGGCTCCGCTTCCCGGCGGAACCGCTCCCAGCAGGCCCTGCCGATCGCCTCATACTGCGCCCGCAGCTCCCGCCTGGCCTGCAGCAGCCGCGCGCCTGCCCCGGCCTGCCTGCCGAGCCTGCCCAGCTGCCGCGCGGCCTCCTGTCCGGCCTCGGCCGCGGCCCTCTGCAATTCACTGAAAAGCTCCATCGCGGCATTCCTCCTCAGAAAAAGCGCCCGCGCTTGCACAGCAGGCCAATCAGATACAGCGTGACGAGCAGCAGCGAAACGTTCTGCCGCGAGCGGAAGAGCACGAGGAACGAGAGGGCGGCAAGCGGCAGCAAAACGGCAAAGGAGACGAGCTGCGCCGCGCGCCCCGCGCGCTCCACCCCCAGAACGGGGCAGAGCAGGGAAAACAAAAGCTGCCCGCCGTCGAGCGACTCCGCGGGCAGCAAATTCATTCCGGCCAGCAAAAGGTTCCCCTGGGCAAAGGCGGACGCCCCCTGCCCGGCCAGCGCGCACACCAGCCACACAAGGAGGTTCCCCAGCGGCCCGGACAAGGAGACGAGGGCGTCCGCCAGGTAGCCCGCGCGCCCTCCCTCCCCGCGCGCCAGCTCGACGCCGAAGGCGGTGAAGCGGAAGGCCGTCACCGGCGCGCCGAGCAGCGCCATCGCCAGCAGGTGGCCAGCCTCGTGGCAGGCGGCGGCAGCCAGCCCCGCCAGCACGGTGCCGCGCGCGTCGCAGAAGAGCGCGAAGGCCACCAGGGCCGTGAAGGGGAAGGTGATCGTCACGCGGCGGCCGCAGAGCGAAAAGCTCACGGGGCGGCGGAGGCGCTCTCCGCCTGCGGGGCCTCCCCCTCCGGGACGAGCTCCAGAATCCGCGTCTCCACCTCGTCCCAGTCCTCCTGCGCGACGATGCTGCTGTTCAGGTGCTCCCAATACCAGGCCTGCGCCGCGGAGAACCACTCCCCGCCCACGAGGCGCAGCACCAGGGCCGCCAGCAAAACGGCGGAGCAGCCGATCACCTGCACCGCCAGCAGCAGGTGGCCGCCGCGCTGGCGAGCCCCCTCTCCGCCCGCCGGTCTCGTCCGCCGCCGTCCGGCCGGCCTTCTGCGCATTTCCCTGTACCGTTCATCCCACTCCGTCTCCGGAAGCTCGCTTGGCTCGTACACCGTCAAAGCCCTCCCTCCTTCGCTTTCTCCCATCTATATGAGGGCGGCCGGCGGATTAGTCCCCCGCGGCGATGAAAGCGCCCGCGCGGGCGCAAAAAGGCGGCAGCGCCCTCAAACAGACGCTGCCGCCGGCGCTCCCTGCAATCAGGATTTCGAGCGGATGTATTCGTCGATGGACTTGGCCGCGCGCTTGCCGCCGCCCATCGCGAGGATGACGGTGGCCGCGCCGCTCACCGCGTCGCCCGCGGCGTAGACGCCCGGCACGCTGGTGGCCATGGTCTCCTCGTCGGCCACGATGCAGCCGCGGCGGTTGACCTCCAGGCCGGCGGTGTTGGCCGGAATCAGCGGGTTCGGGCTGTTGCCGATGGCGATGATGGCGCAGTCGATCGGCAGCTCGAAGTTCGAGCCCTTCTTCTCGATCGGGCGGCGGCGTCCGGAGGCATCCGGCTCGCCGAGCTCCATCTCCACGCACTCCATCGAGCAGACCTTGCCGTTCTCGTCGCCGTGGATGGCCACCGGGTTCGTCAGCAGGCGGAACTCGATGCCCTCCTCCTTCGCGTGGTGGATCTCCTCCGCACGCGCGGGCATCTCGGCCTCGCTGCGGCGGTAAACAATATAGACGTTTTCCGCGCCCAGGCGCTTGGCCGTGCGGGCGGCGTCCATCGCCACGTTGCCGCCGCCGACAATCGCGGCGTTCTTCGGGCGCAGGATCGGCGTGTCGTACTCGGGGCGGTAGGCCTTCATCAGATTCACGCGGGTGAGGAACTCGTTCGCGGAATAGGTGCCCACCAGGCCCTCGCCGGGGATGTGCATGAAGTTCGGCAGGCCGGCGCCGCTGCCGATGAAGATGGCCTCGAAGCCGTCGGCGAACAGCTCGTCGAGCGTGAGCACCTTGCCGATCACCATGTCGGTGAGGATGGTGACGCCCTTCGCGCGCAGGCCGTCGATCTCCTTCTGCACAATCTCCTTGGGCAGGCGGAACTGCGGGATGCCGTACATCAGCACGCCGCCGGCCGTGTGCAGCGCCTCGTAGACCGTGACCTCGTAGCCCATGTTCGCCAGATCGCCGGCGCACGTCAGGCTGGCCGGGCCGGCGCCAATCACAGCCACCCTGTGGCCGTTGCTCTCAGGCTTCTTCGGGGCCTCCTTGCTGTTCTGCATGTGCCAGTCGGCCACAAAGCGCTCCAGGCGGCCGATGCCCACCGGCTCGCCCTTGATGCCGCGCACGCACTTGCTCTCGCACTGCGTCTCCTGCGGGCAGACGCGGCCGCAGACGGCGGGCAGCGAGGTGGCGCGCGTCAGCACCTGATAGGCCTCCTCAAACTCGCGCTTGGCCACATGGGCGATAAACTCCGGGATCGGCACGAGCACGGGGCAGCCGCTCACGCAGGGCTTGTTCTTGCAGTTGAGGCAGCGCTGCGCCTCGCCCACCGCCATTTCCTCGGTGTAGCCCAGGGCGACCTCCTCAAAATTATGGTTGCGCACGTCCGGCTGCTGCTCCGGCATCGGCGTCTTTGTCATCGTCATATTCGGCATGGCTGTTCCCTCCGCTTACTGCTCCGCCTGCTTCATCAGGCGGCAGTTGAATTCCCTTGTGGATTCCTTCTCGAGCTCCGCATACGTTCTCGAGCGCTTCATAACCTCGTCGAAATCGACCAGGTGGCCGTCAAAGTCGGGGCCGTCGACGCAGGCGAACTTCGTCTCGCCGCCCACCGTCACGCGGCAGCCGCCGCACATGCCGGTGCCGTCGATCATGATGCTGTTCATGCTGATGATCGTCTTGATGCCGTACTCCTTCGTCAGGCTGCACACGGCCTTCATCATCGGCAGAGGCCCGATCGCCACCACAAGGTCATACTTCGCGCCCGCCTCGATGTTCTTTTTGAGCGCGTCCGTGACGAAGCCCTTGTTGCCGTTGGAGCCGTCGTCCGTCATCAGGTAGAGCCCGTCGCTGGCGGCCTTCATCTCATCCTCGAGGATGATGATATCCTTGCTGCGGAAGCCCGCAATCATGTCCACCTTCGCGCCGAGCGCGTGCAGGGCCTTGGCCTGCGGATACGCAATCGCGCAGCCCGCGCCGCCGCCGACGACGGCCGCGTAGCGGTAGCCCTCGAGCTCGGAAGCCTTGCCGAGAGGGCCGATGAAATCGAGAATGGAGTCGCCCTCCTCGAGCGTGTCGAGCAGCAGCGTCGTCTTGCCCACCTTCTGGAAGATGATATCGACGGTGCCCGCCTCCCTGTCGTAATCGGCGATCGTGAGCGGGATGCGCTCGCCGTACTCGTTGACGCGCAGAATAATGAACTGACCGGCCTGCGCCTTGCGCGCGACGAAGGGAGCCGCCACCCGCATCTGCGTCATGCTGTCGTTCAAACGCTTTTTCTGTACAATCTGAAACATCTGTCAATTCCCCCGTTATCGCGTTCGTATTCTGACAATATACCAGCCTATTTATTATACGGTGTAGCGCCATTTTTTGCAAGATCATTCTCCCAAAATCTTATTTTCCGGATGATACGACGATCTACGACCGCAAAATCGCCGTATTTTCGAGATTTTGCCGAATGATTTGAAGGAAAGATAGCATTTTCCTTCATTATGAACGCTCCGAAGCAAGAAAGGGGCGGCCCGGTGCGGCTTTTTCCCGCCTCCCCTTCATTTTTCTGTCACCAAATCACGGGCGGGAAGATAGTATGGAAGCAGAAGGAGAGGCGGTGAGAGGTGATGAGAGGCGGACGGTGCTGCAGGGCGCCCTGCGTTATCGCGTTTGGAATCGGCCTGATGATCTCGTGCTTCTGCCCGAGCGGCCTGCTGTTCTTTCTGATCTCCGCCATCCTGATTTGGCTGGGCTGCTGCCTCATTCGCCGCTGACCCGCGCCGACATATCTCAGGAAAGGCTGGTACATCGTGATGAAGGTTGTCGTCGTCAGAAGCTCCCGGTTCCTCGGATTTTTCCTGCGCAGAATGTTCCATATCCGGCGCAATGAGCTTTGAGCAGCGCCCCGCCGCGCATTTTTTGTGCGCGGCGGGGCTTTTCTGCATATCGCCGGGAACGGGCGAATACCATTGGGGTAGAAACGAAAAAGGGAGGATGCCTCTATGGACTACACGGCGCAACGAAATCCGCTCAGCGTCATCGACCTGCTCTATGACGGGTGCCAGGAGCAGTCGGTCGACCTTGATATCTCGCTCCCCGACTACTGCCCCGACATTCAGAAAATCCTCAAGTGCCAGGTCTATCCGCGGATTCTCGACCGCAATCTCTCCGGCGAGCGGCTGGAGATCGGCGGCACGTACACGGTGAAGGTGCTCTATCTCGACGCCGAGAGCGGCTGCGTCCGCTGCTGCGAGAGCAGCGCGCCCTTCTCCTGCGTGATGCCGCTCAAGAAGACGATCGAGCGCGGCAAGGTCAAGGCCTTTGCGCGGGTGGAGTACATCAACTGCCGCGCGGCAAGCTCGAGGCGGCTCGACGTGCACGGCTCCTTCTCCGTCTGCGCCCGCGTGTACGGCCGCACAGACTGCGAGGCCGTCTGCTCCATTTTGGGAGACGACATCGAGCAGCGCTCCCGCGAGGTGCCCTACAGCCGCATGTCCTCCTTCTGCGTGCAGGGCTTCCATGTGGAGGAGGTGCTCGAGCTGCCCGCCAGCAAGCCGGAGGCCGAAACCCTTCTTTACAGCGGGGCCGTCGTCAACCTGCAGGACTATAAGGTGATCCAGAACAAGCTCATGGTCAAGGGAGACGTCACCCTGCACCTGCTCTATGCCGCCGTGGAGAACGCCTCTCTGGAGACGATGGAGTATTCGATTCCCTTCACGCAGATGCTCGACTGTGAGGGCATCTCAGAGGAGGACCGCAGTGACGTGCGCCTCTCTGTGGTTGGGACGGACGTGCAGATCAAAAACGACTATTCCGGCGGCAAGGTCTTTTTCGACGCCCAGATCCGCCTGTGCGCCGACGTGACCGCCTACCAGAACAGGCAGACGGTCGTCGTCTCCGACGCCTACTCGAGAAAATATGAGATGACGCTCGAATACCAGCAGAAGGCCGTGGAGGAGCTGATGGAGATCTTCGGCGACAGCATGGTGGCAAAGGCCGTCTTCCCGCTGGAGCAGGAGGTCTCCCGCGTCATCGACGTCTGGAGCGAGCTGTGCTCTGTCTCCCCCGCCCGCGAGGAGAGCGGCCTGGCGCTCGACGGCAAATTCAGCGTCTGCATGCTGGCGGTGGGCGCGGACGGCAAGCCGTTTTACTGGGAGCGCGTCTCCGATTTTCAGTATAAGCGGCCCTTCGCCGGAGAGGGCGAGCTGCGCTGCGACCCCGACGCCAGCCTGGCCGCGATGAGCTACCGGCTGACAGGCAGCGAGCTGGAGGTCAAGGCGGAGATCGCCGTGTGCGGCTCTGTGTTTGCCAAGCGCAGCTGCCGCATGGTGGAGGCGGCCCACGCCGACGAGACAAAGCCCAGGGAGCGCGACAGCTCCGCCGCCCTCATCCTCTACTACGCGGAGCCCGGCGAGGCGCTCTGGGATATCGCGCGCTGCTACTGCACCTCCATGGAGGCCATTCAGCGCGAGAACGATCTGGAATGCGAAAAGATGGAAACCAAGGGAATGCTTCTGATTCCCATGCAGTCCAATTGAGGGGGGAAGAACAATGGAAGATCGCAGCATCTACCGCGACATCGCGGAGCGCACCAACGGAGACATCTACATCGGCGTGGTCGGCCCCGTGCGCACGGGCAAATCAACCTTCATCAAGAAGTTTATGGACACGATTGTGCTGCCGAACATGGAGGAGGAGCACAAGCGCGGCCGCGCCGTCGATGAGATGCCCCAGTCCGCGGCGGGGCGCACCATCATGACGACCGAGCCGAAATTCATCCCCGAGCAGGCCGTGAACGTGAAAATAGACGACTGCGCGGCCTTCTCCGTGCGGCTGATCGACTGCGTGGGCTATATCGTACCCAGCGCCCTCGGCTACATCGAGAACGATCAGCCCCGCATGGTCATGACGCCCTGGTATGAGGAGCCGATCCCCTTCAATATGGCGGCGGAGATCGGCACCAAAAAGGTCATCACGGAGCACTCGACGATCGGCCTCGTCATCACCACGGACGGCTCCATCAGCGATATCCCGCGCGCCGAGTATGAGGAGGCCGAGGAGCGCGTCATCAGCGAGCTCAAGGAGATCAACAAGCCCTTCATCGTCATCTACAACTGCGTGGAGCCGGATACCGAGGCGGCGCAGACGGCGGCCTCCCAGCTCTCTGCGCGCTACGGCGTGCCCGTCCTCCCCATCAACTGCCTCGACGCGCAGGAGAGCCAGATCCGCCAGATCCTGGCCCAGATCCTCTATGAGTTCCCCGTGCGGGAGATCAGCATCGAGATGCCCAAGTGGATCGCCGGGCTGGAGGCGGACCACTGGCTGCGCTCCTCCGTCTATACGGCCATCCAGCAGGCGGCGGTGAAGCTGCAGCGCATCCGCGAGCTCAACAGCGCCATCGGCCAGATCGAGCGCTGCGACTATGTGACGGGCGCCGCCATCGCCAGCATCGATCTCGGCAGCGGGCGCACGCGCCTGGCCGTCTCCCTGCAGCCGAACCTCTTCTACCGCGTGCTCGGCGAGCGCACCGGGCTGAGCATCAACGACGAGGGCGAGCTGCTCAGCTGCATGATGGGCTTTGCCCGCATGAAAAAGCAGTACGACAAGATCAAGGACGCCTACGACGAGGTGCAGAGCACGGGCTACGGCATCGTGATGCCGGGGCTCGAGGAGCTCAGCCTCGAGGAGCCCGAGATCATCCGCCAGGGCGGGAAATACGGCATCCGTCTCAAGGCCTCCGCCCCCTCGGTCCACATGATGAAGACGCAGATCACCACCGAGGTCACCCCCATCGTCGGCTCCGAGCAGCAATCGCAGGAGCTGGTCGAATACCTGCTGCGCGAGTTCGAGGAAAACCCGGCGAAGATCTGGGAATCGAACATCTTCGGCAAGAGCCTGCACGAGCTCGTCAACGAGGGCCTGCACAACAAGCTCTACCGCATGCCCTCCGACGCCCGCGACAAGCTGCGCGAGACGATCGAGCGCATCATCAACGAGGGCTGCAGCGGCCTGATCTGCATCATCCTCTAAAGACGCAAAAAAGACGTCCGGACCGCCGGACGTCTTTTTGTCGATTCAGTTGTCGCGGGAGACCGCGTCGGGATCCGGCGTGCAGAGCACGAGGGCGAGGCCGCTGTGCACCGTCACCGAGCAGGGCGTCTCCTCCGCCACGTTGCTCACGCCCATCGGCAGGGAGGAGAGATCGGAGAAGAGCTCGCCGCCGTCGAGCGGATAGCGCATGCCGGTATAGCTGACGCGGCACACGCTGCAGGCAAACGGGAACACGGAGACGGTCGTCCCCACCGCGCAGGAAAAGCTGCGCGTCTCCCCCTCTCCCACGAGGCAGGCCTCCTCCCCGTTTCCGAAGAGCACAGCCTCGCAGCCGAGGGCGTGCAGGCGGTGCAGCACACAGAGGTTGGCATAGGAGTGATCGAGCCGCCCGCCGAGGCCGCAGGCCAGCAGAAAGCGGCGGCAGCCCCGCTCAAGGCCGGCGTTCACGGCCGCGAGCATGTCGGTATCGTCCTTTCGCGGGTTCAGCGGCACGACAGGCAGATCCGCCGGCGGCTCGCCCTGGAACGAGTCGAAGTCGCCCACGACGAGATCCGGCCTGATGCCGCACTGCTGCGCCCGGCGCAGGCCGCCGTCCGCGCAGACGGTGAAGAGCCCGGGCCGGTACAGCCGCCGCAGCGACTGCGGATCCCGCAGGGGGGCGGCCCCGATGACAAGGCACGTTTTCACTTCTTCCATTCCTTCCAATCCTTGACCTCCTGATACAGCGCCGCATAGCTCTCGTGGCGGGAGCGGCTGATCTTCCCCTCCCGCACCGCCTCGAGGACGGCGCAGCCCTTCTCGCACGTGTGGGAGCACGACGGGAACCGGCACTGGTCGAGAAAGGGGACGAACTCGCGGAAGCAATAGGGCAGCTGCTCCTTGCGCACCACGTCGTAGCGCTCCATCTGGATGGCGGAGAAGCCGGGCGTGTCCGCCACATAGCCGCCGCCCTCGAGCGGGAACAGCTCCACCTGGCGCGTGGTGTGGCGGCCGCGGCCGAGCTTGCGGCTGATCTCCCCCGTTTCGAGCCCGAGGCGGGGATCGATCCGGTTGAGCAGCGTGGACTTGCCCACGCCGGAGTTCCCGGTGAAGGCCGTCACCTTCCCGCGCAGAAGGCTCTTCACCCGCTCCACGCCCTCGCCCGTCGCAGAGGAGACGAGAATCACCGGAAAGCCGATCGGCTCGTAGATCTCGCGCAGCCACTCGGCCTGCTCGAGGTCGATCTTGGAGATCACCAGCACCGGCTCGATCCCCTTGTCCTCCGCCGCCGCGATGATCTTGTCGATGACGAGCGTGCTCGGAGCCGGGTCGCACGTGGCCGCCACCAGGACAAGCTGGTCGAGGTTCGCCATCGGCGGGCGGATGAGGGAGTTTTTCCGCGGCAGAATCTCCGCTATCACGGGAGACTGGTTTTCCTCCAGCTGAAGCCTGACGCGGTCGCCCGCCAGGGGGGTGATGGCGTTTTTGCGGAAGACGCCCCTGGCCCTGCATTCATAGACGGCGTCGCCCGCCTGCACGTAGTAGAAGCCGCCGATCCCCTTGAGGATCAGCCCGATCCGTTCCTGCTCCATCTCAGTCGTCCGAGGGCGTGATGGGCACGAGCGGCTCCGGCTCGCTGACGAACGGATCCTCGGAAACGGGAGGTTCCGAAGCAGGAGGCTCCGAGGTGACGTCGACAAAGAGGTACGTCTCCTTGAGCAGAACCTCTCCTGTGTCAAAATTGAGCGTGTAGACACGGTACTTCATCCCGTTGAGCTCCACCGTCAGCTCCTGCTGCTGCGTGCCGCTGAAGGAGAGCGTGTAGGTGCCGCCGTACATCGGGTTCACGACGGCCTCCTTGACAAGGGTGCCATCGATATACGCCTTGAGCGAAAGATCGTAGGATACATCGGACGGCAGCTCCACGGCGACGTCGAGCTCCTTCTCGCTCGTCTTGCCGGAGCTGTACGTGAGGTCGACCTTGCTGCCCTTCTCCACCTTCATGCCCGGCAGCGGGGAGACGTCGACCACAATGCCCTCGTCCTCGCCCGTATCGTCGCGCGGGGTGGTGGTGCCCACGGAGAGGCCGGCCTCCACGAGAAGCTGGCGCGCCGTGTCAAGATCCACGCCGATGATGTTCGAGGGCACCGTCACCGTCGTGTCGGCGGGGCCGCTGCTCAGGTAGACCGTGACGACGGCCCCCTTGGCGATGGAGGAGTGCGCGGCAGGGTCGGTGCGGATGACCTTGCCCTCCTCGACGGTGTCGTCGGAGATCTCGACAAACTGGGCGTCGAGATTGCTGCTCTTGAGCACGGACTGCGCGTCCGCGCGGGAGTAGGAGGTCACGTCGGGCACCTCCACCATCTCGCCGCCGGCGTTGACATAGAGCGTCACCGTGGTGCCCACGCGCACGTTGATGTTGCCGGAGGGCTTCTGATCCATAATCTGGCCGATCGCCTCGTCGCCCGCGCTCTGGATCTCCTCCTTCTCGAAGACGATCTTGCCGGCGTATTTTTCATCGTTGACGACGTCGTTGTACATCTGGCCCACGAGGTCCTCGAGATAGAACTCCGTGACCTCCTCCGTCTCGCAGCTGCGCAGCACGGTGGACACGCCGAGCGCGACCGCCACAATGAGGAAGGCGGCGAGGATGCCGGTGATGATCAGGGGCGCCACGCTCTTCTTCTTGCGCTTTTCCTCAACCTCCTCATACTCGTAGTTGTCGTTGTACACGGGAGGCTCGGAGCTCTTGACGGTGTTGATGGCGTCGATATACTTGGTCGGCTTCTCGTCGACGAAATACTTGTACTGGAAGCTGATGCTCGGGTTGCGGCGGAATTCCTCGATGTCGCGCAGCATCTCGGAGGCGGACTGGTAGCGCTGGGCCGGGTCCTTCTGCATGGCCTTCATGGTGATCTCCTCAAGGCCCTCCGGCAGCGAGGGGTTGATCTCGCGCGGCGGCTTCGGATCGGCCTGCAGCTGCATAATCGCCACAGAGACGGCGTTGTCGGCCTCGAACGGCAGGCGGCCGGTGATCATCTCGTAGAGCATGACGCCCACGGAATAGATGTCGGCCTTCCCGTCCGTCAGATCTCCGCGGGCCTGCTCGGGCGCGATATAGTGCACCGAGCCGATTGTCTTGCCCGTCATGGTGCGCGTCTCGCTGCGGGAGAAGCGGGCGATGCCGAAATCCGTCACCTTGATGGTGCCGTCCTGCAGAAGCATGATGTTCTGGGGCTTGATATCGCGGTGCACAATCCCCTTCTCATGCGCGTGCTGAAGGGCGCGCAGGATCTGAATTGTGAAATGGATGGCCTCCTTCCACTTCACCTCCCGCTGCTGGCTCAGGTAATCCTTGAGCGTGATGCCGTCGATATACTCCTCCACAATGTACTGGATGCGGTCGCCGAAGCTGACGTCGTACACCTTCACGATATTCGGATGCGACAGCACGGCGATCGCCTTCGACTCATTCTTGAAGCGGCGGATGAACTCCTCGTTGCCGAGATACTCGTCCTTGAGGATCTTGATGGCCACCGTGCGGTCGTCAATGAGATCGTGCGCGCGGTAGACGTTCGCCATGCCGCCGACGCCGATCAGCTCATGAATCTCATAACGGCCGTCAAGCCGCTTTCCGGTATATTTATCCAATACTCAGTCACTCCCATCAGAAAGTCAGTATTTTGCGGCCGCAATTGTGACATTGTCGCCGCCGCCGCTGTCCTTTGCCATGGAAATCAGCACCTCGCAGCACTCCTGCGGAGGGCTCGCCATCAGCCTCAGGATGTCGCTCTCCTCCACATAATTGGTCAGGCCGTCGGTGCAGAGGAGCAGGGAATCGCCGGAATGGATTTCGAGCTCCTGGTAATCGATTTCAACGGTCGGCTCCACGCCGAGCACGCGGGTGATGATGTTCTTCTGAGGATGCACCCTCGCCTCCTCCTCGGTGATGTCGCCGCGGTTGACGAGCTCCTGCACGATGGAGTGGTCCGTCGTCGCGCGAATCAGCCTGGAGCCGGACGCGAGGTAGGCCCGGCTGTCTCCCGCGTGCGCGAGATGCACCCGGCCGTCGCGCACCACCGCCGCGACCACCGTGGTTCCCATGCCGCGCAGAGAGAGCTCCGCCCTGGCCTTCTCGAAAATGGCCCGGTTGGCCTGGTAGATCGCCGTGATGATGATATTCTTGATCCCGTCGGAGGAAATATTCCTCCAATAGGTAGACTTGAGCTGCCAGGAGATTTTCTCCACGGCAATCTGGCTCGCCACGTTGCCGCCGTTCGCGCCGCCCATGCCGTCGCACACCACCAGCCAGGCGCCCTCGCCGGGCAGCTCGCCGCAGGCGAAGCGGTCCTGGTTGGAGCTGCGCACCAGGCCGATGTCACTCTTCCCGTAAAGCTGCATAAGCTGTTTCCTCCTCTTCCACCCGGCGGCGAAGCTGGCCGCAGGATGCGTCGATATCGGAGCCGAGGGTCCGCCGCACGGTGGCGGTGATACCCTTCTTTTCCAAAATGGATATAAAACGCTTCTGCCGTTCGACAGAGCTTTTCCGGTAATGATTCCCCGTCACATCGTTGACGGGGATGAGGTTGACATGGCAGAGCATGCCCTCCAGGCGGGAGGCCAGCTCCCGCGCGCAGTCGTCGCTGTCGTTGACGCCGCTGATCATCGCGTACTCGAAGGAGATCCGCCGGCCCGTCGTCTCCGCGTAGGAGCGGCAGGCGTTCAGGAGCGCTTCCACGTTCCATTTGCGGTTGACAGGCATCGTCTGATTGCGGATTTCGTCGTTCGGCGCGTGGAGCGAGACGGAGAGCGTGAGCTGCAGCTTCTCCTGCGCCAGCCTTTCGATGCGGTCGACCAGGCCGCAGGTGGAGAGCGAGATGTGGCGCATGCCGATGTTCAGCCCCTCCTCGCAGGAGACGAGCTGCAGAAAGCGGAGCACGCTGTCGTAGTTGTCCAGCGGCTCGCCCATACCCATCAGCACGATGTTCGAGATCCGCTCCCCGGCGTCCCTCTGCACCGCCTGCACCTCAGAGAGGATCTCCGACGCCGTGAGATTGCGCGAAAAGCCGCTCTTCCCCGTCGCGCAGAAGGTGCAGCCCATCCGGCAGCCCACCTGCGTGGAAATACAGATCGACAGCCCGTGATGGTAGCGCATCAGAACGCACTCCACGTGCTCGCCGTCGCGCAGGCGCAGCAGATATTTGACCGTCCCGTCCAGGCGGGAGACCTGCCGGCGCACGACCGCGGCGTCCGCTATGTAGTAGCGCTCCGCCAGCCTCGCGCGCAGCTCCCTGGGCAGGTTCGTCATCTCGTCGAAGGAGGAGACGCCCTGCTGCAGCCAGCGGAACACCTGCTTGGCGCGAAAGGCAGGCAGCCCCCACTCCCGGAACGCGGCCTGCAGCTCCCCGCATGTTTTCGATTTGATATCTTCGAGCAAATTCATCTTCCTTTATGCGTTTTCGATCCTCTTCCCGAAAGAGCCCGCAGCCCTGCGGCCTTCACGGCGCAGCCTTTTGAAAGCGGGAGAGAAAGAAGCCGTCCGTCCCGTGGACGGGAGGAAACAGCGTCAGCTGATGCTCCGGCTCCGAAATGGCGCGCTCCAGCCCCTGCGGGAGCCGCAGCGGCGCGGGGAGAAAATCGCGGTGCTCCTGCAGGAAGCGGTCCGCCACCTCCCCGTTCTCCGCCGGAGACAGCGTGCACGTCGAATATAGCAGCGTCCCGCCCGGCTTCACAAGCCGGGACGCCTCACAGAGAATACGGTACTGCAAATCCGGCAGGCTGTCAAGTGTCGATTTCTCCTTATAGCGGATTTCCGGCTTGCGGCGGATGATGCCAAGGCCCGAGCACGGCGCGTCGCAGAGCACGCGGTCCGCCGGGGCCAGAGCCTCGCCGGGCGCCTCCGCGTCCCGCGCCGCCGCGCGGACGATGGTCAGCCCCAGGCGCTGCGCGCCGGAAGCAATCAGGCGCACCTTGCCCTTATATTTGTCGAAGGCCAGAAGCTCGCCCTCGTTTTCCATCTCCTCGGCGATGGTGAACGACTTCCCGCCTGGGGCGGCGCAGACGTCGATCACCCGCTCCCCCGGCCGTGCGCCGAGCGCGCAGGCCGCCAGCTGGGAGGAGAGATCCTGCACGTGGAACAGCCCCTCCCCGAACGACGAAAGCGCGGGGATCGAGCCGGGCTTTTCGAGGATCAGCGCGTGCGGGGATACTTCCGTGCCCCGGGAGGCGACGCCCTCGCCCGCAAGCCGCTCCCGCAGCGCGTCCCGCGTCGTCCGGCAGGTGTTCACCCGCACAAAGACGGGGGCCGGCTCCGCGAGGCTTTCGAGCAGCGAGGCCGTCAGCGCCTCCCCGTAGGCTGCGCGCCAGAGGCGGATCAGCCAGGCGGGGCAGGAACAGCGGACGCTGTCGTCCGGCCAGGAGAGGCTTTCCCGCCCGCGCAGCAGGCTGCGCAGCACCCCGTTGACGAAGCCGGAGGCCTTCCCCTGCCCCTGCGTCTTCGCGAGCTCCACGCTCTCGTTGACCGCGGCGGAATCGGGCACGCGGTCAAGAAAAAGCAGCTGATACGCGCCCAGCCGCAGAATCTCCAGCACCTTCGGCGAGAGCTGCGAAAGGCGCAGTCTGGAAAAGCGGGAGATCGCGTAGTCGAGCGTCAGCCGCCGCTCCAGCACGCCGTAGAACAGCGTGCTGGCAAAGGAGGCGTCGCGGCCCGTGAGGCCGTGCGCGCGCAGGGTCTTGTCGAGGACAAGATTGGAGTAGCCCTCGTTGACGTCGACCTGCAGCAGCGCCTCCAAGGCCGCAGTCCGTGCCTGATCCATCTCAGTCGCGCCTCCTGCGGCTGCCCGCAATCGCCAGCAGGCGCAGCAGCGTCATCAGCGAGGTGAAGGTCGCGGCCACATACGTCATCGCCGCCGCCCGCAGCACCTTGGCCGCGTCCTGCAGCTCGTTGGGATAGAGGATGCCCGCCTGGCCGAGGGCCTTGAGCGCCCGCGCGCTGGCGTTGAACTCCACCGGCAGCGTCACCAGCTGGAACAGCACCATCAGGCTGTACAGGCCGATGCCGATGAGCACGACGAAGTCGTACTGCACCGGGAGCAGCAGGCCGATGAAGATGAGCGGCATCGAGAGCTGCGACCCGAAGTTGGTGATGGGCACCAGCGCCGAGCGCAGCTTGTTCGGCCAGTAGCCGACGGCGTGCTGAATCGCGTGCCCGGCCTCGTGCGCCGCCACGCCGACCGCGGCGATGCTCGCCACGCCGTAGACGGGCGACGAGAGGCTGATCACCCCGGTGCGCGGGTTGAAATTGTCCGTCAGGCTGCCGGAAACGGCGCGGATGCTCACCTGCGGCACGGAGCCGAAGCGCAGCACGGCCTCCGCCGCGTCGCGTCCCGTCATGCCGCGGGCCGAGGAGACGCGGGAATACTTCGCGAAGGTCGATTTGACGCGGAACTGCGCGATCATGGAAAGAATCAGCGCGGGCAGCATATAGACGAAATACGTGTAATCAAAATAATAGAATCCCATAAGCGGCCTCCTCCTGTGCAGCGGTTCAGTCTTCTCCCAATCGATCGCCGGGGCGCAGCGCGTGCCCGCGCAGGAAATCGCTCCCGCGCATGCGCTTGCCGCCCTGATACTGGACCTCGTCCAGACAGACGGCTCCCTCCCCGCAGGCCACGAGAAAGTCGCCGTTCTCCGTCCAGGCCTCCCCCGGCGCGGCGTCCGCCCTGTCCCGCAGGGAGACGCGGAAAACCTTCATCTGCTTGCCGCGGAACACGGTCTGCGCCACCGGCCAGGGGTTGAGGCCGCGCACCAGGTTCTTCACCTCGCGCGCGCTGCGGCTCCAGTCGATCCGCGCCTGCTCCTTCGAGAGCTGCGAGGCGTACGCCCCGCCGTCCTCCGGCTGCGGCGTGCGCGGCGCGCTGCCGTCGGCGACGGCCTGCACCGTGCGCACCAGAAGCGCGGCGCCCATGGCGGCCAGCCGGTCAAAGAGCTCGCCCGCCGTCTCGTCGGGGCCGATCGCCGTCTCCTCGCGGAAGATCATGTCGCCGGTGTCCAGGCCCTCGGCCATATACATCGTCGTCACGCCGGAGACCTCGTCCCCGTTGAGGACGGCCCACTGGATGGGGGCCGCGCCGCGGTATTTCGGCAGCAGCGAGCCGTGCACGTTCACGCACCCGCAGCGCGGCAGCTCCAGCACGTTCTTCGGCAGCAGCTTGCCGTAGGCCACCACCTCGATGAGCTCCGGCGCATACGCCTGCAGCGATCCGAAGGACTCCGGAGCGCGCAGCGTCGCGGGCTGCTCGACGGGGATCGCATACCGCAGCGCCAGCTCCTTGACAGGCGGCGGCGTGAGCACGTAGCCGCGGCCCTTGGGCTTGTCGGGCTGCGTATACACCGCGCAGATCTCGTGGCCCGCGTCGATCAGGGCCTGCAGGCTCGGCACGGCAAAGTCGGGGGTACCCATAAATACAATGCGCATTATTTCATGTTCTCCAATTCTTCCTGGCTCAGCATCCGGATGGTGTGGGCCTTGAAATTGATGCCGTCGAGGTGATCGATCTCGTGGCAGCAGGCGTCGGCGCGGAAGCCCTCGCTGGCGAGCTCGAAAAACTTGCCGCTGCGGTCCTGGGCGCGCACCAGCACGCGGTACGGCCGCTTGGTGATGCCATACTCGCCCGGGAAGGAGAGGCAGCCCTCAACGCACTCCTGCTCCCCGCTCTGCTCGACGATGACGGGGTTCACGAACTCAATCACGCCCTCGCCGATGTCGACCACCGCCACGCGGCGCAGAATGCCCACCTGCGGGGCCGCCAGACCGACGCCGTCGGCGGCGTGCATCGTCTCCGCCATGTCCTCGAGCAGGACGGCCAGCTTTTTGTCGAACTTCTCCACCGGGCGGCAGACCTTCGTCAGGACCTCGTCGCCGTTCTTTACAATGTTGCGAATCGCCATGATAAAATCCCCACTTTCTTTTTGAATGCGGGCAAGCCCGCAAGGCGCGGACAGTGCGGGCCTGCCTTATTATAGGACGGAATCCGGGTTCATATCCGCGAAAACGGAAACGCCGGCAAAATGGTGCTCCTGCGGGAACGCGGTCAGCAGGCGCGAGAGCAGCTCCCGCAGTTCCCGGCTGTTGCGGCATTTGATTAAAATTTTATAGCGGTATTTTCCGCTCACCTTCACCACCGCCGCGGGCGTCGGCTGCAGCACCCGCATCGGAAGGGAGGGGTACTCGCGCCCCGCGAGCTCCTGCAGCCGGGCGAGGAAGGCGGCGCTCGCCTCCCTCACCTTTCCCTCCTGCTGGCCCACAAAGCCGATCATGCAGATGTCGACGAACGGCGGATAGAGCATCGCCCGGCGCAGGCTGATCTCCTCCCGGTAGAAGGAGAGATAGTCCTGGTCGGCCGCGAGGCGGAAGATGCCGTTTTCCGGCGTGTACGTCTGGATCATCGCCCGGCCCTTGTAGCGCCCGCGGCCCGAGCGGCCCACCACCTGCGTGAGCAGGCTGAAGGCGCGTTCGTAGCTGCGGAAATCGTCGCTGTAGAGCGTCTGATCGGCGGAGAGCACCGCCGCCAGCGTCACGTTCTCGAAGTCGAGGCCCTTGGCCACCATCTGCGTGCCGACGATGAGATCGTACTCCCCGGCGGCAAAGCGCGAGAGCTTCTCCTCATACGCCCCGCGCGACATGGCGGCGTCGGCGTCGAGCCGGAGCACCCTGGCCTGCGGAAAGAGCTCTGCGAGCTGCTCCTCGGCGCGCTGCGTGCCGGAGCCGGCGCTGTACAGCCGATCCTCATGGCAGTGCGGGCACTGCTGCGGCATCGGCTGGGAATAGCCGCAGTAGTGGCAGACAAGCCTGCCGTTGTCTGCGTGGTAGGTGAGCGAGATGCTGCAGTTCGGGCAGGAGACCGGCTCGCCGCAGGAGCGGCAGCTGACGAAGGTGTGATAGCCGCGCCGGTTCAAGAGCAGAATCGCCTGCTGCTTTTTTTCCAGGTTCTCCTCCAGCGCCTCGCACAGCCGGCGGCTGAGAACGGAGGTGTTTCCCTCCTCGAGCTCGCGGTTCATATCGAGGATCTCCACCTCCGGCAGGGCGGCAGGCCCATACCGCGAGGGGAGCGTGGCGAGCAGATAGCGTCCCTTCTCCGCCGCGTAATAGCTCTCCACGGACGGGGTGGCGGAGGACAGGAGCAGCAGGGCGTTGTGCTCCGCGCAGCGGAACTTCGCGACCTCCCTGGCGTGGTAGCGCGGCGAGGACTCCGATTTGTACGTGTACTCCTGCTCTTCGTCCATGATGACAAGGCCGATGCGCGACAGGGGCGCGAACACGGCAGACCGCGTGCCCACCGCGATGTGGGCCTCCCCGCTGCGCACGCGCTTCCACTCGTCGAGCCGCTCGGCGAGCGTCAGGCCGCTGTGGAAGACGGCCACGTCGCTGCCGTAGCGGCGGTGAAAATGGGCCACCGTCTGCGGCGTGAGAGAGATCTCCGGCACCATGACGATGACGTCGCGCCCGTCGCGCCGCACCTCCTCGGCCAGGCGCATGAAGACGGAGGTCTTGCCGCTGCCTGTCACGCCGAAAAGCAGCGCCGCGGCGGGCTTTCCCGCGCGGTAGCGGGCCAGCAGCTCCCCGAAGGCGCGCTCCTGCTCCGCGGAGAGGGAGACCGCCCCGAAATCGGACGTCTCACAGGCGTCCGCATAGGGGTTGCGGTAGATCTCGCGGTCGTAGAGCTCGACGAGGCCCTTCTTCTCCAGCGCCTGCACCACGGCGGAGGTGACGCCGGTGTAGTAGCACAGCTCCTTGAGGGAGACCTGCCTGCCCTCCTCGAGGAGGGAGAGGGCGGCCCTCTGCTTCGGCGTGAGCTTCTGCGGCGGCTCGAGGCCCGTCAGGCGGACCATGCGCTGCGTCGCGTCGCCGATCTGGCGCAGCGGGATCTCCGTGCGGCGAATCAGGCCCTTCTCCTCCATCCCCTCCAGGAAATGGGGAGCGCCTGAGAGCCAGGGGAGCTTTTTTTCCAGCTGCTCGCTCAGCACCGGCTCGCCGGCGCCGCGCAGCAGGCGAAGCACCTGCTCCTCCTGCTCCACCGGGGACGTCTCCCGCCCCGGCTCGCAGCAATAGCCCGTGCGCAGCCGGAACTGGATGCCGGCCGGGAGCAGCAGCTTTGCGGCCTCGAAGAGCGTGCAGAAGCAGCGCCCCTTGAGCCAGTAGAGCAGGCGAATCCCCTCATCTGAAAGCAGCGGTGCCTGATCAAGCACCGCTGCAAGGGGTTTGAGCTCTTTGGTTTCCTCTTCGTCCACCAGCGCGAGGATCATGCCCAGCCGCTTCGCGTTCGACGCCCCGAAGGGCACAAGCACGCGGCAGCCCGGCAGGGCGCGCCCGGCCAGGGAATCCGGAATGCGATAATCGAATTCCCGGTCAAAATGATACGCCGTCTTCTCGACGGCAATTCTGGCGGCCTTTCTCATGGGCGCCCCTTATTCCTGGGGCTCCTCCCCGGCCTGAGGCGTCTCCTCCCCGCTGTCCTGCAGCGGGGGCTCCTCGTCGGTCACGTCGTCGTTCTCGATGGGGTGCTCCACCAGGCGGTATTTCTCATCCATGAAGTCGTGCACGGCGAGATCCACCGGCTTTTCAATCAGGATCTGGCCGTCCTTCTCGGCCTCCTCCACAATCTGGCGGGCGCGCTTGGCGACGCCGACAACCAGAGAATATCTGCTCTGCTTCGGATCGATAATCAAATCGGCAGAAGGCTTCAGCATAGTCTCACAGCATCCTCTCAATAAAATCTTTATTTCTCGCAGATTTCTGCTTTTCAGCGCGCAGGATTCCCGCCATCTGATCCACGGCGGGCTCCAGATCGTCGTTGACAATGATGTAATCATAGCGCAGGGCCTGGGCGATCTCGGCCTTCGCGGCGGCCAGCCGCTTGCCGATGGCCTCCTCGCTCTCTGTGCCGCGGCGGCGCAGGCGCTGCTCGAGCACCTCCAGAGAGGGCGGCAGCACAAAGATGCTCACGCAGTCGGGGCGCTTTTTCTTGATCTGAGAGCCGCCCTGCACCTCGATCTCGAGGATGACGTCGCAGCCCTCGGCCTGCCACCTCTCGATCGGCTCGCTCGGCGTGCCGTAGCAGTTGCCGCAGTATTCGGCGTGCTCGAGCATTTTATCGTTCGCCACCAGCTCGTCGAAGCGCTCGCGGGTGAGGAAGTGATAGTCCTTCCCGTCCACCTCGCCCTCGCGCGGGCCGCGCGTCGTCGCGGAAACCGAGAGGCGGATCCCCGGCTCCTTTTCCATCAGCCGCTTTAACACCGTATCCTTGCCGGCGCCCGAAGGCCCGGAGAACACGACCAGAAGTCCCTCAGCGCTCATCTTCTTCCAATTCCTCCTCCGTCAGATCGTCGTCGCGGTCGTTGAGACGGTTGGCCACCGTCTCCGGCTGCACGGCGGATAAAATCACATGATCGCTGTCCGTCACAATCACGGCGCGCGTTCTGCGGCCGTAGGTCGCGTCGATCAGCGTGCCGCGCTCCTTGGCGTCCTGGATGATTCGCTTGATCGGCGCCGATTCCGGGCTGACTATCGCCACCAGCCGGTTCGCCGAAACCATATTGCCGAACCCGATGTTGATCAGCTTCATTTCATCTCAACCCTTTCCTTTCCCGAAGGCTCCCCGCGGCGGGAGAGCTCCGGGCCGTCATGGCCGCTTTGTCCTGCCCTCGGGCGGGACGCGCCGTGTCACTCAATGTTCTGAATCTGCTCGCGGATCTTTTCAATCTCCGCCTTGATGTCCACCACCATATAGGCGATCGCCGAATCGCTCGCCTTCGAGCCGATGGTGTTGGCCTCGCGGTTCATCTCCTGCACGATGAAATCGAGCTTCCTGCCCACGGCCTCGCCGCTCTCGAGCATCCTCGAAAACTGCTCGAAATGGCTGCGCAGGCGCACCGTCTCCTCGGCCACGGCCACCTTGTCGGCGAAAATCGCGGCCTCGGTCAGGATGCGCTGCTCGTCGAGCTTGACGTCGGCCAGCATCTCGTTGAGCCTGGCCTGCAGCTTCGCGCGGTATTCCTCCACCGTCTGCGGGGAGCGCTCCTCGATGCGCGAGACGATCGAGAGAATCGTCTCCGCGCGGCGCAGAACGTCCTCGCGCAGACGCAGGCCCTCGGCCTCCCGCATCGAGAGGAAGGAGGCGAGCGCCTCGTCGAGCACGCCGCGCACGATCTCCCAGACCTTGTCCTCATCCTCCGGCGAGCGGCGCACGGTGAGCACGTCGGGATAGCGGGAGAGGGCCGTGGCGGAGAGATCCTCCTTCACGCCGTAGCGGCGGGCCAGCTCGTGCAGGGCGGCCACATAGCCGGAGGCCAGGTCGTGGTTGACCTGCACCTGCACCTCCCCGTCCTCAAGCGTTTCGTAGGAGACGTAGACGTCCACCTTGCCGCGCGAGATCCGGGCCTGCAGGTGCGATTTGAGCTTCTCCTCCAAAAACCCGTAGCCGCGCGGCACGCGGGAGGAGAGCTCGAAATAGCGGTGATTGACGGATTTTAGCTCCACGATAACGGCGTGGGAGGAGGTGACCTTCTCGCATCTCCCGAAGCCGGTCATGCTGCGTATCATGGCTGGATCCTCACAATTCTGTCTTAGATTTGAAGAGAGAAACGCTCCCGGAGCCGCCAGGGCGGCCCGCGCCGGAGCATTATTACTTATAATACCAGCTTTTTGCGGGCCTTGTCAACCTTCAAAGGCCGATTTGACGCCGTGCGGCACGGATCGCCAAAAACGGCGCGGCAGATTTGCCGCGCCGTTTGCATACAGCTCTATCGTCAGACGGGATGAATCTCCTTCTCGGCGTCCGCGTGCTTTCCGTCGATGCCATACTTGGCGTCGCGGCGCTTCTTGAAGAAGTCGAGGGCCACCTTCGGGAACTGGGCGTAGGAGAGGACGTCCTCCTCCTGCTCAATCCACTCGGCGCACTCCTTGCGCAGAGACTCGAGCTCGGGCTCGAGCAGGTCCGCGGGACGGCAGGTGATGATCTCCTTGCCGCCGTTGACCTTCTTCGCGAACTCCGGATCCACCGGCACCGGGGTGGTGCCGTACTTGCCGGAGACGAGGTCCTTGAACTCGTTGGTGCACATCTTGTAGCGCTCGCCGTTGATCACGTTGAACACGGCCTGGGTGCCGACGATCTGGGACGTCGGGGTGACGAGCGGCGGATAGCCGGAATCCTTGCGGACACGCGGCACCTCCTGCAGCACGTCCTCGAGCTGGTCGGCCTTGCCGGCCTGCTTGAGCTGGGAGAGCAGGTTGCTCAGCATGCCGCCGGGCACCTGATAGATGAGCGCCTTGGTGTTGGTGGCCAGCATGCTCTGGTCGAGCAGGCCGCTCTCGATATACTTCTTGCGCAGGCCCATGAAATACTCGCGGATCTCGTTGAGGAGAACCAGGTCGAGGCCCGTGTCGTACTCCGTGCCCTTGAGGGCGGCGACGATGGACTCCGTCGGCGCGTGGGAGGTGCCCAGCGCGAGCGGGGACATCGCGGTGTCGACGATGTCGACGCCGGCCTCGACGCCCTTCATGATGCACATGGAGGCCAGGCCGGAGGTGTAGTGCGTGTGCAGCTGGATCGGAATCTTGACGGCCTTCTTCAGCTCGCGCACGAGGCCCTCGGTCTCATAGGGCGTGAGCAGGGCGGCCATATCCTTGATGCAGATGGAGTCGGCGCCGGCGGACTCGATGCGCTTGGCGTAGTCGACATAGTACTCGTGCGTGAAGACGGGGCCCGTCGTGTAGGAGATCGCCACCTGCGCGTGGGCGCCCTCCTTCTTGGCGGCCTTGATGGCCGTCTGCAGGTTCTTGATATCGTTGAGCGCGTCGAAGATGCGGATGATGTCGATGCCGTTGGCGACGGAGCGCTGCACGAAATACTCGAGCACGTCGTCGGCATAGTGGCGGTAGCCCAGCATGTTCTGGCCGCGGAACAGCATCTGCAGCTTCGTGTTGGGGCACATCTTGCGGATGGTGCGCAGGCGATCCCACGGATCCTCGTTGAGGAAGCGCAGGCAGGAGTCGAACGTCGCGCCGCCCCAGCACTCCAGGGAATAGAAGCCGACCTTGTCGAGCTTCTCGAGGATGGGCAGCATATCGCCGATCGGCATTCTGGTAGCAATCAGAGACTGGTGCGCGTCGCGCAGCACGGTCTCGGTAATCCCGATTTTCTTAGCCATAAATCTCTCTCCTTTTCAAAAATGTGGGTGCGAAGACGGCTCTTACTGGAGAGAGACGAGAGCCGTGCCGGACTCGACGCTGTCGCCCTTGTTGACATGGACGGCGGCCACGGTCGCGTCGTGCGGAGCCATGATCTCGTTTTCCATCTTCATGGCCTCGAGAACCACGAGAACCTCGCCCTTCTTCACGGCCTTGCCGGGAGCCACGGCCACGCTGACGATGGTGCCGGGCATCGGGCTGGAGACCACCTCGGCGCCCGCGGCGGGAGCGGCCGGCTTCGGGGCCGGAGCGGCGGCGGGAGCGGCCTTCGGGGCGGGAGCGGGAGCGGCGGCCGGAGCCGGGGCAGCGGCGGCGGGAGCGGCAGCGCCGGTCTCCTCGACCTGAACATCATAAGCAACGCCGTTGACGGTAATCTTCAGATTTTTCATATTGATACGTCCTCCTAACAATATTCACTCTTACAGCTGAATGTTGCTGTGCTTCTTCGGCAGGGTGGAAACGCGCTTGCTCGAGAGCATGGCCAGGTTGGCGATCACGCGGTCTCTGGTCTCCTCGGGCAGAATCACGTCCTCAATGTAGCCCTGAGCGGCAGCGGCAAGAGGAGTCGCTTCCGTGGCCTTGTATTCCTCGATGAGAGCCTTGCGGGCCTCGACGGGCTTGTCCGCGCCCTTGAGCTCGCCGTTGTGCAGGAACAGCGCGGCGGCGGCGGGAGCGATGGGCGAAACGACGGCGTCGGCCCAGGCCATCGTGTAGTCGGCGTTCGCGCCGCGGCCGGCCACCGCGATGTAGACGGGGCCGTAGGCCTGGCCGGTGATGACGGTGATCTTTGCGGCGGTCGTCTCCGCATAGGCGTTGGAGAGCTTGACCGCCTCGCGAAGGGAGGAGAACTCCGTGGCGTTGACGAAGGTGACAACCGGGAGGGAGAACGCATCGCAGAAGCGGACGAAGCGGGCGGCCTTCGCGCAGGCGTCGGCGTCAATCTCGTCCGTGTAAGCCACCAGACCGACGGAGGCGCCGGAGATCTGGGCAAGACCTGTCACGGCAGCCTGACCGAAGGCGGCGGACAGCTCGATGAAGGTATCGGGATCGGCGACGGAGGCAATCACGGCCTTCGCGTCATTGGAAGCCACGGCGCTCGGCGCGCCGACGGCGGCAACCTCTGCGGCAGGAGCGCCGCTGAGATTGTTGGACGGCAGGGTGACGAGAAGATCCTTCACCTTCTCGATGGCCTCGGCCTCGGTCTTTGCGACGATGCTGCACACGCCCGTCTTTGCGGCCTCCTCGGCGGAGGCGTTGGCGCCGCTCGTCGCGATCGTCAGCTCGGCCTTCTCGGACATGACGACCACATCCGCGTTGGCGGCGATCATCGCAGAGGTGCCGATGCAGGGACCAAGCACGAGGGAAATCTGGGGAACCACGCCGGAGAGAGCGGCGCTGCTCTTGAGGATCTCGCCGTAAGCTGCCAGCATGTCGGCGCCTTCGGAGAGGCGGCCGCCGATGGAATCATAGATACCGACAACGGGAGCGCCGGTCTTGACGGCAAGCTCAAACACCTTCTTCAGCTTCGCTGCCTGGGCCTTGCTCATCGCGCCGCCGGCAATGTCGCTGTTCTGCGCGAAAGCGTACACGGGGCAATCGGCCACAAGACCATAGCCTGCGACCACCTCGGCCAGCCCGTCGCCGGACTTCGCGAGACCATCCACCTCGTTGAACGTGCCTTCGTCGAATAATGCAGTAATGCGCTGATATCCCTTGGAAGCCTTCGCGTCTTCACGGGCCTTCCGCAGGAGCTCCGCATTGCTTACGTTACTCATTTTTATTCCTCCTTCTATTGAATGAATCCATCGTTTCGATCCATAACAGCAATTGAAATTATTATAAACTATTCTCAGATTCTTGACAAGCATTATTTGTAGAAAAAGTGTCAATCTTTGCAAATTTTTACGATGCTTTCGGTCGGGAGCACGAATTTCTCCCCCTCCTGCCGAAATCCCTCGGCAAAAAGAAAGGGCTCCCAGCCGGAAAGCGCGCAGGAAAGACGGTATGCGCCGCGGTTCGCCGCCAGGGAGGCCGCCGCCCGCAGCAGGCTGTCCGCGGCAAAACGGCGCTCGCCGTCCTCTGAAGACGCGGCCTCTAGGGCGACAATCTCCAGCACGGAATGCGAAAGGCGCACGCCCACGCAGCCGAGCTCTCCGTCCGGCCCGCGCATCACAAGGAGCTCCGCCTCCTCCCCATACTGCCCGCGGAAACGGGACAGGCGCTCTCCCTGCCCGGGAAGAATGGTGATCATCGCTTCCTCCCCCACTTTCTTCTGCCGCCGGCGGGCTCGTCCTTCGGTCTGGCCTCGTCACGCAGGCGGCGCACCTCCTCGGCGGTGAGCTCGCGCCACTTGCCCGGCGGCAGCATGCCCAGGCGCACCGAGCCCATGGCGATGCGGCGCAGGCGGGCCACCTCGAGGCCGAGCTGCTCGCACATGTTGCGGATCTGGCGGTTGCGGCCCTCGTAGAGGATGATCTCGAGCACCACCCGCCCCTTCTCCTCGGTGAGGACGCGCACGCGGGCCGGGGCCGTCTTTCTCCCGTCGATCACCATGCCGGCCTCCATCTGCGCGAGCTGGTCCTCCGTCACCCCCGGGTGCACGGTGACGCGGTACGTCTTCGGCACGTGGCGGGCCGGGTGCGTCATCGCGTTGGCGAAGGCCCCGTCGTTCGTCATCAGCAGAAGGCCCTCCGAGTCCTTGTCCAGGCGGCCCACCGGGTAGACGCGCTGCTCCACGTCCCCGATGAGCTCGGCCACGCACTTGCGGTCCCGCTCGTCGCTCATGGTGGTGATGTAGCCGCGCGGCTTATGCAGCATGAGATAGACGTACTCCTGCGCCCCGCCGAGCGGGCGGCCGCGCACGGTGATGCGGTCGTGGTCCGGGTCGGCCCTGTCGCCGAGGCCGGCGGTCCGGCCGTTGACGGTCACCTCCCCGGCCGCAATCCACTCCTCCGCCTTCCGGCGCGAGGCGAGCCCGCGGTCCGCGATGATCTTTTGAAGCCTGATTTTTTCCTGTGGCATACTGCGCAACAATCCTTTATGTTATGGTATGGTTTTCCTTCGGGAAACGGAAACACGCGCGGAAAGACAGCGTCCCTCCGCGCGCCCGGCAGCGTCCGGCGGAGGTTCCGCGGGCGCTCAGCTCCATCCGAAGAATTTCGCTATTTTGTCCCAGAGAGACGGCTCCTCCTGCTCCCGCAGCGGCACGTCCTCCCCGGCGTAGAGGCGAAAGACGGCGATCCGCTCCCCGTCGAGCCAATAGGTGACGGCGCCCACGGGCGTTCCCTCGCGCACCGGCGCGTAGAGGAAGCGGGGCAGCTCCACGCGGCGCTCCACCCGCGCCGCCTCCTCCTTCAGAAGCGGCGAGCCCGTCTCCTCCTCGCCGTAGACGAGCGTGTCAAAGGAGGCGCCGCCCGTCACCGGCAGAAGGCCGCGGAAGGGCTCCTGAGGCGTGGCGAACCGCTCCACCAGGGAAAAGCCGTACTCCGTGAGCGCGGCGTGGTCGTTCCAGTCGTCCGGGGCCTGCAGCGTCACCGTCACCAGGCGCACGCCGCCGCGCTCCGCGGCGGAGACCAGGCAGCGGCCCGCCTTCTTCGTGTAGCCCGTCTTGACGCCGATGCAGCCTTCGAGCTGCGTGAGCAGCTTGTTGTGGTTCTCGTAATACCGCGTCTCAGCCGGCTCCAGGAACTCCACGGCCGTCTGCGGGCTCGAGCAGAGCGCCAGAAAGGCCTCGTTTTCGAGGGCCGCGCAGGTGAGCCGCGCCAGATCGAGAGCCGTCGTCTCGTGCCCCTCGGCGTCGAGGCCGGAGGGCGTGACGAAGTGGGTGTCCGAAAGGCCGAGCTCCGCAGCCCGCGCGTTCATCCGCTCTGCGAAGGCCTCCTGCGAGCCGTCAATCAGGATGGCGGCGGCGTTGGCCGCGTCGTTCCCGGAAACGGAGAGCATCCCGGCCGCGATGCCGTGCAGCGTCAACCGGTCTCCGGCCCGCAGTCCCATGGAGGAGCCCTCCACGCGGACCATCTCCTCGCTGATGCACACCTCGCGGTCCTCCTGCTCGAGCGTGAGCAGGGCCGTCATGATTTTGGTGGTGCTCGCCATCGCGCGTTTCTCCTCCGCGTTTTTCGCATAAAGGACGCGGCCCGTCTCCGCCTCCATCACAATCGCGGAGGCGGCGGAGACCTCGGGAGCCTCCTCCTGCGCGGCGGCCGGGAAGGCGCACCACAGCAGCAGAAAGGCCATCGCACACGAACAGACTGCCTGTTTTACCATTTTCCATCACCTGCCGCTACCATGTCTATGCGGCGGGCAGGCCGTTTATCCGTCCCTCAGAGCTGCGGATCCGCCTGCGCGGGAGCGCCCTCCTGCTCAGCCTGCTCCTGCTGCTTCTTCTCCCTGCGGGAGCTGAGGAACTCGTTGATCTTGTCCGCGACCTCCGGAATCATGCCGATCACGCGGTCTGCGGAGCTGTTGTAGGGATCGATCTGCAGCAGGCGCACGTTCCCGCCGCTGATGGTCAAAAAGGCAAGCGGCGTCACCGTGACGCCGGCCCCCGCGCCGCCGCCGAAGTAGTTCTTCTCCGCGTTCGCCTTGGAGGGCAGGTCGGAGCCGCCGGACGCAAAGCCGTAGCTGATCTTCGAGATCGGGATGATCACGGTGCCGTCCGGCGTGGTGACGGGATCCCCCATCACCGTGTTGACGTCCACCATCTGGCGGATCTTGTCGAGTGTGGTTCCCATCATGCCTTCAATCGGATGCTCGCTCATATTCTGTCCAGCCTTTCTTCAAGTTGATTTCGCCCCGGGAGGCTGCTCAGCCTGCCGCGCTCCGCCCGGCCCGCTCTGGAATTTCTGCCACAGCTTCGCCGCGCGCAGGAGCGCGCTGAGCCCCTCTCTGAGAATATAGAACAGGGAAATCCGGGCCCGCATGCGGAACCGAACCTCCGACTTGGATCGCTGAAAATCGGGCACGACGCTCACGCCGAAGCGGCGGCAGCCGCACGCCTGCATCAGCGCGCCGACCGCCGGATAGGCCGCCGCGCACGCCCTGCCGTAGAGAAGCGCCGTCTCCGCCGCGTCCTCTGTGGCAACGGCAAGGAAGAGATCGAACTGCGAGACGCGCACATGGGAGAAAAAGCGCCGCAGAACGGAGCCGGCCAGCGAGGCCGCCTCGGAGAGCAGCTCGAGCAGCCCGCTCACGCCTCTTTTTTTCAGGATATCCCGAAAGCTTTTCTTTGATGCGGGCTCCTGAGGCTTTTCCGCTTCCGGCTTTTCCTCCTTCTTTTTTCGGGCGGGCTTCTTCTCCTTCTGCGGCAGAAGCCGAAAGCGAAGGAACAGATAGCGCGCCGTCACGGTGAGCTCCTGCTCGAACGAGGCGCTCACCGACACAGGGGAGGCCAGCAGCAGGGCCAGAATCAGCACTATCACAGCCACAGCCAGCAAGCCGTTCCCCTCCTCCCCGTCATTCCTTCTCCTGCGCCTGCTCGCCCTTGTCTGCCTCGTTGGGCAGCGGCGGAAGCTCCTCGAGCGAGGAGATGTGAAGACAGCGCAAAAAATTCTCCGTCGTTCCATAGAGCAGCGGCCTGCCCGGCAGCTCCAGGCGTCCCCGCTCCTCGATCAGCCCCTTGGCCGAGAGCGTCGCCATCACGCCGCCGCAGTCCACGCCGCGCACCTGGTCGACGAAGGCCTTCGTCACGGGCTGGTTGTAGGCCACCACGGCCAGCACCTCCATGGCGGCCTGGGAGAGCGGGGTGTTGCGGCGCAGTTCGAGCGCGCTTCTCACCTCGGCGGCATACTGCGCGCTGCTGCACATCTGATAGCTTTCGTCCACCCTCACGATGGAAATGCCGCTTTTGGGCTTGTTATACCGGTCCATCAGGAACTGCATGAGCTTCCTGACGGTTTCCCTGTCGAGCGCCAGCACCTCCGCGAGCCGGCTTTCCGGCACCGGCTCGCCGCTGGCGAACAAAATGGCTTCTATTGCTCCCTGGAGCTTTCGGATCTCCATGCTTCCCTCGTTCCTCTCATCTGAATCGTCTCCCGGCCAGGCTCTCCCTCCACGAGCACGCGGCGCGCCTTCACCAGCTCCAGCACGGCCAGAAAGGTGGCTACCTGCTCGGAACGCTCCGTCTTCCCCTCGAAGAGGCTGTAGTACGAGAGCCTGTCGCCCTTCCACAGCTTGCGCAGGACGGAGACAATCTGCGAGGAGACGGAGACGATGCGGTGCGCCACGATCTCCGCGAACGCGCCGGGCGTGGGGAGCACGCGGCGTCTGCCGCGGCCGGTGGCGTTGAGGTAGGCTGCCAGGAGCTCCCGCGGATCGTGGCTGCGGCGGTAGGTTCTGTCGGGCTCGAGCTCCTCCGGGGCGCGCACAAAGCTGTCGAACGACAGCTGCTCCGCGAGCAGCCCGGCCATTTTCTTGCACTCCTGGTATTCCAGCAGCCTGCCAACGAGCTCCTGGCGCTCGTCGGGCTCGTCCTCGTGTCTGGGAAGGAGCGAGGAGGATTTCATCTCAATCAGGCGGGCGGCCATCTCGAGGAACTCGCTCGCCACGTCCATATCGCTCTCGCGCATGGCGTTGACCTGCTCGACATACTGGTCGACGATGCTCAGAATGGAGATATCGCAGATGTTGAGCTTGTTCCTCGCCAGAAGCTGCAGCAGCAGGTCGAGGGGCCCGTCAAACGAGCCGGTGTGGTAGGATAACGCTTCCAAGAGGCTCCCCCTTCACAGAAGGCCGAGCGCCTCGAACGGAAGCGAGGCCAGCCACATGACGGCGTTCCAGAAGTGCTCGTGCAGAAACGAGAGCAGCGGATCCAGCGCGCCGATGAACAGCAGCACAAACAGAACCGTGACGATATAGCGCTCATAGCGGTAATACTGGTACGCCATCCGGTTGGAGAGGAAGGCCGCGACAATGCGCGAGCCGTCGAGCGGCGGGGCGGGCAGCAGGTTAAACACCGCGAGCGAGAGATTGATCGAGATATAGTAGTAGAAGAAAACGTTGAGCACCAGCAGCACGCTGACAGGGATGGCGGCGGCAAAGCAGAACAGGAGGTTGTAGATCAGCGCTCCCACAAAGGCCGCCAGGATGTTGCTCACCGGGCCTGCCAGGGCCGTCAGCGCCATGTCGCGCTTGGGGTTGCGGAAGTTCATCGGGTTGACGGGCACGGGCTTGGCCCAGCCGATGCCGAAAAGGACGATGCCGAGCGTGCCCACCGGGTCCAGGCTCGCGATCGGGTTGAGCGTCAGGCGGCCGTAGCGCTTGGCCGTCTGGTCGCCGAGCTTGTAGGCCACGAGGCCGTGGGCGTATTCGTGCAGGGGGAGAATCAGGAAAATCACGGCAGCCGTCGCCAACAGCTGCATGAGGAGACTGGGCAGGTCCACGCCCTGCCCGCGCATGATACTGCGAATCGCGTCAATCAGCATACCAAAAATCCTTCCATCCGGATGGCAAAATTTTTCCCGGCCTTTTCCGAATTATACGCGCCCCTGTCCGCGGAGGACGCCGCTCCTCCCGGCCGGGGGCCGGAGGCAGGGCGCTCCTGCCCGTTTTCCTCCCGCGGGAGGGCTTCGCCGTGCGGCCGGGACGCTCCTTCCGCGCTCCGCGCCCTGCTTTTGCCGAACGCTGCGCCTGCGCAACGCTGCGAAAAAAAGGGCTTGCAATCGCACAAGGATGACTTTATTATAATATAGTCAGGATCCAAAAACAAGAGATTTCCTCGAATCCCTGTTTGGGAACGCCCATTCGCAAAAGAATGCGGAAAAAATTGAAAAAAGACTTGCTTTTCTCTCGAAAACCTGATAGAATACGAATGTTGTAAACCTATGATATCGTCCTCAAAGGAGGTGCAGACATGGCAAAGTGTGAAATTTGTGGCAAGGATGTTTCTTTTGGCATTCAGGTGTCCCATTCCCATAGACGTACGAACAGAACCTGGAAGCCGAACATCAGACGCGTCAAGGCGATCGTGAACGGCACCCCGAAGCGCGTTTACGCCTGCACCCGCTGCTTGCGTTCCGGCAAGGTTACCCGCGCCGTCTGATTGAGACAACCGAAGAAATACAGGATCTTCGCCCGGCGAAGGTCCTTTTTTCTTTGCCCTCCGGCAGCCTTCACCGCAATTGAAAAGGGACGGACGCCTCATGGCCAGAGGCTCCGTCCCTTTTTTTCTTTTTCGGAAACTGCCGTCAGCTCTTTTTCTTGACGGTGATTTTCTTCTCCTCCCCCGCGCGCAGGCGCTGGATGTTGGCCCGGTGCTTGTAGACGAGGATGGAGGCCTGCAGCGCGGCGATCACCACAGTGCTCACAACGTAGAAGAGCGTCGTGGGGCCGGCCGCGGAGCTCTGGTTGACATAATCGAAGGTGTTGAGGATCAGGGTGAAGATCGGGAACGAGGAGCCGGCGCAGATGGAGGCCAGCGATACGATCCTGCTGCAGAGGAACACGATGATGAAGACGACGATCACCAGCACGAAGGCCCGCCAGTCGATGAGAGCGATGATGGCCCAGCTGGTGAGAACGCCCTTGCCGCCCTTGAAGCCGAAGAAGATGGGGAAAATATGGCCGATGGCGCAGCAGAAGCCGGAAATGTACGCGCCGTACTGAATCAGCTCCCCGGCGCCGACGCCCTCGATGACGGTGAAGCCCGTCATCCAGGTGAACAGCAGACGGCCGATGAAGACGGCCAGGATGCCCTTTGCAAAGTCAAAGATGAAGGTGAACACGGCGGCCTTCGCGCCGACGGAGCGAAGCACGTTCGTCATGCCAGCGTTGCCGCTGCCCATGGAGCGGATATCCTGCTTGTGAGCGAAAAGCTTTGTGAAGATAATGGAGAAGCTGATGCTGCCGAGAAGATACGCGATGACGCCCGCCAGAAGTCCGACCAACAAAACGTTTAACAAAACAAACACCCAGCCCTTCTTTTTGAAAATTTACTTTGTTTTCTCCCCGCGTTCGCGAATGATGAAGCGAATCGGGGTGCCTTCCATGCCAAAGGTTTCGCGGATCCTGTTTTCCAGATATCGCTGATAGGAGAAATGGAACAGCTCCTCGGAGTTGACAAAGAATACAAACGTCGGAGGACGTACCGAAGCCTGCGTCATATAGTAAATTTTCAGCCGTCTCCCCTTGTCCGTGGGAGGCTGCACGCGCGCCGTCGCCTGCGCGAGGACGTCGTTGAGCATGCCGGTGGAGATGCGCATGGCGTTGGAGTTGGCAACGTGCTTGATGAGCTCAAACAGCCGGTCGACGCGCTGGCCCGTCTTGACGGAGATGAAGACGATCGGCGCATACGGCATGAAGGAGAAATCGTTCTCGAGCTTTTTGCGGTATTCCTGCATGGTCCTGTCGTCCTTGGCGACGGCGTCCCATTTGTTGACCGCAATCACGCAGCCCTTGCCGGCCTCGTGGGCCAGCCCGGCCACCTTGGAGTCCTGATCGGTGAAGCCGACGGAGGCGTCGATCATGATGACGCAGACGTCGGAGCGGTCGATCGCCATCTGGGCCCGCAGCACGCTGTAGTGCTCGATGGAATCCTCCACCTTGTTCTTCCGCCGCAGGCCGGCCGTGTCGATGAAGGTGAATTTGCCGAAGCGGTTTTCGATCGCCGTGTCGATCGCGTCGCGCGTGGTGCCCGCGATGTCTGAAACGATGCAGCGCTCCTCGCCGGAGATATAGTTGACGAGCGAGCTCTTGCCCACGTTCGGCTTGCCGATCACCGCCACGCGGATCTCCTCGCCCTCGGCCTCCTCCCCGTCCTCCTCGGGCGGGAAGTATTCGAAGACGCGGTCGAGCAAATCGCCCGTGCCGTGGCCGTGCACCGAGGAGACCGCCACCGGATCCCCGAGGCCGAGATTGTAGAATTCGTAAAACTCCGCCGGCGGCTCGCCGATGGTGTCGCACTTGTTGACGCAAAGGACAATCGGCCTGCCGCTGCGCTGCAGCATGGCGGCGATCTCCCTGTCCGTGGCCACCACGCCGGAGCGCAGATCGGTGACGAGCACGATCACGTCGGCGGCGTCGATCGCCAGCTGGGCCTGCGTGCGCATCTGCGCGAGAATCACGTCGTTCGTCTTCGGCTCAATGCCGCCCGTATCCACCAGGGAAAATCTGCGATTGCGCCACTCGCTCTCGCCGTAAATCCTGTCCCGGGTCACGCCCGGAGTGTCGTCGACGATAGAAAGGCGAGAGCCGACCAGCTTGTTGAACAGCGTCGACTTGCCCACGTTCGGGCGGCCGACAATCGCGACAATCGGTTTTGCCATTTCCGTTCACTTCCTT
>CALWRP010000033.1 GCA_944383955.1 uncultured Clostridia bacterium
AGGGCCGCCACGCCGCCGACCATGTGCACGGCGGTGGAGCCTGCGAAATCATGGAAGCCGAGCTGCGCCAGCCAGCCGCCGCCCCAGATCCAGTGGCCGGAGACGGGGTAGATAAAGGCGCTGATCACGGCGCTGTAGATGCAGTAGGAAAGGAACTTGGTGCGCTCCGCCATCGCGCCGGAGACGATGGTCGCCGCGGTGGCGCAGAAGACGGTCTGAAAAATCGCGTAGGCCCACAGCGGGACGGAAAGTCCCATGAAGCTGTAGTCGCCCTGGATGAAGAAGTCAAGCCCGCCGATCAGCGAGCCGGTGCCCGCGAACATGAGGCCGAAGCCGAAGAACCAGAAGATGGGGGTACCGATGGCGAAATCCATCAGGTTCTTCATGATGATGTTGCCTGCGTTTTTTGCCCTGGTGAAGCCCGTCTCCACCATGGCGAAGCCGGCCTGCATGAAGAAGACCAGTGCCGCGCCGAGCAGGACCCAAATGACGTCAGCGGATACATAGCTCAGTCCCATGAGAATCCCTCCTGAATTGGTTGAGTCAAACGCATGGCCATGCATTCAAATAACAAAAGAAGGGTGCTGCGGTTTTCCTTCCGCAGCACCCTTGCTTCATGACGTATTATAGCGCCGATTTGCCGCTGTGTCAACGGCATTTTTGCAATTTGTAGATCTATATATTGCAAAAATAGTTCTTCACATTTTCTTTCTCAAGTGTACATTTTCACGAAATTTGCGATTACACTAAGAAAAAACCCTCCGACTCATAAAAATGAGCAGGAGGGATTTTAATTCATAATGCAGTCATATTTTATTTTTCAGTCAAATTTGGCGGTTCGTGCACAAGCCCCGCCTCAGCCGAGGAGCTTTCTCAGGCGCGCCATGGCCTCCCTGGTGGCCTCGGGGGAGCCGAAGGCCGTCAGGCGGAAGAAGCCCTCGCCGTTTTTGCCGAAGCCGCTGCCCGGCGTGCCGACGATGTGCGCCTTTTCCAGCAGCAGATCGAAGAACTCCCACGAGCTCATCGCGTTAGGGCACTGCATCCAGATATACGGCGAGTTCACGCCGCCGACATGCCAGACGCCGAGCTCCCGCAGCGTGTCCGAGATGAGCAGGGCGTTTTCCCGGTAGACGGCGAGATTTTTCCGGCAGCCCTCAAGGCCCTCGGGAGAGAACACGGCCGCGGCGGCTCGCTGCACCGGATAGGAGGCGCCGTTGAACTTCGTCGTCTGGCGGCGCAGCCACAGGGCGCGCAGGGAGGCCCCGCCGCGCGTGAGGGAGGAGGGGATTACCGTGTAGCCGCAGCGCATGCCGGTGAAGCCCGCCGTCTTCGAGAGCGAGCAGAACTCAATCGCGCAGCCGCGCGCGCCCTCGATCTCGAAGATGCTGCGCGGCAGGGCGGGATCCTGCACGAAGGCCTCGTAGGCCGCGTCGAAGAGGAGGACGGCGTCCTGCGCGTTGGCGTAGCGCACCCACTCCGTCAGCTGCTCGCGGCTGTAGACCGCGCCCGTGGGGTTGTTGGGGGAGCACAGATAGATGATATCGGCCTTCTGCTCCGGGTTTGGCATGGGAAGAAAACCGTTTTCCCGGTTCGCGTCGAGATAGACGATGCGCCGCCCCGCCATCACGTTCGTGTCGCGGTAGACGGGATAGACCGGGTCGGGAATGAGGACGGTGTTGTCCTCGTCGAAGAGGTCGAGGATGTTGCCGACGTCGCTCTTGGCCCCGTCGCCGACGAAGATATCGGCCGCGTCCACGTCGACGCCGAAGGAGGCGTAGTAGCCCTTCACGGCCTCGCGCACGAAATCGTAGCCCTGCTCCGGGCCGTAGCCGTGGAAGGTCTCCTTTTTCGCCTGCTCGTCCGCCGCCTCGTGCAGCGCCCTGTCCGCCGCGCCGCGCAGCGGCAGCGTCCCGTCGCCGATGCCCATGCGGATCACGTCGGCCTCCGGGTGCTCCTGCGTGTAGCGGGAAACTCTGTGTGCAATCTCGGAGAAGAGATAGCTCTCCTCAAGCGAGAGATAATGCCGGTTGATGTTCATGTCGTACCTCCTGCATTTGATCGGTTCCCTTCCTCATATTGATCGGCGCGCGGCGGAAAAAGCCCGCCGGGAAGGCCGCGCCTTTACCAGTATAGCACAGGATTCGCCCTGCGGCATCATTTTTTTGCGGGAAGAATTTTCGCAATGTCGACGGGCGCCAAATCCTCCTGCCGGAAATGGCGGGAGAGGATGGACGCGAGCGCCGCCGCCGTGTCGAGCGCCGTCAGGCAGGGAATGCCGAGCTCCACGGCCTTGCGCCGCAGCTTGACGCTGTCGCGGGCCGGGATCCGCCCCTTGGCCGAGGTGGAGAGAATGCAGCCGACGGTTCCGCTCTCAAGGAGCGTCATCGTGTTCTCCTTCGCCTCATGGATTTTCTTCACCGTCTCCACCGTCAGTCCCGCCTCGCGCAGGACGGCGGCGGTGCCCTCCGTGGCATAGAGCGGGCAGCCAAGGGCGGCGAAGGCCGCCGCGATGGGAGTAATCTCGCTCTTGTCGGAATCGCGCACGGTGAGGAGCAGCCCCTTGTCGGTGTGAATCCGGTAGCCGGCGGCGACGAGGCCCTTGTAGAGCGCCTCCTCCATCGTGGGAGCGATGCCGAGCACCTCGCCGGTCGACTTCATCTCCGGCCCGAGCTGCGTGTCCACCCCGCCAAGCTTTTCGAACGAGAAGACCGGCACCTTCACCGCGTGATACGCCGCGGGAGCGGCGAGACCGGTTCCGTATCCCATATCGCGCAGCCGCTCGCCGAGCATGGCCCGCACGGCCAGGTCGACCAGCGGGATGCCCGTCACCTTGCTGATGTAGGGGATGGTGCGCGAGGAGCGCGGGTTGGCCTCAATCACATAGATTTTCCCCTCGTGAATCACGTACTGGATGTTGACGAGGCCCTTCACGCCCAGGGCGAGGGCGAGCTTTCGCGAGAAGTCGACGAGCTGCTCCGTGCGGCTCTCGCTCAGATTCCATGCCGGGTAGACGGCGATCGAATCGCCCGAGTGAATGCCCGCGCGCTCGATGTGCTCCATGATGCCGGGGATGAGCACGTCCTCCCCGTCGCAGACGGCGTCGACCTCCACCTCGGTGCCCATCAGGTATTTGTCGATGAGGATGTCGGCGTCCGGGTTGGCCGCCAGAATGACCTTCATATATTCGCGGATGTCGTTGTCGGAGAAGGCGATGATCATGTTCTGCCCGCCGAGCACGTAGCTCGGCCGCATGAGCACGGGGTAGCCGAGCTCGTTGGCGGCCCGCAGCGCCTCCTCCTCCGTGAGGACGGTGCGGCCAGCCGGACGGCTGATGCCGAGCGACTCGAGCAGCGCGTCGAAGCGGCCGCGGTCCTCCGCGAGATCGATCCCGTCCGGCTGCGTGCCGAGGATCGGCACGCCCGCGGCGGCGAGCGGCTTCGTCAGCTTAATGGCCGTCTGCCCGCCGAAGGCGACGACAACGCCCACAGGCTTCTCGAGCTCCACAATGCGCAGCGCGTCCTCCGCGGTGAGCGGGTCGAAATAGAGGCGGTCGGCGGTGTTGAAGTCGGTGGAGACGGTCTCCGGGTTGTTGTTGGCGATCGCCACCTCATACCCGGCGCGCTTGAGCGCCATCACGCAGTGGACGGAGGCGTAGTCGAACTCGATGCCCTGCCCGATGCGGATCGGCCCCGAGCCGAAGACGAGCACCACCGGCTTGCCGGAGGAGCGGCGGCGGATGAAGGGCAGCGCCTCGTCCTCCTCGCCGGGGGAGGAGTAGAAGTAGGGCGTCTCCGCCTCGAATTCCGCTCCGCAGGTGTCGACCATCTTGCACGCGGCGGGCAGGGCGGGCGGCAGCTCCCCCTTGCTGAGGCGGCGCACGGCGCTGTCCGGGAAGCCCATTTTCTTCGCCTCGCGGTAGAGATGGGGCGTCAGCGGCTCCTCGCGCAGCGCGCGCTCCATCGCCGCCAGGTTCCACAGCTTCGCCAGGAACCACTCGTCGATCCGTGTGAGCCGGTGCAGCTCGCCGATCGTCATCCCGCGGCAGAGCGCCTCATAGACGGCGAAGACGCGCTCGTCGTCCTGGGCGCGGATTTTCTTTTTGAGCTCCTCCGCGGAGAGGGAGGCCAGGCGCGGCATCGAGAGCGTGTCGAGCGAGAGCTCCGCCCCGCGCACAGCCTTCATCATCGCGGCCTCGAAGCTGCGCCCGATCGCCATCACCTCGCCGGTGGCCTTCATCTGGGTGCCGAGGCGGCGGCAGCCGTAGACGAATTTGTCGAACGGCCACTTGGGGAATTTCACCACCACATAGTCGAGCGCCGGCTCAAAGCAGGCCATCGTCTTGCCTGTCACCTCGTTGCGGATCTCGTCGAGCGTGAGGCCGACGGCGATCTTCGCCGCCACGCGGGCGATGGGGTAGCCTGTCGCCTTCGAGGCCAGCGCCGAGGAGCGCGACACGCGCGGGTTGACCTCGATGACGGCGTAGCGGAAGCTCTCCGGATCGAGGGCGAACTGGCAGTTGCAGCCGCCCTCGATGCCGAGCGAGGAGATGATGTTGAGCGCAGCGGTGCGCAGCATCTGGTATTCCTTATCGGCGAGCGTCAGGGCGGGCGCGGCCACGATGGAGTCTCCCGTGTGGATGCCGACCGGATCGAGGTTTTCCATCGAGCAGACGGTGATCACGTTCCCCGCCGCGTCGCGCATGACCTCGAACTCGATCTCCTTCCAGCCGGAGACGCATTTTTCCACCAGAATCTGATGGATGGGGGAGAGGCGCAGGCCGCTGGCCGCGATGGAGGCGAGCTCCTTCTCGTTCTCCGCGATGCCTCCGCCCGTGCCGCCCAGCGTGAAGGCGGGCCGCACGATGACGGGATAGCCGATGAAGGCGGCGAACTCGAGGGCCGCCTGCGCGTCGGTGACGACGCGCGAGGGGATGACGGGCTCGCCGATGGCTTCCATCGTCTCCTTGAAGAGCTCGCGGTCCTCCGCCTTCTCGATGGTCTCCAGGCGCGCCCCGAGCAGCTCCACGCCCTGCTCCTCAAGAAAGCCCTCGCGGGCCAGCTGCATGGAGAGCGTGAGGCCCGTCTGCCCGCCGAGGGTGGAGAGCAGGCCGTCCGGCTTTTCGCGGCGGATGATGGCGCGCAGCGACGGCAGGGTGAGCGGCTCGACATAGACCTCGTCGGCGATCGCCCCGTCCGTCATGATCGTGGCCGGGTTCGAGTTGACGAGGACGACGTTGAGCCCCTCCTCGCGCAGGGCGCGGCAGGCCTGCGTTCCGGCATAGTCGAATTCCGCGGCCTGGCCGATCACAATCGGGCCGGAGCCGACGACGAGAACTTTTTTCAGATGCTGCTTTACCGGCATGGGGATCCCTCGCTTTCCGCGTGATGCACAGTGGTGAGAAAATCATCGAAGAGATAGGCGGTATCGTGCGGGCCGCCGCAGGCCTCCGGGTGGAACTGCACCGAGAAGGCCGGGGCGCTGCGGTAGACGATGCCCTCGCAGGTGCCGTCGTTGCAGTTCACAAAGCGCAGCGTCGCGCACGCCGGCAGGCTGTCGGGCCGCACGGTGTAGCCGTGGTTCTGGCTCGTGACGGCCACGCGCCCCGTCACGAGATCCTTGACGGGCTGGTTCGCGCCGCGGTGGCCAAAGGGCAGCTTTTCCGTTTTGGCCCCGGAGGCCAGCGCCATCAGCTGGTGGCCGAGGCATACGCCCATCATCGGCAGCCTCGCCGCGAAGAGCTTTTGCACCTCGGGCAGGATCTCCCGGTTGTCCGCCGGGTCGCCCGGGCCGTTGGAGAGCAGGGCCCCGTCGGGGGAGAGGGCGAGGATCTGTTCCGCCGTCCAGAAGGCGGGCACGGCCGTCACCCGGCAGCCGCGCTTTGTCAGCTCGCGGATGAGATTCTGCTTCGCGCCGAAATCCCAGAGTACAATGTGCGGCCCGCCGCCGTCAAAGCGTTCCGCCTGCCTGCGCGTGACGAGCGGCACGCTCGGGGCCTGCCGGTGGCGGCGCAGCCTTGCGAGCACGTCC
Organism: uncultured Clostridia bacterium; assembly: GCA_944383955.1. Classification (GTDB taxonomy): domain Bacteria; phylum Bacillota; class Clostridia; order Oscillospirales; family Acutalibacteraceae; genus Caccousia. The sequence goes on from CALWRP010000033.1 coordinate 6,028, forward strand.
TCGCCGTAGGGAGGGGCCTTCGTTGTCAGAAGGCCGTTCATCGCTCCGTGGTCGCGCAGCTGGCGCGTGAGGGCTCGCGTGTCGATGCCGGAAAGGCCCGGAATTCCGTTTCCTTTTAAAAAGGCGTCGAGATCCCCCTCGCTGCGGAAGTTGGAGGGAACCCGGCACCATTCTCTTACAATATAAGCCGCCAAACGCGGGCGGGCGCTCTCGAAGTCGGCGGGGATCACGCCGTAGTTCCCGATGAGGGGGAAGGTCTGCACGACGATCTGCCCGCAGTAGCTCGGGTCGGTGATCGTCTCGAGGTAGCCGGTCATGGCGGTGGTGAAGACGACCTCCCCGGTCACGTCTCCACCGGGCTGCGCGCCGAAGCCCTTGCCCTCAAACCAGACGCCGTTTTCCAATAAAAGATAGGTTGTGTTTTCCATGGCGTACCCTCCTGTCCCGGGGCGAAATTTCCGCGCGCCCGGAAAATACAAAAGAAAAAGGCGTCCCCAGACCGTCTGCAGCAGACGGTCTGTGAACGCCTTTGTCCATCGCGCAGTATTATAACACTTTGCAAGAGAAAGGTCAAGATCCTGCAAGAACGCTTTTTGTCATTTTCAGAAGATGCACCGATTCCGGGCGGGGGAGAGGGCTGATTTTAGAGCAAAGTATAAAATCTGCGCACTTTGGGCAGATTGACTTGACAGACGCGGCGGAACGCGCTACAATATCCTCGTAAACAGCAAGGGCGCTGCGGGGTACATGCTTCCGTAGTGCCCTTTGTGGATCAGCTACGGAAATTTGCCGCAGGAAGAGAGGATTTTGAATCATGGAAAAACTGGAACTGCTTTATGAAGGAAAAGCAAAGAAAGTATTCAAAACGGACCGCCCGGACGTTTACCTCGTCAGCTACAAGGACGACGCGACCGCCGGCAACGGCGCGAAGCGCGGAACGATCCGCGGCAAGGGCGTCGTCAACAATCTGGTGACGAACCACCTGATGCGTTTCCTCGAGACCAAGGGAATTCCGACCCACCTCGTCGAGGAGGTTTCCGAGACTGAGACGCTCGTCAAGAGAGTGCAGATCGTCCCGCTTGAGGTTATCGTCCGCAACGTGGCGGCCGGCAGCCTGGCCAAGCGCCTCGGCATGGAGGAGGGCACGAAGCTCAAGACCACCGTGCTCGAGTACTGCTACAAGGACGATGCGCTCGGCGATCCGATGGTCAACGAGTACCACATTGCCGCGCTGGGCGTCGCCACTCCCGAGGAGCTGCGCCAGATCGCCGATTACAGTATGCAGATCAACGCCGCGCTCGGCGAGTATCTCAAGACCGCCGGTATTGAGCTCATCGACTTCAAGCTTGAGTTCGGCCGCGATTCCGAGGGCAAGATCATCCTCGCGGACGAGATCAGCCCCGACACCTGCCGCTTCTGGGACGTCAAGACTCATGCCCATCTTGACAAGGACCTGTTCCGCCGCGATCTCGGCGGCGAGGAGGAAGCGTACCGCGAGGTGCTGCACCGCCTGCTGGGCAAATAAGGATTGATTGGACGCGCCGCGGGGCGAAGCGCGCGAAAGGAGAGAGAACCCGATGACACGGGGGATTTCCGATATTCTGCAGTTCGTCGAGGAAAACGACATCAAGTTTATCCGTCTGGCGTTCTGCGACATCTTCGGCGTACAAAAGAATATCGCGATTTTGTCGTCGTATCTGGAGCACGCTTTTGAGAAGGGCGTCTCGTTTGACGCCTCGGCGATTCCCGGCTTCGGGAATGTGACGGAGTCGGATCTGTTCCTTTTTCCCGACCCGGACACGCTGGCCATCTTCCCCTGGCGGCCTTCGCAGGGCTGCGTGGCCCGCTTCTACTGCACCATCCGCTACCCTGACGGCAGACCCTTTGAGGGGGACGGCAGACTCCTGCTCCGGCAGACGGAAAAGCGCGCGCTCGACGCGGGCTTCACCTTCCAGCTCGGCCCGGAGTGCGAGTTTTACCTCTTTTCCACCGACGAGAGGGGAGAGCCCGTCTTAAAGCCGTACGACAAGGCCGGCTACTTCGATATGTCGCCTCTCGATCATGGCGAGAATGTCAGGCGCAGCATCTGCCTGACGCTCGAGGAGATGGGGCTGCGCCCGGAGCGCTCGCATCACGAGCAGGGGCCGGGGCAGAACGAGGTGGATTTCCACCGCTCCCCGCCGCTTGAGGCCGCCGACAATCTCGCGACGCTCCGCACGGCCGTGAAGGCCATCGCGGCGCAGAGCGGACTGTTCGCGTCGTTCCTCCCGAAGCCGATTGAGAAGGAGAGCGGCAGCGGCCTGCACTTCAATCTCTCCGCCTGGAGAGACGGCAGAAACATCTTTGAAAATTTCCTGACTGCTCCCGATCCGCAGGCGGCCTCCATGGTGGCCGGTATTCTGCGGCATATCCCGGCAATCACCGCCTTCGCGAACCCCCTTCCCGGATCCTACCGGCGCCTTGGAAGCTTTGAAGCCCCCTCGGCCATCGGCTGGTCGGCGCAGAACCGCGCGCAGCTTGTGCGGCTTCCCGCCGCCTCCGGTTCGGATTCCCGCATCGAGGTTCGCTCCCCGGATCCCGCCTGCAGCCCGTATGTGGTGGCGGCGCTGCTCATTGAAGCGGCGCTCAGCGGCGTCCGCGACGGTCTCACGCTTCCGCAGTCCTCGGATTTCGACGGCTTCGCGGAGCGGGCCGGCGAGCGTCTTCCGCAGTCGCTCGGCGAAGCGCTCGAGACGGCAGCGTCCAGCGAGTGGCTTCGTTCCGTTCTGCCGGAGAAGATGCTCGAGCAGTATCTGACCCAGAAGCGGGCAGAATTTGAGGCGTATCAGGCGGCGGGCGATCCGTACCGGTATGAAATCGAGCAGTATTTCGATCGCATCTGACGCAAATGAGCGCCGGAATTCAGTTCCAGCACGGAGGGATCAACATGGAGAACGCCTTGATTGTGAGCGGGGAGAAATCCCTTCCCGCACTGGCGTCGCTCCTCAAGGGCTGCGGCTGCTCCCGTCTTGTGACGGCGGCCAACGCCGGGGAGGCCAGGCGGAAGCTTCTCGAGCTTTCCCTTGACCTTGTACTGATCAACGCCCCGCTGCCCGATGAATTCGGCAGCGAGCTCGCGACAAGCTTCGCCGACGCCACCATGGCGGGCGTGGTGCTCGTCGCGCCCGCGCTGCAGGCCGCGGAGATCGCGCGGCCGCTCGAACGGCTCGGGATCTTCGTCCTGGAAAAGCCCATTTCCCGCTCCGCCCTGACGCAGGCCATCCGTCTGTTGGCCGTCTCGCGGCAGCGCATCGCGCAGCTGCAGAAGAAAAACGCGGAGCTTCTCCAGAAGCTGGACGACACGCGTCTGGCCTGCCGCGCGAAATGTCTCCTCGTGGAGCGTCTTCATCTCACGGAGGACGAGGCGCACCACTGCCTGGAACGCCGCGCGATGGATCTGCGCATCTCCCGCCGGGAGGCCGCTTTGACGGTCATCCGGCAGTATGAAAGTCAAAACGATTGATTGAGGCAGCAAAGGCGCTGCGGTGAAGGGGAAAACTCCCTTCCCGCGGCGCCTTTTCTCATATAGAACCCCCCGGAGAGGGAAAAACAGGCCGCCTTCGCGGCGAACAGGAGAGTGTTGAGTTATGAGCAGAGTCCCTGAAATGTTTGGAAGCCTTTCGTTTAATGAGTCCGTCATGCGCGACAGGCTCCCGAAGGATATTTTCCGCGCCCTCAAGAAGACGATGGAGGAGGGCAGCCCCCTCGCCCCCGGCGTCGCGAACGTCGTCGCCTCCGTGATGAAGGACTGGGCCATCGAGCACGGCGCGACCCATTTCACGCACTGGTTCCAGCCGATGACGGGCGTCACCGCCGAGAAGCACGATTCCTTCCTTTCTCCGCAGGGAGACGGCTCCGTCATCATGGAGTTCTCCGGCAAGGAGCTGACGAAGGGCGAGCCTGACGCCTCCTCCTTCCCGTCCGGCGGCCTGCGCGCCACGTTCGAGGCCCGCGGCTACACCGCCTGGGATCCGACCTCCTACGCCTTCATTAAGGACAACACGCTGTGCATTCCTACCGCGTTCTGCTCCTACACGGGCGAAATCCTCGACAAGAAGACGCCGCTCCTGCGCTCGATGGACGCCATCAGTAAGCAGGCGTGCCGCGTGCTCAAGTTGTTCGGCAAGGACGTCCGCCGCGTGACGACGACTGTCGGCGCGGAGCAGGAGTATTTCCTCATCAACAAGGAGGACTACGCGAAGCGCCTCGACCTGATTCTCAGCGGCCGCACGCTGTTCGGCGCGCCGGCCCCGAAGGGACAGGAGCTTGAGGACCACTATTTCGGCTCGATCCGTCCGCGCGTCAAGGCGTTCATGGACGACCTCAACGAGGAGCTGTGGAAGCTTGGCGTCGCGGCGAAGACGGAGCACAACGAGGTCGCGCCCTGCCAGCATGAGATGGCGCCTGTCTTTTCGACCACCAACATCGCGACCGACCACAACCAGCTCGCCATGGAGATGATGAAGAAGGTCGCGAGCCGCCACGGCTTTGTCTGCCTCCTCAACGAGAAGCCGTTTGAGGGTATCAACGGCTCCGGCAAGCACAACAACTGGTCGATTTCCACCGACACGGGCGAGAACCTGCTCGATCCCGGCAAGACCCCGATCTCGAACGCGCAGTTCCTGCTGTTCCTGACGGCTGTCATCAAGGCGGTCGACGAGTATCAGGATCTGCTGCGCATCTCCGTCGCGAGCGCCGGCAACGACCACCGTCTCGGCGCGAACGAGGCGCCGCCCGCCATCGTCTCGATGTTCGTCGGCGACGACCTCGACGCCGTCATCGAGTCGCTCGTCTCCGGAAAGGCGTGCGGCGACAGCCAGAAGGAGTACGTCTCCGTCGGCGCGTCCGTCCTGCCGCCGATTCCGCTCGATCATTCCGACCGCAACAGAACCTCGCCGTTCGCCTTTACCGGCAACAAGTTTGAGTTCCGTATGCCCGGCTCCTCCTTCAACATCGCGTGCACGAACATCATGTTGAACACCGCCGTCGCGGAGGCGCTGCGCGTCTTCGCCGACGAGCTCGAGGGAGCCGAAGATTTTGAGACGGCGCTCAACGCCCTTGTCCGCCGCGAGCTTGCCGCTCACCGCCGCATCATCTTCAACGGCAACGGCTACAGCAAGGAGTGTGAACCCGGAGACCGGGGCCCCCGCCGAGCCCATCGAGGGAGTTCTCAGCGTCCACAACGTCCTGAGCAAGACCTTCGGAATCAAGGCCATGTACGAGGACGGAACCGAGATGATCTCC
>CALWRP010000034.1 GCA_944383955.1 uncultured Clostridia bacterium
GCAGCGACACGCTGCCGACGGAGACGATCACCGTGCCGAGCGTTCCGCCGATTCTGCCGAGCGTCACCATGCCGTTTTTCTCGTCCGCATTGCGCGAGGAGACGGAGGAGATCGCCCAGATCGGGATATCATAGACGGTGTAGGTCATGCCCCAGAGGACATAGCAGACGGCGGCGAAGGCGACGGTGCCCGCAGGCGAGCCGCCGAAGCTCACAAAGCACAGGACGGTGACAATGCCGATGAAGACCGGCCCGGCCAGCAGGTAGGGCCGGAACTTGCCGAACCGCGTCCTCGTGCGGTCGGCGATCATGCCCATGAGGATGTCGTTGACGGCGTCCCAGAGGCTGGCGGCCACCATGATGATCGTCACACTCTCTGAGGGAATGCGCAGGAGATCGGTGAAAAAGAACATGACGTACATCGTCATCAGGCTGTAGATCATGTTCTGTCCGAGGAGGCTGCCGGTGTACGTGATTTTTTCGCGTTTTGTGATGGAATGCATGCCGAGACTTCCTTTCCCTCCCCTGTTCTGCGGGGCTTTGCTCTATTGTAGCATTCAGCCCTCAAAAAGGCAACTTTGTTTCACACGGAGCTTGCGGCATCATGTGGAAGGAAAGCGGACATAACCGTCAAAATGTAAAGGAAAACACGCTTTATTTTTTGCATTTTTTATGATAGGATAGTACCATCATCTATCAGGATCCCACAGAGAAATGTGGAGGCCGGAGAAACGCTCTCCTCCGCGCTGCCGGACGCCGGAATATGAGCGCGGGAAGGGAAGCTAGAAGGGAGTACGCACATGACTCTACTCGAACAGTGCCGGGCCTGGCTGCAAAGCGGAGAGCCGCAGCGGGCCGTGGATGCGATAGAAGCTCTTTCGGGCGGAGAGAGAAGCGGCGAGCTTCTTCTCGTGCTCGAGGAAGCCAGACAAGCGCTCAGAAAACCCGTCCCCTCTCTGCTCGGGGAAGAGGAGCTGGCGGTGCTCGAGTCGTTCGACGACGGAAACAGCGGCTATTTCTACAGGCTGCTCGACTATCTCTCGGATTTCATCCGCACCGGCGTGTCGGAAAAACGCTTCACAGAGGAAGAGGCGCGCGCCGATCTGCAGATCGCCCTCTGGTTCTCCTTTGGCTGTCTGAATATTGACGAATATGAATTTTATTACCGCGCCGCCGAATGGATGCCGTCCTCCGAACGAAACGCGCGGGGCTGCGGGGCGTGGTACTACCGCTATTCCGTGGCGCTGATGTACTGCGGCCGGTTAACGGAGGCGCGCGATTACGCCGAGGCCGGCGTCAGGGAGGAGCCGGACTACCCGTGGATCTGGCTGCAGGCCGCAAAGCTGCGCAGCCATTTCGGCGACAAGGAGGGCGCCGAAAACGCCGTGGAGCAGGGTCTCTCCCTCGCCCCGGACGACCATGAATTTCTGACGCTCCGCGACGAGCTGGAGCGGGGCGCGACGCTGGAGGAGATGGAATACCACTGGATTGACCCGGAGGCCGACCGCAGGCTCCAGCTGGGGCTCGACATGGACGATGAAAGCAAGCGGCGCGCCATCTCCTGCATCACGACGGACGAGGCGGGCCTCGCCGCCTTCAGCGAGCTGTTCTCCCTCTCCCCCGCGGACTGGAAGGAGCGCGCGCCGTATTGCAGAATTCTCTACAGCGCCCCGGCAGGCCCGGTGGAGCTCGTATTCCGCATGAACGAGGCCGCCCTCTCCAAGCGGGACCGCGCCTGGCTGCACACACAGAAGGAGCGGATCGATTCCGGCCGCTGGTTCCACGGCAGCGCCGAAGACGGCTCTCCCGTCGTGCTCGACACCATTCTCTTCGACCTGGACGACAGCGTGAGCCTGATTTACCGCCGCACGAACGCGGAGCTGTATTTCCAAATCCCCGTGGATGAAAACGGCGAGCCCGAGGGGGAAGCGGACGACGCGCGGGAGCCGGAGAACGGCCGCGCCCCGAGCTCGTTTTCGGGCTATGTGCTGCTCTCGGAGCCGCAGTGGAGCAAGGCGCAGCTGATCCGCACGCTGTGGGAGGAATGGGGAATCGACGCGCGGGAGGACAGCGGGAGCGGAGACGACTCGCTGCTGTTCTATGCCGGGGGCATGATCGTGACCGTCAGTCTGACGGCGGCCCCCTTCTCCGATCAGGAGCTTGAGCTGCAGGCCGCCGACAACGACGTGTGGACGGATGCGCTCGATGTGGCCGCCATGCACCAGGCTTACCTGACCGCCACGGTCTTCGGCAGCGACGCGGAGCCGCTCGAGCTCGCCCTGCTGCACACCAAGCTCATCGCCGGCTGCTGCCGGCAGGAATCGGCGGTGGCCGTCTCCTCCAATGAAATTCTGTTTGCGCCGGACATATACCTGCGTCTGGCCAATATGATCCGCCGCGACCAGCTCCCCGTTTTCAACTGGGTCTGGTTCGGCATCTCCTGCCGCGGCAACGGCGTGTGCGGCTTTACCCGCGGCATGCGCTTTTTCGGCAAGGACGAGCTCGAGGTTCTGGACTCGTGCGCCGATCTGTGCGAGGTGCAGAACATCCTGCGCACGGCTGCCGTTCAGATTCTCACCGAGGACGCGAGGCCCGCAGACGGAGACAGGCTCGAGCTCCCCGATTTCGGCGGCGTCTCTGTCTCCCGCGGCGAGGGTGTGTTCGCGAGAGGCATGTCTCTCAAGCTTCCCTTCTCCCCGCAGGAAAGCTGCTCCTGCACGGAGCGGCAAAGCGCCGGGCCGGAACTCTACACCCGCGATGAGATCGACGCGCTTGAGGAGCACATCGCCAGCCATTTCGGCCGCGTGGAGAAGATTCTGCACGAAATCGCCTCCCCCGACATTCACGTCGACCTCTGCGTGATTCCGCCGGACGGCGATCGGGATTACGACACGCTTGTCACCCTGGGCATGGGCGCTCACCGCATGAATATCCCGGATCCGCTCTCCGATTACAAGCTGCGCCGCGCCGAGCTGCTCATCGCGCTGCCCAGGGGCTGGCGCTACGACGACAAGGACGAGCGCTGGTACTGGCCGATCCGCCTGCTGAAAACGCTGGCCCGGCTGCCGGGCGAGACGGACAGCTGGCTCGGCTGGGGCCACACCGTGGAAAACGGCAAACCCTTCGCCGACAACACCCGGCTGTGCGCCGCTCTCCTCGTCGCCCCGCAGGGGATTGGGGACGAGGGGGACGTCTGCTATCTCCCGGACGGAAGCGGCGTCAATTTCTACCAGATCATCCCGCTGCACCAGGAGGAGCTCGAATACAAAATCGCCCACAGCACCGAGGAGCTGCTCGACAGGATGGAGGGCGTCAGCTTTGTGGTGGATCCTGCCCGCCCTGCCGCCGTCGACAGCGAGAGCTGGCAGGAGATGGTGGTGGACGACGCCGACTGCTACCTGACGGTGCTGCGCGAAAAGCAGCTGCCGCTCGCGGACAGCGCCGCCTTCACGCACATGGCGTTCTATCTGCGCTGGTGCATTTCGCGCGGCCTGATGAGCGACGAGTTCCTTCTGCGGCAGGAGGAGATGGTGCGCCGCCTCGCGAGCAGCCCGCAGAGCGTGGATCTGCGCCAGTTCCTGCGCGAGGAGCTCAGCGGCCTGCTGCTGCTCCCCCTCTTCAGCGAGGAAGGACAGGCCTTCACGCTCTGCTATTACGACGAATGGAGCAGCCCCTCCTACCTGGGCGACGTGGAGGAGTACGCGCTCTCCCGCGTCGATCCCGCCGTTTTCCCCTCCGATGAGGCGCGGCAGGCCGCCTACCTGTTCCTGCCCTGCGACGAGGAGACCTATCGCGCCGTGGCGGAGCGCATCGACGCCCGCTGGCGGGAGTGGGTCTCGCTTGCGGATCAGACGCCGGAGGAAAATGAACCCGCCGAACCGTGACGCTCCCGCGGAATTCAGCCGGGGGCTTTGAACCGATACGCGGGAGCTTTTCCCGCCGGACTATGGAAAGGATGCGATATCCATGACCTACGCTGTCGTATACAGCAGCAAAACAGGCAACACGCGCCTGCTCGCGGAAACCATCCGGGACCTGCTCCCCGCCGGGGAGTGCCTCTACTGCGGCGCTCCGGCCCCGGAGGCGCTGCAGGCGGATACCATCTTCTGCGGCTTCTGGACCGACAAGGGAATGTGCGACGAGAGCGTGACCGCCTTCCTTGCCTCCCTCGCCTCGCAGAAGGTTTTTCTCTTCGGCACAGCCGGCTTCGGCGGCGCGCCCGCCTATTTTGAAAAGATTCTCGCAACCGTGAAGGAAAAGCTGCCGGGTTCCGTCTCCCTGTGCGGCAGCTTCCTCTGCCAGGGAAAGATGCCGGAGGGCGTCCGCCGCCGGTATGAATCGATGCCGGACAGCCCGGCCCGCAGCTCGATGCTCGAGAACTTCGACCGCGCCCTCTCTCACCCGGACGAGGAGGATCTCGAGGCCCTGCGCCGGGCTGTGCGCGAGGCCGTTTCCCTGAGCTGAAGGCCGGCAGTACGACAAACAGACGCGCCCCCGGCGCGGGATCCGTTTTCGGTCCCGTGCCGGGGGCGCTTTTGTGACCGGGAAGCTGCCGTCACGCGGTGGCGACAATCTCGCAGCAGCGATAATCGGTATCGATGTTGTGCGCGATAAAGCGTACCTTCAGATTGCGCGGCCCGCACAGCGAGCGCGGCGTGCCGGCGGAGACGTCAAGATCCTCCGGCAGCACGAATTTCACGCACTTGACGAGAACGTCGCGGCAGGTGGGGTAGTGGTGGGCGGGAAGTGTCAGCGCCTTCATGCCGCGCTGATATTCCATGCCATTCTCATCGATCTCCGTGAGGATGATCGCAAGCGCCACCCGCTTGCCGGGGCAGACGTTTTTCACCGTCACGTCCATCTGCACAATGCGGCCGAGCGATTCGAGATACGTGTCCCCGAGATCGACTGCGAGGGAATCCCTGCAGCCGTCCACCGTCACGTCCACGGGCACGGGACAGCGCTCCGGATTCACAACCACGCCGCAGTCCACCCGCACGGAAGGCTGCGGAAAGACGACGGCGTTCCCCTCCGCGTCCTGATACGTGACGGAGCGGTTGACAAGCTTTGTGCCGCCCGTATCGCCCGTGTGGCGGATAAAGAACTCGAGTGCGGCGCCCTCGTTTTGGGTGACGCCGAGCGCGTCGATTGTCCACTTGATCCTGTGGGCGTCCACCATCATGGCGCAGCCCTTGTCGGGCGGGCTTACGCTGACAATGGCGAAATCATGGTTGACCTCCTCGTCAATCGCGATCTTCGTCGCGCCGGGTTTGGAAATGTTCACCGCCGGATCGGTTGCCCACTCGTTGAGGACGCTCACGTCCACGCCGTCTGAGCCAACGAGGCCGATGCAGTAAATGACGATCCCCGCCGCCCTGGCCGCAGCCGCCACCGGGGCCGGAGGCGCGCCCACCGTCGTCTTGCCGTCGGTGAACATGACAATCACCTTTCCGTTGGCGGAAGCCGGATCGAACAGCGCGATCGCCTTCGCGAAGGCGTCCGCGTGGTTGGTCGAGCCGCCCGCCGTGAGGCCGTCCACCGCGGCCTTGAGCGCGTCGACCGAGGTGATCAGCTGTGTGTCGTCCACAGCCTCTTCGGCAAAGCTGACGACGCCGATGCGGCTGCCGAAGCCGATGTTGCCGTCCCGGCTGCTGTCTGTCGCCTCGTCAAGGATATCGAGGAACGTCTTCGCTCCCAGCTTGACGTTGGCCAGCGGCGCGCCGGCCATGCTGCCGGAGCGATCGAGGACAAGGACAATATCCGTGGGATGCGACGTGATATCGGGAGCCGCGGCCAGAGCCAGCGTGACCCGCATGGTGCCTTCGCAGTCAACCTGCGCGACGTCGATCCATTCCCTCTTTTTCCTCGCGCCGTCTGGAGAAGCCAGCTCTGTGGACGTGATTGTGCGAACCTCGGCGGCGGCTATCTTCGGCTATTTTCTGAGCCACCAGTCGCTGCGGGCGGAGCCGTCCGCTTCCTCCGGGATCACCGCGCCTCCATCCTCCGCTCTGCCCGGCCCCTCCATGGAGCCGCAGGCGCATGCGCAGCTCGGCTTTTCGGCGCCGCAGAGCGCAGACGAGCCGCTCCCCGGCGGCGCTTCGTTCACTCCGGAGCCGCAGAGCGCTTCCTCCTGCTCCGGCTTTCAGGTTACTATTGTCTCGTGCATCGGCCTCGTCTCTCTGCTGCTTCTCTTCGCCGTGCGCGACAACATCTCCGGCAGCGCCGCCATGACGGCCGCCGCCTCGCAGCTGCGCGACTTCGTCTCCGCGAGCGTCGGCTTTCTTGTCAGCTGCGCCAAAAGCAAGGGCTGACAGGCCCTCTTCCGCTTCCCGGCAAACGAAGCGCCCCGCCGGGAGCCCTCACGGCAAAAAAGGCCCCATACCATGAGAAAACCGGGAGCAGGCAAAATCCTGCTCCCGGTTTTCGGGTCTTGCGGCGCGCCCGGCGTCATGTCCAGCTGAGGCGGACGCGCCTCGATGAAAGAAAGAATAGGAGGTTCTATCGCGAAAAAACAGGATTAGGGCAACACCGCATAATCCCAGGTGGTGTAGCGTGCCAAAAAATTTTTTGTGAGATGATCCAAAAAGCGCAGGCAATCCTTGCCGGATTGGCGAGCATTTTTGGAAAATATCACGG
>CALWRP010000035.1 GCA_944383955.1 uncultured Clostridia bacterium
ACCAAGCCCAGTATCTGGACTGCTTTTGCACGCTATTCCGTCGCAGTTGATGAATAGGCCAAGGCATTTGCCACTACACCTGCATGTCGGGCGTGAAATCGACGGTGAATCCAAAGCCAAACACCGGAAGGTCACTATTCTTTAACTATTATATCGTGCTGTGCCACATGGGTCAAGCGGGTTTCATGCCCCTTTGGTGCCTTGGAGCGCAGCGGAAAGGAATGGTCATAAGCATGAAAATCAGCAAGCGGGACGCCGCAGCCTTTCTGCGCGCCTGCTATCCCGGCCTGCGGCTGGGGGAGCAGATCGGTGAGGGAGGCACCTCCGCCGTCTTCGATCTGCCGGGCTCCACCCCGCCCCAGGTCGTCAAGATCATGGACACGCGCTGCTTCCCGGACGCCGAGGGGGCCGGCCCTCTCGCCGTCGCGCTGCGGGAGAAGGCGCTCGCCTATTTCCGCAACGAGATCAATCGCATGCGCGAGCTGAGCCGCTGCAGACACATCATGCCGCTGATCAGCGCGCGCGAGTACGCCGTGCCGCCGAAGCGCCGGGCCAACCCGGAGGCTTACCGCCACGCCTGCGTCTTTCTCCTGCTGCTGCCGCGGCTCGAGACCGTCACCCAATTTGTGGAGCGGGTGGAGCTGCGCGAGGAGGACATGGTGCAGATGGGCATCGACATCTGCGCCGCCCTGCAATACTGCGAGGAACACAAGCTGCTGCACCGCGACGTCAAGCCGCAAAACATCTTCGTCGACGAGAGCGGGGATCGGCCGCGCTTCATCCTGGGAGACTTCGGCCTGTGCCGGCGGCTGGAAAAGCTCGGCAGCACGGTGACGCGCTGCGGCACCCCGGCCTTCACCGCCCCGGAGATCGAGCTGGGCAAGCCCCTGTGCGGCTTCAACTCAGACCTGTTCTCCCTCGGCTCCTCCCTGTACTACCTGATCAGCGGCGGGCAATTCCCGAACGGCTGCTACGGAGAGCAGCGCCGCAGGGGCGCGCGCAGCTGCCAGCTCGATCCGCTGCCGAAAATCTCCGAGCCCTTCGCCGAGATCATCCTCAAGGCCGTACAGATCAATCCCAGCTACCGCCAGCAGACGGCCGCCGAGATGCGCGCCGGGCTGGAGCGGCTGATGCCCGACCGCAAAACGGTCGTCGTCCGCAAGCAGCACTTCCTCTCTGTGAAGGAGGCCATGCTCAACGGGGATTTTACCGGCGCGATCGAGAAGGCCGCGGAGGGCGTGCGCTGCGGGGACGAGGGCTGCCGCCGGCTTCTGGCCTACTGCCTGCAGCATGAGCACAGCGCGGACGAGAACGTGTCCCGCTATGTCGTCAAGCTGCTCGACGAGCTCGCCTTTGAGGGCGACGCCGTGGCCCAGTGCCTGCGGGCCAACCTGCACGCCCAGCGCCGTGAATGGGACGCATTCTACCAGAACATGCGCGAATCCGCCGAGGCCGGCTGCGTGCTGGCCCAGTTCTATTACGGCCACGCCCTTTGCAGCGGCTGGGGCGGTTATCCCAGAGACGAAAAGGCGGGAACGGAATTTGTCCTGCTCTCCGCGGAGGCCGGCTATCTGCCCGCTCTGCAATACTGCGGGAAGCTGCTGCGGACGACGTCTGACGCGCGCCTGCGGGCGCGGATGCAGGCGCTCCCCCTGTCCGCGGCGCTGCTCGACGACGCGCAGCGCCTGCGCAGCGATATTGTCAAATTTTTGTGAGCTCTCATGCGGAAAAACAGCAGCATAAAAAAAGGAGGAGGAGCGCGGTGCGCTCCTCCTTTCAGTTTGTCAAAAAGGGCTGCGTGCAGAAAAGCACTGGCGTGCGCCGCGCGGCCCGGTCTGCTCCTGGTCTGGGAGCGCGCGGGAAACAATGGAGCCCGCCCGGGGAGGGCTTGCGCCTCACTCCTTCGCGAGGATTTGCTTTGCCGTCTCATCGTTCGCGTCCATGACGACGACACGGCGGTTTTTCGCGCCCTCCGTCTCGACGAAGTTCCCGTTCGCGTCGCGGTCCTTGCCGCGGACGAAGGGATCGTCCTCGTAGCCGAGGCCGACGGTGAGCAGCTGCTCCTCCGGCACGCCGAACGCGCTGACCAAAAGCTCCTTGACCGCCGCCGCGCGCCGGTTTGACAGATCGACGCAGGAGGCCTGCGTGCCGTCTGTAGCGGTGGTGCCGGCAATCAGGATCGGATGATCCGGGTGGGCAAGAATGATCTCCGCCACCGGCTCAAGCGCGGCCTTCGCGTCCGCCTCGCTCAGAAACACCGCCTGATTGATTTGGAACATCACCTGCGTCGAATTGAGCTCGAACGGCGTCTCGAAGACGAGCTCCGCCCCGGCGGGCTCGACTGTGGCGCTGGGGGCTTCCGCCGCCTCGGAGACCTTGATTGCCAGCGTGTAGTCGAGCGCGTCGCTGCGATTGTTAAAGCAGCACGCCGCGATATAGTACAGCGTGTCCGGCTCCAGACCGGAAATTTCCAGCGTGGAAGCGGCGCCGTCGCTGCCCGCCTGGAAGCTTCTGATTTCATTGCCGTACCCGTCATACAAAGAAAACGTCACGGAATTGTCGCTCGTCTGCGTCTCGTGGACGGCCGTCAGCTTGTAGGACGCGCTCTCGTCCGCAGTCGTGCGGAACGCAAACCAGAAATTGATCCCGTCCTTCACCGTGGAGGAAATCTTCGAGCCAAGCGGAATCAGCGCGGCGTCGTCCACGCGGTCGTTCATGTCATGATGCTTCTTCCTCCTTGTTTTTCTTTTCCCTCAATATTTTCTGCAACAGCTCTTCCTTTTTCTTTCCGTCAATCGGAAAGGCTTCGATCGCGGCTCGCACAAGCCGCCTGACAACAGCGTCCACCACATGCGTTTCCTCCCTTCTGCCCATAGAACGACGCAGAGGAAGGTTTGGTCGCAGAATGCTGCGTCTTTTTTTAAAAAAATGCCGCTGTTTGCTATTATAGTATACTGCTGAATAGTTTTGTCTGTTTTTTACTATTTTTATGAAAAAAGCAGAGATCCCAATCCTTCAAACGGGATCTCTGCTTCGCTTTATGTGATGATTTCCACCCGGCTGCCGCCGGTTCGGTCCTTGGTGACGACGATCTGCCGGTCAATTTTCTCTTTGAGCTCCGCCACATGGGAGATGATGCCGACCAGACGGCTGCCCTGCGTGAGGTCTGTGAGCGCCTGCAGCGCCTGGCGCAGCGACTCCTCATCCAGGGAGCCGAAGCCCTCGTCGACAAACATGGCGTCGAGGCGGATGCCGCCCGCCGAGGACTGGATCTCGTCTGAGAGGCCGAGGGCCAGAGAGAGCGAGGCCTTGAAGGTCTCGCCGCCGGAGAGCGACCTGACGCTGCGCTCCGAGCCATTGTAGTGGTCGATGACGTCGAGCTCGAGGCCGCTCTGGCTCCTGTTGTTCTCCGCCTCCCGGCGGCGCTTGAGCTCATACTGGCCGCCCGACATGACGAGAAGGCGGCGGTTTGCCCGGCGGAGGATACGGTCGAAGAACGTCGTCTGCACATACGTCTCGAGCGCCACCTTCTCCTTGCCGGGGAGCGAGCCGTTGACGGTGTTCGAGAGGGTGCGCACCCAGGTATAGCGCCGCTCGAGCTCGCCGAGGGCAGACGATTTCTCCCGGATGCTGCGCAGGGCCGCCCTGTTCGCCGAGAGGCGGGCGTGCACCTGCTTCTGCAGCGCCGCCTGCCGCTCCCGCTCCTGCGCGAGGGCTTCCCCCCGCTCCCGCAGAGCCTTACAGCCCGCCTCCTCCCCCGTCTCCGCGAGCTTTGCCAGCTCGGCGGCGGTCGCCTCCAGGCCGGAGAGCTCCTCCCGGCGGGCGGTGTATTCCTCCTCCGCCTTCTTCAGGGCGTCCGCCAGCTGCGCAAGCCTCTGCTGCACGGCGGCGAGAGCCTGCCGCGCCTCCTCCTCTCCGGGGGCGCGCAGAGCCTGCCGCAGCGCCTGCAGCTGGGCCTGCGTCTCCTCCCGGCGGCTGGACGCCGCGGCAAGCTCCTCCGCCGCCGCGGCCCGCTCGCGCTCGAGCTGCCGCACAGCCTGCTCCCTTTTCGGGATCGCCTGCTCGAGCTCCGCGCGGCGGCGCACACCGGCCTCCGCCTTTTGCAGCTCGCCCTTGATTTGCTCCAGTGAGCGGTCGAGAGCATCCGTCGCCTGCGAGAGCTTCCCGGCGGCCTCCTCCGGCGCGCAGCCGTCCAGCCGCTCCGCCAGCTGCGCGCGCAGGCGGGTTTCCACCTGCTCGACCACGCCGCGCAGCTTCCCGAGCGCCACGTCCACCTCCCCGCGCTTTGCCCGCAGCTCCTCCTGGCGGGCAGTCTGAGCGGCAAGCTCCTCCTCGAGCGCGCGGATCGTCTCGCCGAGCGTCCGGCGCGCCGCCACGGCCTCGTCCGCCTGCCGCAGCTCTTCTGTGAGCGTTTTCATGCCCTCTGAGAGGGCCGCGCGGCAGGCAAGCAGCTGCGCCCGGGCCTGCTCGAGCGCGGGGGCCTCGATCAGCTCCCCCATCTGCGCGAGCATGCGGCGCTGCCGTTCCCTGAGGGAGGCCGCGGCGCTGCCCGCCTCGGCGCTCTTTCCCTGCGCCGTGCGCTGCGCCGACTCCCAGGCCGCCTTCGACCGCTCGAGCTCCGCCTCGGTGGGGGCCTGCGCGGAGAGCGAAGCCGGGGCGGGATGGCGCGTCGCGCCGCACACCGGGCAGGGCTTCCCCTCCTCGAGCGACTGGGCGAGAAGCCCGGCCTGCTCGTCGAGGAAGGCTCTGTTTTGCAGGCGGTACGTCTCCTCCGCCCGCCCGGCCTCCTCCTGCGCCCGGCGATACGCCTGCTGCGCGTTTTTCAGAAGCTCCTCCGCCTCGCCGCAGCCGGCCCACAGGCGATCGAGCTCATCGAGGGCGCGCTGCCGCCGCCGCTCCTCTTCACGCCGGGCAACGAGCTTCTCGCGCTCCGCCTGCAGGCGCTCCCCCTGCGACCAGGCCCCGCGGCTTTTTTCCAGGCGCTCCCGCTTCTCCCGAAGCGACGATTCCAGAGCGGCCTGCTCCGCGGCCAGCTCCGCCTGCTTCTTTTCGCCCCGCAGGATCTTCCCCCTGCCGTCGCGCCACTGGCGCACGCCGGTTCCGATGTCTGTGAGGACGGCGCGGCGGCTTTCGGCCTGCTCCTGCCCGCGCAGCAGCTGCTCGCGGAGGGCTCCGGCCTGCGAGAGGGAGGCCGCCTCCGTCCGCCATGCTTCCAGCTCCTTCGTCTGCCTTTCCAGCGTCTTCCCCTGCAGGGCCTGCCGTTCCCGGCCCTCGGCAAGGCTTTTGTCGAGGGCTGCCAGGACCGCCTGCTTCTCCGCGAGCTCCCGGTAGCGCGGCAGCTCCGCGCGGCGGGCCGCAAGCTCGGCGGAGAGCGTCTCCTGCTGCGGGGCGCGCGCCCGCTCCGCCTCCAGAGCCAGCCGCGCCTGCTCCACCGCCGGCAGGAGGGCCTCGCGCCGGCTCCTCGCCTGGGCGAGCTTCTGCTTCGTCTTTTCCTTCTCCTGCGCCTGGCCGAGCAGGGCGGAGACGCGCCGGATCTCTTCGTCCAGCCGGTCCAGCGACTGCTGCAGGCGCTCGTTTTCCTCGCCGTCCCGGCGGATCAGCGTTTCGATGAGCTCCGCCGTCTCCTCGAAGGGCAGCTCCCCGTTTTGGGCTCTTTCCAGCCGCGGGCGCAGCGGATCCTCCCCGCCGCAGACAACGCCGCCGACATACTGCCGCACGCTGGCCCGCGCGGCCTCGCATTCTCCGCCGAGCTTTCCCGCCTCGCCGCGCAGCCTCTCCTGCAGCACCATGTAATACCGCGTGCGGAAGATCTCGCGGAAGATTTCCTGCCGCGTTCTGGTGTCGGCGAGGAGGAGCTTCTGGAAATCGCCCTGGGCGATCATCGCGATCTGGGCAAACTGATTGCGGTTGAGGCCCACGATGCGGGTGATCTCGTTCGTCACCTCGCGGTTTTTTGTGACGAGGCTCCCGTCCGGCAGGCGCAGCTCCGCCTCCGCCCGCTGGAGGGTGACGCCTCCGCCCCGCCGGGCGGGACGCTCATACTCCGGCACGCGCCGCACCCAATACTCCCTGCCGCCGTAGGCAAACAGCAGCTCCACAAAGGTGGGCGTCTCCGGCGCGGCGTATTTGGAGCGGAACATGGACGGCTCGCGGCTCTCCCCGCTCGGCTCGCCGTAGAGGGCGAAGGTGACGGCGTCGAAGAGGGTCGTCTTGCCGGCCCCCGTGTCGCCGGTGATGAGGTACAGCCCCTGCGTGCCGAGGAGCGTCAAATCCAGCTCCGTCTGTCCGGCATAGGGGCCGAAGGCGGAGACAGTCAGTTTCAGCGGTCTCATGGCTTGTCCTCCCAGATTTCTTCCATCAGCCTCGCGGCCAGGGCGCGCTGCTCGCCGCTCATCGGCTGCCCGTTCTGCTTCTCAAAAAACTCCTCCAGCAGAGAGAGCGGCGACTTGCGCTCCGCGTCCTCCGCCTCCCCGGCGGAAAAGCCGGCGCGGGTGCGGCGGTTGTCGTAGTCGAGCTTCATCAGGTTCGGGTAGAGAATCCGCAGCTTGCCCACAGCGTCCGGCACGTCGTCCTCGTCTGTGAGGGTGATGTGCAGATAGTCCCGCTGCCAGCTCCTGCCCTCATAGAAGGAGCGGCGGGTGACCTCCTCATACGTGCCGCGCAGCTCCGCCATATCGCGCAGCGGCGCGAGCGGCGCCGTGCGCACGAGGACGCTGCCCTTCTCCCCCAGCTCGACGATCGTGACCGACTTCTGCTGCCGGGCCTCAGAGAAGGAATATTTGAGCGGGGAGCCGCAGTAGCGCACCGTGTCGCGCCCCACCCGCTGCGGGCCGTGCAGGTGGCCGAGAGCCACATAGTCGAAGGGATCGAAGACGGAGACGTCCACATTGTCCGCCCCGCCCACGGAGAGCTCCTCCGAGTCGCAGCGCACGGCTCCCGTGACAAACTGGTGCGTGACGAGGACGTTGCGCGCTGCGCTGTCCACGTGCATGGCCTCCACGGCGGCGGCCATGGCGTCGGTGTAGGTGTCGATCGGCCGCTCCGGGAAAAAGCGGCGGACATGGGAGGGCTTGAGGAAGGGAAGCAGATAGAAGAACACCGGCCCGTGCTCATCCGTGAGCACAATGGGGCTGACCGTCCCGCCGTACACCGGGCTGAGACGGACGCCGCTGTGCTCCATCAGCCGGCCGCCGAAGGCCACGCGCTCCGCGGAATCGTGGTTGCCGCTGATGACGAGCGTCTGCAGGCCGCGCTGCGAGAGGCGCACGAGGAAATCGTCGAGCAGGGCCATCGCCTCCGCCGGGGGGACGGATTTGTCGTAGACGTCGCCCGCGATGAGGACGGCGTCCGGCCGCTCCGCATCGAGGATCGAGAGAATGACGCCGAGGATGTACTGCTGATCCTCGAGCATGGAGAACTCGTTGACCCGCTTGCCGAGGTGCAGGTCTGAGAGATGGATAAGCTTCATCGGATCGCTCCCTTCCGTTTTCGCTGTTCTCATTATAGCGCCGCGCGAATCTCTGCGCAAGGGAGAGGAAAACGGGGCCGCGCCGCGTCGAATTTTGGTTCATTTTCTTCTGGAATTTTTCCGGAGGCTGTGCTATACTTTGGGTGCTTTCGCGAAACGCAAAAGCATCCTCTTCGGACAAGGCGACCCATGTGCCGGACGGGGCGAACGGCAGACGCTGTGCGCGTTCCCGCCCCCGGCAAACGCCGCGGAAAGCAGAAAGCATGCAGCCGCAGGCGCGCCCGGTTCCGGCCAGCACCGTCGTTCCCTTGTCCTCCGGGGATCAAATTTGCGCTGCATCCGCAGAACGGAGCAGCAGCAGGAGGAATCATTCATGAAAAGCAAAACCAACGTCCGCACCCTCACCCAGCTGGCCCTGTTGACGGCGATCGTCCTCATCATGGCCTACACCCCGCTCGGCTACCTCAAGACGCCCTGGGGAGTGGAAGTCACTTTCATCGTCATCCCCGTGGCGGTGGGCTCGATTCTGCTCGGCCCGGCGGCAGGCGGCATCCTTGGCCTCGTCTTCGGCCTGACGAGCTTCTTCCAGTGCTTCGGGGCAAGCCCTCTGGGCGCCATGCTGCTGCAGGAGAACGCCGCCGGCACCTTTTTCTGCTGCGTCGTCAACCGCGTGCTGGTCGGCGTGCTGCCCGGTCTGCTCTACAAGCTGCTCAGCCGCTATGACCGCACCAAGGTTGCGGGGATTGCCGTGTGCTGCTTTCTGACCCCGGTGCTCAACACCGTCCTGTACATTGTGGGCAACTGGGTAATCTTCTCCGGCACATGGCTGAACATCTCCGTCTCCACCTACGGCTACAGCGGCGAGGGCGGCCTGAGCCTGCTCGGCTTCATGATGGGCCTGGTGGCCGTCAACGGATTGGCGGAGGCCGCGGCCTGCCTGCTGCTCGGCACCGCCGTGTGCAAGGCCGTGCAAAAGATTGTCAAGCGCGCTGAGGTGATGGCATGAAAGAGATTGGCATTATGGAGGTGGGCGGCTTCCGCGTGGGCCACGCCCAGGACGAGGAGGCCGCGACAGGCTGCACCGTTATCCTCTGCGACGCCATGAGCCCCGCCGGGCTCGACGTGCGCGGCGGCGGCCCCGCCTCGCGGGAATCGCAGATCCTCAGCCCGCTGGCCGCGGCGGAGGGCGTCAACGCCGTCCTCCTCTCCGGCGGCAGCGCCTTCGGCCTCGACGCCGCGGGCGGCGTGCAGCGGTATCTCGAGGAGCGCGGCGTCGGCTTCGACGTGGGCATCGCCAAGGTGCCGCTCGTCAGCCAGTCCTGCCTCTTCGACCTCACCGTCGGCAGCAAGGACGTGCGCCCCACGGCCCAAATGGCCTATGAGGCTTGCAGGAACGCCTCCCGCGAGGAGCCCGCGCAGGGCAACGTGGGAGCCGGAACAGGCTGCTCGATCGGCAAATACAGAGGGATGGAGCGGGCGATGAAATCGGGCTTCGGTGCGTGCGCCTACGAGACGGGCGCGCTGCGCGTCGGAGCGCTGGTCGCCGTCAACGCTCTCGGCGACGTGATCGGCCCCGACGGCCGTCCCATGGCCGGACTGCTGCGCGCGGACAGGGCGGGGCTCTCCTCCACGCTGGAGGAAATGCTCGCCGACGCCTCGCTGGCAGAAAACCTCTTCACCGGCAACACGACGCTCGGCGTCATTGTGACGAACGCCCGACTGACGAAGGCGCAGCTCACGAAGGTGGCCGGGATGACGCACAACGGCTATGCCCGCGCCATCCGCCCGGTGCACACCACCGCCGACGGGGACAGCGTCTACGCCCTCTCGCTCGGCGACGCACCGGGAGATGTGAACCTCACCGGCATTCTGGCCGCCGCCGCGATGGAGGAGGCCATCCGCCGCGCGGTGCGCGCCGCCCGGCCCGCCTTCGGCCTCACCGCCTGGAGCGAGCTGCAGGCCTGAGTGCAGTTCTCCCGCCGCCGGAGCCCCTTTTTGCGCCGTGCGTTTAAGAGCGCACCGGAACCGCGCCGGGGGGAAACAAAAGAAATACGGACGGAACAATCTGCTGAGCGAATAAAAAACGGCTCCCCATCGGCCTGGTTCGGCCGGTGGGGAGCCGTTTTCTCTCTGTATAAAATCGAAAAGCAAATCAGCCTGCGCCGAGGTAGGCGGCGCGGACCTTCTCGTCGGCGGCCAGGTCGGAGGCGAGACCGGACATGGAAACGGAGCCGGTCTCCAGGACGTAGGCGCGGTCGGCGAGCTCGAGGGCCCGCTTGGCGTTCTGCTCGACGAGGAGAACGGTCACGCCGGAATTGTTCACGTCGCGGATGATGCTGAAGATCTCGTTGACGAGAAGAGGCGACAGGCCCATGGAGGGCTCGTCGAGGAGCAGCATCTTCGGGTTGGACATGAGGGCGCGGCCAATCGCGAGCATCTGCTGCTCACCGCCGGAGAGCGTGCCGGCAATCTGGCGGCGGCGCTCCTTGAGGCGGGGCAGGCGCTCGAAGACGCGCTCGTAATCCTCCAGCACCTTGTCGCGGTCGCTGCGGATGTAGGCGCCCATCTCGAGGTTCTCCTGCACCGTCATGCTGGCGAAGATGCGGCGTCCCTCGGGAACCTGGGCCAGGCCGAGGCGGATGATCTTATGCGCCTCCATCGCGCGCAGGTTGGAGCCGCAGAAGCTGATCTCGCCCGAGCGGGCCTTGACAAGGCCGCTGATGGCGTGCAGGGTCGTCGTCTTGCCCGCGCCGTTCGCGCCGATGAGGGTGACGATCTCGCCCTCGCGGACGTCGAAGGAGATCTTTTTGATCGCGTGGATGGAACCGTAGTAGACCTCGAGGTCCTTGACGGAAAGCATCACATTGGATTCAGCCATCTCACTCACCTCCCAGATAGGCGGCAATCACCTTCGGGTTCGTGCGAACCTCCTCCGGCGAGCCGGAGGCGATGATGCGGCCGTAGTCGAGCACCACCAGGTGCTCGCAGATGCCCATGACGAAGCTCATATCGTGCTCGATCAGCAGCACCGCGACATGGAAGCGGTCGCGGATCAGCTTGATCGTCTCCATCAGCTCCGCCGTCTCGGTGGGGTTCATGCCGGCGGCGGGCTCGTCGAGGAGCAGCACCTTCGGATCGGCGGCCAGGGCGCGGGCAATCTCCAGCTTGCGCTGCTGGCCGTAGGGCAGGTTCTTGGCGCGGTCGCCCGCGTTGTTCTCGAGATGGAAGACGGACAGAAGCTCCATCGCCTTCTCCTCGATCGCGGCCTCCTCCCGCCAGTAGGACGGCAGGCCGAGAATGCCGGCGAGGGCGGAATACTCCATCTTCTGGTTCATCGCCACGCGCACATTGTCAAGCACCGACATGTCCTTGAACAGGCGGATGTTCTGGAAGGTGCGGGCGATGCCCAGCTTCGTGATCTGGTACGTTTTCTTGCCGAGGATGCTCTGCCCCTCGAGCTTGATCTGGCCGGTCGTGGGGGTGTAGACGCCCGTCAGCAGGTTGAAGACGGTCGTTTTGCCCGCGCCGTTGGGGCCGATCAGGCCCATGATCTGCTCCCGTCTCAGGGAGAAGTGGACGTCCTCCACCGCGTGCAGGCCGCCGAACACGATGCCGAGGTTCTCCGCCTCGAGCACCGGTCTGTCCGTCTTGTCCTGCTGCAGAAGCTTCTCTTTCTCAACCAACGCCACGGCTCACTCCCCCTTTCCCTTTTTCAGCGCGCCGCTCTTTTTCGAGCTCAGGCGCGCGAGAATGCCGGAGAGCGAGAACTCGTGCTGGCCCATCAGGCCGGAGGGCTTGAAGAGCATCACGATGATCAGGATCACGGCGTAGATGAGCATGCGGTAATCCTCGAAGCCGCGCAGGAACTCGGGGAGAATCGTCAGCGCCACCGCGGCGATGATGGAGCCGGTGATGGAGCCGAGGCCGCCGAGCACGGCCATGAGGAGAATCTCGACGGAATAGTCGAAGTTGAATTTGCTCGGATCGAGCACGCCGATGTGATGGGCGTAGAGCGAGCCGGCCACGCCGGCGAAGAAGGCCGCCATCACGAAGGCGAAAAGCTTGTAGTAGGTCGTGTGCACGCCGGAGGCCTCGGCGGCAATCTCGTCCTCGCGGATGGCGATGACGGCGCGGCCGTGGCGGGAGCGGACAAAGGCCCAGATGATGACGACGGTGAGGACGGCCAGCCAGAAGACATAGGAATACTTGGCGAGGGAGAGGCTGGTGGCGTCGCTGCCCTGGGGCAGGATCGTGGGGATGCCGCGCAGGCCCTTCGCGCCGCCGGTGAAGTCGCACGCGAGGATGATGACGCGGATGATCTCGCCGAAGCCGAGGGTGATGATCGCCAGATAGTCGCCGCGCAGGCGCAGGGCCGGCACGCCGATGATAACGCCGAAGACGGCCGCCACGACGCCGGCCAGAACGATGCCGATGGGGAAAGCGATCGTGATCGGCAGGCCGGAATAGAGGGTGAACAGCGCCGCCGTGTACGCGCCGACGCTCATGAAGCCGGCATGGCCGAGAACGAGCTGGCCGAGGAAGCCGCTGACAAGGTTCAGGCTGACGGTGAGGATGATGTTGATGAACATCGTCGTCATGATGCCGGAGGTGTAGCGGTTAATGGTGCCGTTGGCGATGAGAACGAAGAAGAGCACATAGGTGATGAGGAGCAGGGCGGCGTTGACCGCATAGGAGAGCAGCTTGCTCTTCGGGATAAGGCCCGTTTTCTTTTGATTCGTCACGAAAGCCGCACCTCCCTTAAACCTTTTCCTTCACGTTCCGGCCCAGAAGCCCGGTGGGCTTGAGGAGGAGAACGAGAATCAGAATACCGAACACCACAGCGTCCGTGATCTGAGACCAACCGGCAGCCTTCGTGAGGCTCTCCGCCAGACCGATGAGCAGGCCGCCGATCATCGCGCCGGGAATGCTGCCGATGCCGCCGAGCACGGCCGCCACGAAGGCCTTGAGGCCCAGAAGGCTGCCCATGTAGGGGGTGATCGACGGGTAGGCGCCGACATACAGCACCGCGCCGACGGCGGCCAGGCCGGAGCCGACGGCGAAGGTGAAGGCGATCGTGTTGCGGGAGGAAATGCCCATGAGCTTGGCTGCGCCCGCGTCCTCGCTGGTGGCGCGCATGGCCTTGCCGATGCGCGTCTTCTTGACAAGCAGCTGCAGGAGCACCATGATCACCACGGAGGTGGCGATGGTGATGAGCGTGACGCTGCTGATCTCGAGCGGGCCGACCGGGATCGGGAAGCTCGGCAGGACGTTGGAGACGGACTTCGCGTCCGACTTGAAGATGATCTGGAACAGGTTCTGCAGCAGCATGCTCACGCCGATCGCCGTGATGAGCAGCGAGATGCGCGGCGCGTTCTTGTTGAGCAGCCGCTGATACGCCACCTGTTCGATGACGACGCCGACGATGGCGCAGAACAGCACCGCCGCGAGGATCGCGGCCCAGAGCGGCGTTCCGGCCAGAATCAGCATGACGTACGTCGCGTATGCGCCGACCATGATGATGTCGCCGTGCGCGAAGTTGATGAGCTGCGTGATGCCGTAGACCATGCTGTAGCCGAGCGCGACGAGGGCGAATATGCTGCCCTGGCTCAGGCCGTTGATGATCTGCGTGAGAAATTCTACCATGCCTGTCCCTCCTGCCTCAAGATAATCCAAAAGGGGGTGACCGAAATCATCCCCTTTCAGCGCACGCGCCCCGCGCGGGGCGCGATCAATTCAGTTCTTTCGGAGCTTACTGCTCGGGGTTGTAGTTCTCAACGAACTTGTAGGCGTTGTCCTGAATGGAGACAATGACGGCCGACTTCTGCGGGTTGCGGTCCGCGTCGAAGGTCATGTGGCCCGTCAGTCCATCGTACTCGAGAGCGGCCATCGCGTCGATGATCGCCTGCGAGTCGGTGCTGTCGGCGTTGTCAATCGCGGTCGCCATCATATAGGTCGCGTCGTAGGCGAGAACGGCGAACATGTTCGGATCGATCTCATACTTCTCCTTGTAGGTGGAGATGAAGTTCTGCACGCGCTCGTCGGTGCTCTCGGTGCTGTACTGGCTGCAGAAGACGCCGCCGTTGAGCACGCTGGAGTCGAAGTTGTCGGTGAGAACGGAATCCCAGCCGTCCGCGCCGCACAGGGTAGCGGTCACGCCAACCTCGTTGGCCTGGGCGGAGATGAGGCGGAGATCCTCATAGTAGACGGGCAGGAAGAGAACGTCCGGGTTCTGGCCCTTGATGTTCGTCAGCTGGCTCTTGAAGTCGACGTCGCCGTCCTGATACTTCTCCTCGGCCACAACCGTCATGCCCAGCTCCGCGGCCTTCTCGACGAAAGCCTTGGCAATGCCGGAGGAGTAGTCGTCGGCCATATCATAGAGCACGGCCACTGTGGAGGCGCCGAGCTTCTCGGAGGCATAGGAGGCCATCAGCTGGCCCTGGAAGGGGTCGGTGAAGCAGGCGCGGAAGATGTTGGGACCGGTCAGCGTAACCTCGGCAGCGGTGGCGGAGGCGGTGATGATCGGGATATTGTCCTGCTGGGACTGCTGCGCCACGGCCAGCGTCGGCTTCGTGGTCACGTCGCCGATAATCGCCACGACCTGGTCGTTCTGCACGAGCTTGTTGTAGGCGTTGACGGCCTCGGTGGCGTCGCCCTTCTCGTCGTAGTAGATGTAATCGATCTGCTTGCCGTCAATGCCGCCGGCGGCGTTGATATCCTCGACGGCCATCTGGATGCCGTTGTTGACGGCCACACCGTAGCTGGAAGCGTCGCCGGTGAGCGGAGCCAGGCCGCCGATGCGGATCGTGTCGGAGCTGCCGGCATCGCCGGAGCCGCCGCTCTCGGAGCAGCCGGAGAACGCGCCGAGCATGAGCACAGCCATCAGGGCTGCCAGAATACGCTTTTTCATTGCAATCATACCCTCCTGGATGAGGACGGGCCGCCCTTGCGGGAGCCGCGCCGTCAAATTTCGTAAAGCATCGCTTTAATCCTTTGCATTATACTACTTACAAGCCCTGTTTTCAATAAAAAAACCTGAAAACACCGGTTTTTCGCAGAAGAATCGTCCAAATTCACACATTTTGCATGCCGAAGCAGGGGTTTCTCCGATCATTTGCAGGGAGTTTTCTTCCATCATGCACGCAGGCGGCGGCATAAGCCGGAATACCTTCTTTTTTGAATCAGGCGCGCAAAAGCCCTTCATTCCTCAAGGAAAAGCGCGCGGCTTCCTCAGATCTCGCCGGGGAACACGTCCCGGTAGACCGAGAGGATCCGGGGCTGCGCCGCGGAGAGGGCGTAGGGCGCGAGCGAGAGGGAGGCGGAGGCGGCGAGCTTCGCGCAGAGATTCGGCGAGCGGCACAAAAGCGTCATCGCCTGCGCGGCGTCCTGCGGGCTGTCGGGAGCAAACAGCAGGCCGGTTCTGCCGGGCACTATCAGGTCGGCATGGCCCTTCACGCGCGTCGCGGCGACGGGCAGGCCGGCCGCCATGGCTTCCATGATGTTAAAAGGCAGGCCCTCGCTGCGGCTTGTGGAAACGGCGGCGTCGCACATGGGATAGATGCGCTCCATGCCCGAGAGCTCGCCCGCGAAGAGCACGCGGCCCGAAATGCCGAGCTCCTGGGCCAGGCGGATGCTCTGGTTGCGCAGATCGCCGTTGCCTGCCAGAAGCAGCCTCGCGTTCGGGCAGCGCCGGGCTGCGCCCGCGAAGGCGCGCAGCAGCAGGGCATGGTTCTTGCGCGCGGAGAACTCCGCGGCGTAGACGAAGATGAAATCCTTCTCTGTGTAGCCGAAGCGGCGGCGGGCGGCCAGACGCTCCTCCGGCGTGAGCCTGTGCGTATAACGGTCCAGATCGACGCCCATGCCGGGAATCGAATACACCGTCCCGTCTGCGGAGAGACGGTTTTTCACGGCGATCTCCCGGTCCTCGCGGTTCATCACCATCAGCACATCCGTCACGCGGGCGCACAGACGCTCCGGGGCCAGATAGAGCTGGCGGCGGGCCGGGCCGTCGGATTCCGAGAACAGGTAGCCGTGGCAGGTGTAGAAAATTTTAGGCCTCTTTTTCAGCGTGAGGGCGGCGGCCCGCACGGCGGCGGCCGCGAGCGTGGTGTGGACGCTGACGGCGTCAAACTGCCCGCGCTCGAGCAGCCCGCGGGCGGCGAGAACGGCCTGGGCGTTTTTCAGATTGACAAGGCTCTTGACAAGCGCAAGCGCCTCGCCCCTGTCGGCATACGGCAGCTTCTCGCCCGAGGGGGACGCCGTCCAGACCTCCCAGCCGGCGTCGTGGAAGGCCTTGAGATACGGCAGATGAAAACGCCGCAGATGGGAGGCCGTGGAGGCGCAGAACAGAATCCGTCTCACAGTCCCCGCCTCCTCACTGCTGGAAGAAGGTGACGTAGGGCAGGAGAATCGTGCGATCCTGCAGAAGGATCCAGACATAGTAGACGAGGCCGATAAAGACAAGGCCCATCACCGAATAGCGGTAATAATACTTCCTGTTGCGCAGGGCCGTGCGCTGCTCGCGGCGCTCGAGCGCCTCCTTCTTGCGCTGCCCGCTCTTTTTCGAGGCCCTGACGGCCGGCTCGCTCTCAAGAGCGGCGAGCTGCTCGCGGTCCGCGTCAAGGGACGCGAGGAACTCTGGCAGAACGAGAATGGCGGCGGTAAAGAAGAGCATGCCGAAGCGCTGGAAGAGGAAATGCTTGCAGGTCATGATATACAACAGGCCGGCGTAGATCGAGAAATTGACCAGCACGACGTTCTTCGGATCGCGGCGCAGCAGATAGCCGCGCAGACCGACGATCACCAGCATATAGACGACGGGCACGAAGGCCGTCTGCCAGTCGCGGCCCTGCATATAATAGAGGCCGGACTCGGTGGCGTAATACTGATAGACAAACTGCGTGATGAAGTTGAAGATCGGCCAGCTGAAGATGAGGATCAGCGCCGTCAGCACGCCGTATGCCGTGAGGGATTTCCAGTTGACGGGAATATGGGCGATGAAGTAGAGCACCACCATGATGAACAAAGCCTTGTGGAACGAGGCGGCCAGCACCACCACGACGAGATACGGGAGCAGCTTCTTCTCCTTGAGGAAGGGAATCGCAAAGAGGAAGAAGGCCGTGGCGATGCTCTGGCGGATGAAGCACAGCGAATTGTTGAAGAAGCCGAAGCTCAGGAAGACGTAGACGCTCAGCCACCAGGAGGGCGAATATTTCGCGATGAACACACAGGTCAGGCCCATAATCAGCACCGCGGCCACAGCCATGAAGACGCGCACGTCGCCGGAGACGAGAGAAACCAGATAGTTGAGCAGGCTGTAGCCCCACTCCACGCGGTACTGGTTGTCCCCGGAGAGGAGGAAGGCCGCGCCGCCCTCGCGCATGGAGCGGAAATATTCCTCATACATCTGATAGTCGATGCCCACGCTGCTCCCGCGAAGAGCGGCAAACAGCGTCAGCGCCGCGCCGGAGACACACAGGAAAATCAGGTCGCGTGAGCGGACGGAGGAGGCGTCCCGCCTCCATTCGCAGAGCAGCACGCCGAGCACGAGCACCACAAAGAGCAAAATCAAAAACGGTACCAAATCGGATTCCTCGCTTTCTCCGCGCGGCGGGCGCCGCACGGCTTGATAAATGGGAAATGTCCGTCCTCAGACGGCGTCTTCGCTGTGGTTGACAAAGCCGCGGAAGACGGTGAGAAACAAAATTTTGAGATCAAGCAGGAACGACCAGTTCTCAATATAGTAGATATCGCACTCGATCCGCTTGGCGATGGACGTATCGCCGCGCCAGCCGTTGACCTGGGCCCAGCCTGTCATGCCGGGGCGGACGAGGTGCTTGATCATGTAAAGAGGGATCTCCTCGCGGAATTTCTCCACGAAGAACGGGCGCTCGGGCCGCGGCCCCACAAGGCTCATGTCGCCGCGCAGGACGTTGAAGAGCTGGGGCAGCTCGTCGATGCTGTACTTGCGCAGGAAGCTTCCGAAGCGCGTGCGCCGCGGATCGCCCCGCGTTCCCCAGGTGGTCGTATCCTCGTTGCCCTCCACAGCCATGGAGCGGAATTTGTACATGGTGAACACACGCTTGTTGAGCCCGACGCGCTCCTGGCTGTAAATCACCGGCCCGGGAGAGCTGAGCCTGACCCCCAGCGCCACGGCGAGCAGGAACGGAGAGAGGACGAGCAGGCCGAGCAGCGAGCAGACAATGTCGAAGCCGCGCTTGACAAAGCTGTTGAGCAGGTTGTCGAGCGGGACGCGCCTGAGGTTGATCAGCGGCATGCCCTCCACCTCGTCGATGTAGGGGCGCGTGGGCAGATATTTCGTGTAGAAGGGCAGCAGGCTCGACTTGACGCCCTCCTGCTCGCAGACCTCGATGATATGCCCGAGCAGGCCGAAATCCTTCTCCTCGAGCGAGACGACGACCTCGTCGATCCCCTTCGGGGCAAGCAGCGACGGCAGGCTGTCATAGTCGCCGAGATAGGGCAGGGTGAGCGGGCCGGTATCCTCCTCCTTGTCGGAGACGTAGCCGTCGATCCAGTAGCCGAGGTTCTTGTTCTGCAGAAGGCGGCGGCAGAAATCGCCGGAGACGCTCGTCCAGCCCACGATCACGACGTGCTTGAGGTTGTAGCCCCGGCGCCGCAGCGCCCGCAGCGTCTTGCGCACCGCCACGCGCTCCACGGTGGAGAAGAGCACGTTGAACGCGCCGAAGAGCAGGACGACGCCGCGGGAGACGTTGACCTCCTTGAGCATGAAGCTGAGCACGAAGACAAAGAGGACGTCGAGAGCGCTGACCTCGATCACCTTACCGATCTCCGTGATGAGGTTCTTGCGGCGGAAGGAATCGTTCAGCCCGAACGAGTGCCCGAGCAGGAAGTTAACCGGCGCCGTGAAGAGCATGAGCTGCATGTAGTAGGTAAAGTGGACGCCCCGATCGCCGCTGAGCACATAAAAGCGCACGCCGAAGGCGCACACCATGGCCAGCACGCACAGCAGGGCGTTGAACACGGCAAAAAGAAAATTAAAAATTTTCTGATTTTCCTTGATCATGAATCCACCTTCCCCGCGGCTTTGACAGGCCGCACGTTTACAAAAAGGCGCGCCGCGCGGACGAGGCGGCGGCGCGATATGGCTTGCAGAAAGCTATTCCATGGAGCGGATGGCGCGCCGCAGCTCCAGAACGGAGGACGGCGGAACCGAGAGAGCCTCGACGCCGAGGCCGAGAAAATAGCTGAGCATCCGCGGATCGCCGGCGGCGTCCCCGCAGACCACGGAGGGGATTCCGGCGTTTTTCGCCGCGAAAACAGCGCGCCGTACCAGCTCGAGCACGGCGGGATGATGGAAATTATAGAGCGTGGAGACGGCGGGGTTCGAGCGATCCGCCGCGAGCGTGAACTGGGTCAGCCCGTTGGTCCCCACGTCGAAGAAGTCGGCCTCGCGGGCCAGCTCGTCGGCGATGAGCGCCGCCGCCGGGGTGTCGATCATCACGCCCACGGGCAGCTTCTCGCTGAAGGGAACGCCCTCGCCGCGCAGCTCCCTCATCGCGCGCTGCAGGATGGCGCGTGCGTGGCGAAGCTCCTCCGCGCTCGTCACCATGGGGAAGGTGACGGCCACATTGTGATCCGCCGCGGCGCGGAGAATAGCGCGCAGCTGCGTGCAGAGGACCTCCGGATTTTCAAAGGAAAAGCGGATCCCCCGCACGCCCATGGCCGGGTTCATCTCCTCGCCGAAGCTTTGCAGGCGGCCGTCCTGCGTCGTGGTGCGCACCGTGAGCGGGCGGTCCCCAAGCTGCCTGGCAAGCGAGAGATAGATCTGATACTGCTCCTCCTCCGGGGGAGGAGCGGAGCGGTTGCGGAACAGCGATTCCGTGCGGAACAGACCGACGCCCTCCGCGCCGCTCTCGAGCACGAGAGGCAGGTCGGACTGCCTCCAGATCTTGGCAAGGATTTTGACGGCACGGCCGCCGCGCGTGCGGGACGGGAGCGTCCGCAGCTGGCCGGGCGCCTCCTCCCCTACCGCAGGCTTGCGCTCGCAGGCGTGATACTCGCGGGCGGTCTCCTCGTCCGGGTTGAGCACGACGTCTCCGGTGAAGCCGTCCACAATCACGCCCGCGCCGTCGGACAGGCGGCTGTAGGAGACGCCGAGCGCCGCCACCGCGGGCACGCTCAGCATCCTGACCAGAATCGCCGCGTGGCTTGTGCGCGAGCCCTCCCGCGTCACAAAGCCGAGAACGCCGCACC
The DNA here is from genome assembly GCA_944383955.1 of uncultured Clostridia bacterium. Classification (GTDB taxonomy): domain Bacteria; phylum Bacillota; class Clostridia; order Oscillospirales; family Acutalibacteraceae; genus Caccousia. The sequence continues at coordinate 19,700 of CALWRP010000035.1, forward strand.
CGCACAGGCGCAGGACCTGGCTCGGCGTGAAATAAGGCGCCGCCGCCACGCAGCCTGCCGGCAGCTCGGGAAACTCGGCCAGCTCCGGATCGAGAGCGCGCAGCATCCGCTGGCCGATGTCCTGAACGTCCGCCAGACGCGCGCGCATATAGGTGTCTTCCATTCCCGCGAACATGGCGATCATCTGATCGGTGGCGCGTCGGATGGCATATTCGGCCGCCCAGCCCTCCGTGAGGATGGCGCGGCGAATCGCCTCGCGGAAATCGTCGTCTTCAAGCATCATGGCATGGATTTGAAAGATCTTTTCGCTTTCTCCGCCAATCTCCCGTCCGACAACACGGCAGAGCTCCTCGAGCTCCTGCCTGGCCGCTTCGCGAGCCCACTCGGCCCGCGCAAACTCCTGCTCGCGGTCCTCCGCCTTCCGCGCGGCAATCTTTCGCTTCGGCGGCTCAAAAAAGCGCACCGGCCCGAACGCCACGCCGCCTGAGGCGGCAATTCCCCTGATCTTCTGCATCTCGACGCCCGGATCAGAAATTCTTCTCGCAGAATTCCTGCAGAACGGCGCTGTCCTTCTCCTCGTTCGGCCCCTCGACCGAGACGGTGACGACCTCGCCCTGGCGCACGCACAGCGCCATCACCGCGAAGAGGCGCGAAGCGTCCGCCGTCTTGCCGCCCTTCTCGAGCGTCACATGGCTGGTGCCGGCCGACACGCATTTGACAAGCTCTCCCGCCACGCGAGCGTGCAGGCCAAGCTCATCCTTCATCGTCCACTGAAACGTCTTCATAGTATACTTCTCTCCTCTGCGCCGTCCGAGCGCCCCCAACCGGGCGCGGCGGCATTGATATGGTTTCGGTGCGGGAGACGGCCCCGCGGCTCTGTTTTGTGCTTTTGATTATAGCCCGCGCAGCGCGGCTTGTCAATTCAGCCGCTCAGCGCACGATCAGCTTGTTGGCGATCGACACGTCGCAGAGCTGCTTGACGCTGTAGATGGCGGCCGCGTCCGTGATGCCCTGCTCCTTGATATAGTCATACACATTGAAATTGTAGTAGCGCAGATCAATGAGGTGAATCTCGGAGAAATTGGTGATGAGATAGGGGATCATGCTGTTCGCGTAGGAGTCCTTGAGAATCAGAAGCTTCCTGCCGTTCGTCACGTCGGTGTTCTTGACCACGTCGACGCCGCGGTTGCCGCCGAGGTAGACGGAATATTTGTCCTTCGTGTCGAGATATTCCTCCCAGTAGAGGCCCTCGTGCACGTCCGTCCCGTTGACATACTGCACGATGTTCTGCGGCTCCTTGAGCTCCGGCAGATACATGCGGTCGGCCTGCTGGAAGAAGGACACGGCCTTCGAATAGAGCGTGCCGTAAAACGGCTGTGTGACGGTGCGCAGCTCATAGCTGTCGAGCGGCGTGGGAGCGAGGCCCATTTCCCCGCACAGCACCTGATAGGCGGCGTAGGCCCCGAAGGTGTTCCAGTGGTGGTCGGTCTTGAAATAATAGTCGCCGTGGATGGAGCTGAGCGCGTCAAAGGTATCGACGACAACGGCGTCCTCCCCGGCGAGCTCACGCAGCCTCTGCAGCTCCTCGCGCTGGCTGTGGTTGGGAGCGAAGAGCGGCAGCTTCTCCGACTGCTCCTGGCTGCCGGAGGGCGCGGGCAGCAGGTAGACCGGCACGTCGACAGCCTTCGCGAAGTTGACGAGCGCCTGGGCGTTTTGCTCAAAGGTGCCGGTGCGGTCGGGCAAAAGCACCTCATAGAGATGACCCTCCCTGCCAAAATAAACGCCGCCCTCCGCGGGAGTGGTGGAATAGTTTCCGCCCACGTCCCGCTTGCCCGCCGCATACTGGGCGGCGGTGTAGAGCGAGATGAACTGCTTGCGCAGCGGGAAATGATCGCCCACATACGCCTCCACCGAATCCATGAACGAGCCGTCGAGCAGGGTGGAGACGCTCAGCTTCGGCGTGGGCTCGAGCGCGCGGTTCTCGTCCTCGGAGAAATCCTCCTTCGGCGCGAGCAGCAGCCACGCGCAGCCCACCACCAGGCAGACCAGCAGCACGGCGGTGAGCACCGCAAACTCCGGCTCGCATTTCTTCCATTCTTCTTTTACATTGCGTATTTTCATAGAGGAATACTCCTTATCGTCGTCGCACACAGGGGAATCCGTGCGGATTTCCTCAGAACTTGGCATAGAGGAAGGGATTGTAGGAATTGTCCACAAGGAAGGAGAGGCTCAGCACAAAGAGCACGAGGAAGCCGGCGCTCCAAATCAGCTTTCCGGGCTTGCCGGAGGTGCGCAGGCGCTCGAGGAAATTGCCCGCGGCAGGCACGCAGCACAGGGCCGCCACGAGAAGCGTGGGCCCATAGGTGAGCAGGGCGTACAGACCGAGGGAATCGGTTCCCGCGCCTGGGAAGCCGAACATGGCGGAAAGCGTGCGGAAGGCGGCCGCGATATCGGTGTAGGAGAAGAAAACCCAGCCGACGACGGCAGCCACAAAGGCGTAGAGCCAGCGGAAGAACACGGGGATTTTCGCGAGCAGCCGCTCGAGGAAGAGCTTTTCGCAGATGATGAGGACGGCGTAGTAGGCTCCCCAGAGGGCGAAGTTCCAGCTCGCGCCGTGCCACAGGCCGGTGAGCACCCACACCACCGCCAGGTTGCGCACCGTGCACAGCGTGCCCTTGCGGTTGCCGCCGAGCGGGATGTAGACGTACTCGCGGAACCAGCGCCCGAGCGTCATGTGCCAGCGGCGCCAGAACTCGGAGACGCTCTGCGAGATATAGGGGTGATCGAAGTTTTCCGGCAGCTCGAAGCCGAACATCATGCCGAGGCCGATCGCCATGTCCGAATAGCCGGAGAAGTCGAAATAGATCTGGAAGGTATAGGCGAGAATGCCCATCCACGCCTCGAGGGTGGAGGGATTTCCCATATACTGCACCCGCTCCGCGAGGGCGGCGAGATTGTTCGCGAGCAGCACCTTCTTGAACATGCCGCGGCAGAAGCGCATCATGCCGGCCGTGAATTTCTGCAGCGTCTCCTGCCGGCAGAGCACCTGCTCCTGCAGATTCTTGTAGCGCACGATCGGGCCCGCCACCAGATGAGGGAAGAACGACAGATAGGTGGCGAAATTGATGATATTCTTCATCGGCGGCGCTTCCCTGCGGTAGACGTCGACGGCATAGGAGATGCTCTCGAAGGTATAAAAGGAAATGCCGATCGGCAGGGCGACCTCGGGCACCGAGACGCCGAGGCCCGTGATCTGATCAAAGGTGGTGACGAGCAGGCCGGCATACTTGAACCAGCCGAGCAGGCCGAGATTGATGAGCACGTTGCCGAGCACGACGGCCCGCGCCGCCCCCCTGCGCTCCCCGCAGCGCCCGATGAGCAGGCCGCAGCAGAAGTCCACGAGGATGGTGAGGATCATCAGGATGACGTACACCGGCTCGCCCCACGCATAGAAGACCAGGCTGAAAATCACCAGGCAGAGATTTTTCAGCTTCCGAGGGACAAGGTAGTATGCCAAAAGCACGATCAGAAAAAAGAAGAACAAATAAATCAAGCTGCTGAATATCATATCGTCTCAATCCATTCCTGTCTCATAAAAACTCGATTCTGCCGGCCGCTTTCCCTCACGGCCCCTCCGGCCGCACGGAAGATGGCGGCCAGGGTCCGCCGTCAGGTATACTGTTTGATTATATCATAAAACCAGACAGATACCAACAATTTTTTCCCATTACTTTTTCCATTTTATTCGCTGTTTTCCCCGCAACAACAGAGAAGCGGAGCGGCGCACCGCACGCCGCTCCGCTCCTCAAGGGCTCACCGATCGAGAATCTCAATCCAGTAGCCGTCCGGATCCTGAATAAAGTAAAGGCCCATCTCCGTGTTCTCATAGCAGATGCAGCCCATCTCCCCGTGGAGACGGTGGGCCTGCTCGCGATCGGGCACGCGGTAGGCGATGTGGAATTCGCACTCGCCGAGATCATACGGCTGCGGATGGTCGCGCAGCCACGTCAGCTCCAGCAGGGCGTCGGTCGAGCCGTCTCCGAGAAAGACGATGATGAACGAGCCGTCCGGGGCCGTGACGCGCCTCGTCTCCTGAAGGCCGAGCGCCTTCCCGTAAAACTCGATGCTCTTTTCCAGATCGCAGACATTAAAATTGGTGTGAAGATAGACAGCCTGCATACATTTCTCCTCCCCTGTCTCTTATGGATTGGGCCGTGAAAGGCCCTCGTACAGTGCCGGACGGCGGTCCGCCAGGACGTTCATCGCGCGCCGCGCCTCCTCCACCGCGCCCAGCGGCAGATCGGCCAGCACAAGCTCCTCCCCCGCCCCGCCCTCGGCCAGGATCTCTCCCGCAGGCGAGACGGCGAGCGAGCCGCCCCCGCTTGTGACGCCGCCGAACGAGCCGCAGCCGTTGACCGCCGCGACGAACACCTGGTTCTCCACGGCGCGGGCCGCGGCGAGCAGCCGCCAGTGGGCCAGGCGCTCCCGCGGCCACTGGGCGCAGACGAGCAGCAGCCGCGCGCCGCCCAGAGCCAGCAGCCGCGCCTGCTCGCAGAAGCGCAGATCGTAGCACAGCAGCACGCCGGCCTCCACTCCGCAGACGGCAAAGCGGCACAGTCTGTCCCCCGCGCGGAAAAACGCCCCCTCCCCCGAGGGAGAGAAGGCGTGGAGCTTGTCATACTCCGCGGCGAGCCGCCCGTCGGGACCATAGCAGAAAAAGGCGTTGCAGAGCGCGCCGCCCGGCCGCGTGACAATGCTGCCTCCCGCCACGGCCACGCCGAGCTCCCGCGCCAGCCGCGAGAGCAGCCGCGCTCCCGGCCCATCCGCCGGCTCCGCCAGATCGGATAGCCCGCTGCGCGGGAAAAAGCCGACGTTCCAGGCCTCGGGCAGCAGGATGAGCTCCGCGCCCGCCGCGGCAGCCCGGCGAACCAGCCGCTCCGCCGTTTCCCGGTTTCGCTCCGGCTCGCAGGGGATGGTATCCATCTGCGCGAGAGCGACGCGCAGCGCTTGCTTCTCCCGCTCCTGCGGCATGGGAATCCCTCCTTCGCGGCCCCACGCAGAGGGCGGGCCGCCGTCCTTTGCCTCAGTGTAGCACAGAAGGAAAGGGGCCGTCAACCTCAGAATGAGAGCTCGGGACAGGGGGCCGCCGGATAAGCCCTACGCCAGCAGCTCGAGGGGATCGATCCATACGCCGCCGCGCTTGACGCCGAAGTGCAGATGGCTGCCGTCCGCGCTTTCGCACGGCACCTCGCCGAGCACGCCGAGCGCGTCGCCGGCCTGCACCGTCTCCCCTTCGGCGACGGTGATTTCATCGACGCCGCAGTAGTAAAGCTCGAGCTCGCCCTGCGTCACCACGACGCAGCCGCCCATCAGCTCGTCCTGCGAGACGGAGGCAACCGTTCCCTCACAGGCGGCCTGCACCGTCTCGCCGGGCTGACCGGGCAAATCGGCGCCGCTGTGCACGCGCCAGTCGCCCATCGTCTCGGAGTATACCGGCTCGTCTCCGCTGAAGCGCAGCGAGACGCTCTTGCCGATGGGATAGCCAAGCGAATCCGGCGTCTGCGCCGCGGGAGCCGCCGTCTCCTCCACCGGTTCAGGATCGGGCGCTGCGGCCGTCTCCTGCGCGGGCTCGGAGGCCGTGATCACCGGAATCTGCGAGACGGGCTCCGGCTCGCTCTCCGGAGCCGCAGACGACTCCGGAGCCTCCGACGGGACCGCGGAGGACTCCGCGGTGAGGCTGGGGACGGACGAGGCCGGCTCCGTGACGCCGCTCACCGGCTTCTCCGCCGCCTGATACGGCTCCTGCGAGGAGAGCGCCTCGTCCTGCGCCGTGAAATTCACCACGCTGTCGTATGTCGTCCATGCCGCCACGCCAACGGCGATCAGACAAACGCCGAGAGCAACATAAAAGCCTTTTGCGTTTCTTGCGTGCTTCTTGTCATATTTCATAAGCTGTGCACCTCCACCCGTATTTTTGCCGGGCGGAAAGAGAAATATGCCGCTGCCGGAGAACATTCCCGCGCAAATTTGAAAAAGAGGCTTTGCGAGCACGGGAAGGAACCGGCCAGGCGGCGCACCGCACCAAGTGGATCGCGCCGGAATTCCCGTGATAGTGTTCAAGCATGCTCGCCAATCCGGCAAGGCTTGCCTGCGTTTTTGGGATTCTCCCGCGAAAATCCTTTTTTGGCATGCTGCCCCGTAGAATCATGCGGTGCTGCCTAAAAATTTTATCCCTGCCATTCTTTCCATATAAAAGAAATCTCTTTTCAGCAAACGCGGAACACGGCTTCAGGCATGAAAAAACCGGCCCCGAAGGACCGGCTTTTTCTTGCTTGAGGGTATATTGAGGAGGGTAGAACATGAATCAAAGAATGGTGCGGCTCCATTTCCTTGATTACAGCTTTATTATATCCAAACTGCCCAAAAGAGTTGTTAAAATGCTGTGAATATTTTTTGAATTCTTCCGGGAGATTTTATGTCCAAATAATTGCAAACATTTGTTTGACCTTTAGCAGAACATATGTTATAATGGACACAGAAAAGCAGGCGCCTGGCCGTTCTCCTGCGCCAAGCGCCGTGGAAAGTCCCCTGCCGCAGGAAGCGCCCCGCCGCTCCCCGACGGGCACGGGACAACGCGGAGCGGGGGCTTTCCTCCCCGCCCTGCAAACCGCCAGGAAAGCCTCCCCGGCCGCGGGAGGCGGCAGGCCGGCCGGGATGGACAGACCGCACGGCCACCGAACAGAGCGAGGTGTAATGGAAATGCTCACAAAGAGTCAGCAGAAGGTATACGATTATTTGAAGCTCCGGACGCGGGACGGCCTGCCGCCGTCGGTGCGTGAAATCTGTGACGCGACGGGACTGCGCTCAACCTCGAGCGTGCACGCCCATCTGAAAACGCTCGAGCGCGAGGGCTACATCATCCGGGATCCCGGCCTGAACCGCGCCATTCATATTGTAGGGGAGCGCAGCGCCGTGCAGGTGCCGATTGTGGGCCGCGTCGCCGCCGGCCAGCCGATTCTCGCGGATCAGCATATCGAGGGCTACGTTCCCTTCACGCCGCCTCACGGGACGGGGGACGAATATTTTGCGCTGAACGTGCGCGGCGACAGTATGAAGATGGCCGGCATCCTCAACGGCGACATCGTCATCGCCCGCCAGACGCCCACTGTGCACGACGGAGAGATTGCCGTCGCCCTGATAGAGGATGAGGCCACCGTCAAAACCTTCTACCGGGAAAAGGATCGCATTCGCCTGCAGCCTGAAAACCCGGACTATCAGCCAATCTACGCCACTGACGTCTCCATTCTCGGCAAGGTCGTCGCCGTGGTGCGGTATTATTGATCCTGCCGCCTGCGGGCCGCAGGCGGCCCGTTTTCAGTCTGGCCGGCGCGCGGCCCTCTCTTCCCCGCTTCCGCCCGGGAAGCAAAGCGGACGGGAGCGCCGCGCAAAAACCGGCAGGCCCCGGGCGAGGCCTGCCGGTTTCCGGGCTCCTGCATTTTTTTGCGCGGCCGGCCCGCGTTCCCTTTTGTCTTTCGGGCAGTTTGACGGAGATTCTCCGCCTTCTGAGGGAGAATACAGATCGAAAAGCCGCCGGGCGGACCGGGGGAAGCGGCTGCCGGGGACGCTTTTTCTCCTCGCGCCGCACCGGCTCCGGCCCGAGGCCGGAAGCCGTTAGGTCCGCGCCTTCTCCTGCGGCTTTGGAATCGGATACAGCTCGGTGTACGCTTCCGCCTGGGCCTCCCCCTCCGGCGGCGCGGGCATCAGCCCCGTACACTCGCCGGAAGAGACCACGCCCGCCAGATCGTCGAGCTCCTCCTCGGTCTCCCATGGATAATAAGCCTGTTTGTTTTCGCACTCCGGTGGAGTTTGCTTTTTCTGCATGCTGCTCTCTCCTTCCGCGGGAGCGTTTCCCGCTGTTTCCAGTATGTCCAAAAATCGCAGCCGCACACATCGCCCCCAAAAAACTTTCCTCCCGACATCCAAAACCAACCCTTGGAAGGACGTTTTTTCTTATTCTGTTGATTTCGGAAAACAAATTTGCATATTTATGTCACTGAATTCAACTTCCCATTTCGCGTCCCCACTCCCAGCGAAAAGCCAAAAGCAGGAGGCAGGAAAATGTTTTACGATTACTTTCAGAAGCTTTGCCAGAGAAAGGGCGTCAAGGCGTCGCACGCGGCGGAGGCCATGGGGCTCTCGCGCTCCACGGTTGTCAAATGGAAAAACGGATCGACGCCCAGCGGCGCCACTCTGCAGCGAATGGCGGTCTATTTCGGCGTGTCGGCGGACAGCCTGCTGCACGCCGGGGAACCGGCGGCCTCCCCGGCGGTGGAGGAACCCTCCTTTGACGAGTTCACCTATGCGCTTTTCGATGAGTCGCGGGAGCTGACGGCGGAAAACAAGCAGAAGCTTCTCGAGCTGGCCCGTTTTTTCAAGCAGGAGCAGGACCGGGAAGGCATGCCGGAAACCCGGCGCGATTCACAGACAACGGAGGAGCCGGAGACATAAGATGACAGAGCTTTCACAGCTTTACGGAGATCTGCGCGAACGGGGAATCAGCCTGTACCTGCGGGAGATCGGCTTCTCCGAGGCGGCCACCATCGAATACCGCGGCCGTTACGCCATCTTCCTGGATCCGATCTGCTTCTCCGGCCTGCGGCGGATGAAGGCGGTGCTCGCGCACGAAATCGGCCACTGCGCCACCGGCTGCACCCACCGTGTGAGCAGCCCGCTGGACCTTGTGGAGCGCCATGAATACAAGGCCAACCGCTGGGCCATCGAGCGCTGCCTGCCCTATGAGTCGCTGCTCGAGGCCATGCGGGAAGGGTTTCGCGAGCCCTGGCAGCTGGCGGAATACTTTGATCTCCCCGAGGAATTTGTGCGCCGCGCCCTTCATTATTATTCTGGCCCCCGCGCTCTCAGCTTCACAGAGCCTCCTGAAAACGCAAAAAAGTAATTATGTAAACAAAAATCTCTCCTTTTTTCCACCGCCGCCCTTCGGTGGAATTCCTCCAAAAACGTGGAAAAGGCGGTGGAGTCAGGGGATAAATGCCGCGGGACTTGTGGAAAACTCTGTGGAATGTGTGGACAAATCGAAGGAACATACTTTCTTACCGAAAACTTTTATAGAGTTATGTAAAGTAAATGCTTGACTTTTGCAAAACGGCGTCGAAAAATAAAATTGTACTGAGGCTGCATTTTTCTCTTGCAATCGCCGTAAAAATGTGATAGAATGGCAAAGCATTCAAAAAATGAATCTGTGCGGGAGTAGTTCAATGGCAGAACATCAGCTTCCCAAGCTGAATACGGGGGTTCGATTCCCCTCTCCCGCTCCAAAAAAGGGAGCGTTGCAGAATGAAAACCTGCAGCGCTCCCATTTTCGTTTTTCGGTGGAAGCCTGAGACCGGGAAAGCACCGGGAAAGCAGAGAAAAACGCGGAGTTTTCCACAAAAAAGGGCGCA
>CALWRP010000036.1 GCA_944383955.1 uncultured Clostridia bacterium
AATTTTCCGTGATATTTTCCAAAAATGCTCGCCAATCCGGCAAGGATTGCCTGCGCTTTTTGGATCATCTCACAAAAAATTTTTTGGCACGCTACACCACCTGGGATTATGCGGTGTTGCCTTAAAATTCGGCAGGTGCGCCGTCATATGGAACGCAGAGATCCTTTTTACAGGGCCCGGGGGGAATGCAGCATGCAGGAGTATACGGAGTTGTCCGCGCAGGCGATGCGCGGTGTTTCAGAGACGGGGGAAAGCCCCGGCGCGGCGGTGCGGTTTTTCACGGGGGAAATGGTGCCGCGCGGCTTCGACGCGGTGCTGCGCGCCCTGCTCGAAAGCCGGGGCCTGACGGAGGCCCAGCTCGTGGAGCGGCTTGAGCCCATGCGGCCCGAGCTCAAGCGCGACAGCCTGCGCAGGCGGGTGTCGTCCTGGCTGTCCGGCAGGGGCCAGCCGGGCGGGCGCGAGGAGCTCGCCCAGCTGAGCTTCGCCCTCGGCCTCGGCGGCGAGGAGGCCGGCGAGCTGCTCGCCAGCGGCGGAGAGGGCGGCTTCCACCTGCGCGAGCCGCGGGAGGCCGCGTGGCTTTACGGTCTGCGCGCGGGGCGCTCCTGGCAGCAGACGCAGGCGCTGATCGGACGCCTGCCGAACGTGGACGGTCCCTTCCCCGCAGACGAGGGCGACCCCGCCGTCTTCACCCGCACGCTCTCCGACCGGCTGGCGCGCGTGCGGACCGACGAGGACTTCCTCCGCTTCTATGAGGAGAACCTGCCCGACTTCGGGCGGCTGCACAACACGGCCTACCGCTATTTTCTGCGCTTTCTCGGCGAGCTGACGCGGCCCGGCGCTCCCTGCGAGGCCCCCGAGGAGGAGGCCTACTCCGTGGAGAGGGCCGTGGACACGTATCTCAGGCTCAACATGCCGCTCTCGCGCGGCACGGGCTCGTATTCGCAGCTGCAGAAGGCGATCAAGCGCTTCTGGCCGAACGCCACGGCCGTGAAAAATATGCTGGCCCGCCGCGCCGATGTGGGCCGCAAGACGCTGCTGCTGCTCTACCTTGCCACCGAGGGCCTCGACGACGGGGCCATCGAGGAGTCGCTCGGCTGGGAGCCCGCCTCCCCCGACGAGCTTCTGGAGGAGCACGTGTGGAACCTCAACCTGATGCTCCACGAGTGCGGCCTCGGCCGCCTCGATCCGCGCAGCCCCTTCGACTGGCTCGTGCTGTACAGCCTGCGCACCGGCGAGGGCGGCGAGTCGATGAGCGACCGCCTCTCCCAGGTGCTCGCCCTGCTCTTCCCCGAGGACGGACAGCAGGTGGACGCGGCCGGCGGCGCGCCGTGATACACTGAGAAAAACGGAGCGGGACAAACGGCCCGCCCGGACTTTCGCAGGGAGGGATCGGCATGGATGCGCGCAGGGCATGGACGGCCAAAGGAGAGCTGCGGCTGCGGGGAGAGACATACCGCGTGGAGGGCTGCGCCGCCCGGGGATCGGGGGCGCTGCTGTACCGCGCCTCGCGCCTGAGCGCGCGGGGAGAGGAGCCCGCGCTCCTGCGCGAGGCCTTCCCCTGGCACCCGGACGGCCTCATCCGGCGCGGTGCGGACGGCGCGGTGCGGGCCGCGGCGGAGGCGCAGGAGCTGCTCGCCTCGTCGCGGGCGCGCTTTTTGCGCAGCGAATCGCTGTGGGCGGCGCAGGCTATGCCGGTGTGCGGGGCGCACGGCGCGCTGTGGCAGGCCGCTCCCGGCCGGGGAGAGCCCCTCGCCGCGCGTGCGGGGGAGCCGCTCTCCGCGCTTCTGCCGCGGCTGCTCCGGCTGCTGGCGGCGGTGGAGTCGTTCCACGCGCGCGGCCTGCTGCTGCTCGATCTCAGCCCGCGGTCCGTCTGGCTGCTGCACGGCCCGCACGGCGAGACCGTCTGCGCCGGCTGGAACGGAGGCTTCCTCCCCGGTGAGCCGCTGCCCCCGATCTCCGGCCCGTTCGCGGCCCCGGAGCTGCTGCTCGGGGACGCCGCCTCCGTGGGCCCGGCGGCGGATCTCTATGCCGTGTGCGCTCTGCTGGCCTGGGCCCTGGGCTGCCTGCCCGCGGCCGGCCTTTCGCCGGAGCGCGGGCCCTGCCGCCTCTCCCCCGGAAGCCTTGCCGCCTGCCCGGCCCTGCGGGGAGCCTCCCCGGCTGCGGTGCGGCAGGCGGGTCGGGTGCTGTGCCGCGGCCTCAAGACGCCGCCGGGCCGGCGCTTTTCCTCCGCGCGGGAGGCGATGGAGGAGTTCGCCCGGCTCCTCGAGCTTGCGGCGGACGATCTGCGCGGCCCGGACGCAAGCTGGACGGGGCGGCAAACCGGTGTGCTATGCTAGGGATGTCAGGGAGGGATTCCTCCCATCGCCATAGATTCCATGATCCATGAGAGGGGGCGTTTCCCATCGAAACGAAGAACAGATGCTATCATTGCTTTCAGCCGCGCGAGTCGCAGCAGGGGCCGTGTCCCCATTGCGGCTACGATCCGGCGCAGGATGCGGGCCGCAGGCCCTGCGCTCTCCCGCCCGGCAGCATCTTGAACGGCAAATATATTCTCGGCCGCGTGCTCGGGCAGGGCGGCTTCGGCATCACCTATGTGGCCTTCGACCATGTGCTGCAAATCCGCGTGGCGGTCAAGGAATATTTTCCGCAGTCCTTTGCCGTGCGCATGCCCAACACCACCATCGTCTCCCCCTCCACCCCCGAGGTGGCCGATCAGTTCCGCTACGGAGCGGAGCGCTTCCTCGAGGAGGGGCGGATCCTGGCCCGGTTCGCGGGCAATCCCGCCATCGTGGGCGTGACGAGCTTTTTTGAGGAGAACGGCACCGCCTACCTCATCATGGAGTATGTGGAGGGCCAGAGCATGCAGGCCTACCTGCGGCAGCACGGCGGGCGGATCTCTTGGCAGGAGGCTCTTCGCATCCTCGTCCCCGTGATGCGCGCGCTCTCCGCGGTGCACGGGCAGGGCCTGCTCCACCGCGACGTGACGCCCGACAACATCTATCTCACCGGCGACCGCGTCAAGCTGCTCGACTTCGGCGCCGCCCGCTATTCCATCGGCGACAGAAGCCACAGCCTCGACGTCGTGCTCAAGGCGGGCTACGCCCCCAAGGAGCAGTACAGCCGCCGCGGCCGTCAGGGCCCGTGGACGGACGTCTACTCGCTGGCCGCGTGCTTCTATGCCGCCATCACCGGCTATGTGCCGCCCGAGTCGCTCGAGCGCACCGAGCGCGACGACCTCGCTCCCTTCAGCGCCTACGGCATCTCCATTCCCCCCGTGCTCGAGCAGGCGATCTGGAAGGGCCTGTCGGTCAACGCCGACGCCCGCTTCCAGTCGATGGAGGAATTTTGGCAAGCCGTCCGCCCCGTGTACGCGGAGCCGGCGGGCCAGCCCTATCAGGCAGCGAACGGCCAGCCGTATCAGCCGGCAGGCCAGCCGTACCAGACAGCGAACGGCCAGCCGTATCAGCCGGCGGGCCAGCCCTACCAGACAGCGAGCGGCCAGCCGTATCAGCCGGCAGGTCAGCCCTACCAGACAGCGAACGGTCAGCCGTACCAGCCGGCAGGCCAGCCGTACCAGACAGCGAACGGCCAGCCGTACCAGCCGGCGGGCCAGCCGTCTCAGACCACAAACGGCCAGCCGGCAGGCCGGCAGCACGCGGGCTTCGGCCAGTTCGGGCAGACGCCCGCACAGCCCGCCGGGCAGCCGGATCCCCTGCGCCGGACCAGACGCATCCAGATGTCCATTGCCGCCGCAATCGGCGGCGCGCTCCTGCTCTTCCTGATCGTTCTCGGCGTGCAGGGCGCGATGCACGACAACTCCAACGTGGTGAATTCCAACGGCGGAGGCGGCGGAGGAGGCGGAGGCGGAGACGGCGTCACGGCGTCGCAGAGCGCGGAAGGCACGGAGAGCCGGACTCCCGCCATCCTCCAGAGCCGCGCGCCCTCCTCGGCGCCTGCCGCGCTGCAGAATGTGACGGTGTACGCCGTCTTTGAGCAGGACGGCGACGCGCTGGCCGCGGTGCTCGAGGACATGGGCTGCGAGACGGAGGTCGTCACGATCCCCAACGGGGATATCGTTGTGCGGCTCGACGCCGCCGTCCAGGCCGGGGAGGAGCTCGCCTTTATCGGCATAGTCGGCGACGAGACGTTTCAGCAGCTTTCCGCGATGGACGGCTGCACCTCGATCGATCCCGACAACTGGATGGAGGCCGTGCTGCTCGGCAACCTGGATTCTGAGCTGGCCGGGGAGCTGCTGGAGCGCTTCGAGGAGGACACGGCGTCGTTCCATGTGGAGAACCTCGACCTCGACGGCGATATTTACTGCGGCTATGTCAATGCGGACGGCGACTGCGACGGTCTCGGCTATTTCGAGTATGGGAACGGAGACATGTACCGCGGCTATTTCAAGAACGGCGTGCGGGACGGCTTCGGCGTCTACTATTGGGCCAACGGCGACCAGTATTCCGGCGACTACCAGGATGGCAAGCGCAACGGCGAGGGCACCTACACCTGGGCCAGCGGACAGCGCTACGAGGGAGAGTTCGTCGACGGAAAGTTTGAGGGCCAGGGCACCATGTATTACACCGACGGCACCACGAAATCCGGCACCTGGAAGGATGACGAGTTCGTCGGATAAGCGATCCGGAAGGATTAACGAAAACAGGATTAGGAGGATTCAGCCATGACAGCAACAGAGTGCGGACACGGCCACATCTATGATTCGGACATCTACGCTTCCTGCCCCTACTGCAACAGCGCCCAGCCGGTGATTCAGTTTGACAGCGCGCCCGCGGGCCAGGGCGGCTGGGCGGCGTATGACCAGGGGAAGACCCAGCCGATTCAGGGCGGGTTCGGCCCCTCCGCCGGCTTCGGCGCCGGCACGCCCACCGAGTTCGGCCCCGGCGGCTTCGGCGCCGGCCCCACGCAGGGCGGCTTTTCGCAGAGCGCCGCGGATCCCGGCCGCACCGCTCCCCTGAGCGGCGGCTTCGGGCCCTCCGGCGGCTTCGGCGGGCCTTCGGCCGGCACCGTATGCGACAATAACGTCACCCAGCCGCCGCGCGGCTACCGCCAGGAGCGGCGCGCCGACGAGGAGCAGAAGACGGTGGGCGACCTCAAGGAAAAGCTCGGGCTCGAGCCCGTCGTGGGCTGGCTGGTGTGCATCGAGGGCCCGGAGAAGGGCAAGGACTACCGCCTGTGGGGCCGCATCAACACCATCGGCCGCGGCGAAAAGAACGACGTGTGCCTCAAGGGAGACCTCTCCGTCTCGAAGGAGAACCACGCCCGCCTCGGCTACGACCCGAAGAACAACCGCTTCCGCCTGATTCCCGCCTCGAGCTCGAACAACATCTATCTCAACGGCGACGTCGTCGACGTTCCCACGCCGCTGCACGCCTTCGACCTCATCGAGTTCGGCAGCACGAAGCTCACCTTCGTGCCTCTGTGCTGCGAAAGCTTCTCCTGGGAGGACGGCATCCGCGGGAAGGATGAGGCGTGATGGGACTGTTTCGCCGCAGAAAAAAGGAGGCCCCGCCGCCTTCCCCGCCCCCACCCGTGCGGCTGCTGAGCTACCGGGCGGCGAATCTGCAGGGCGTCGGCACCAGGCCGCGGCAGGAGGACTCCTTCGCCTTCGTCAACGCGATGGACGTCACCGCCATCCGCCAGAAGGGCCTGCTGGCCGTGGTGGCGGACGGCATGGGCGGCATGGAGGACGGCAAGCTCGTCAGCCAGGCTGCCGTGAGCCTCATCTCCCAGGGCTTTGCGTCCCTGGACCGCTCCGCCCCCCTCGGGGAGCAGCTGCGGGGGCTGGTGCTCGCCGCGAACGGGGAGCTCTACCGGCGCTTTCAGGGAGCGGGCGGCACAACGCTCGTCGCCTGCCTGATCTATGACGAGAGGCTCTGGTGGGCGAGCGTCGGAGACAGCTATCTGTACTTAAAGCGCGGCGAGGGCCTCTACCGCCTCAACCGCGACCAGAACTACCGCGCGAGCCTCTATCTGGAAGCGGTGCGCGCCGGAACGCTCTCGAGCGGGGAGGCCGACGGCGACCCGGACGGCCACCGCCTGAGCGAATTCCTCGGCAAGGAGACGCTCGGCGAGCTCGACTGCAGCCTGCGCCCCCTGCCGCTTGAGGACGGAGACCGGCTCCTGCTGTGCTCCGACGGCGTGGGCGGCGTGCTCTCGGGCGACGAGCTCTCCGCCTGCCTGTGCGGGGATCCGCACAGCGCCTGCGCCGCCATGGAGGCCGGCATCCGCGCCGCCGGGCGCGCCCACCAGGACAACTACACGGCCCTCGTGCTGTCCTGCGGCTACTGAAAAACACACGGTTCCCCATTTCGCCCGTGCTTCCGGGCCCAGCGCCCGCTTTGCGCGAGAATCACCATGCAGGGCACATCGCTGCCCGGAAGAACGATATTGAGAAAAGAGGGTGTCCTATGAAAAAGAAAGTGGTCTGTCTCTTGAGCGCGCTGCTCCTCGCGGTTTCCGTGGCCTTCCCCGCCGCCGCCGCGTTCAACCGGGACGTGCTCGACAGCGTTGTCGTGGTCTATGTGGAGATCTATAACGACGATGAGCTCTACGGCTACGCCACCGGCACGGGCTTCTTCGTCGGCGAGAGCGGCAAGGATCCGCAGTATCTCGTCACCAACTACCACGTGCTCGAATACTACGTCGCCACAGGCGGCGGAGACGGCACGAGCCTGCTGCGCGTCTTCTTCAGCCAGGACGATATCGAGGAGGCCTACGTCGTCGAATACAGCGAGGAGAAGGATCTCGCCGTGCTGCGCCTCTCCAAGCCCACAGAGAAGCGCCGTCCCCTCACGCTGGAGGCTCCCACCTCCGAGATGGTGGGCAGCACCGTCTACGCCGTCGGCTACCCCAGCCTGGCGGACAGCGACCAGGTTGCCAACCCGAACACCCGCTTCGGCACCGAGGACGCGACCGTCACCACCGGCAGCTTCAGCCGCCTGCTGGTGCAGAGCGGCACGGGCCGCGAGATCATCCAGAGCGACACGGCGGTGCACGGCGGCAACTCCGGCGGCCCCCTTGTCAATGACGCCGGCCATGTGATCGGCATCAACACCTTCGGCATCGAATCAAACGGCACGGAGATCGAGACCATCAACTACGCGCTGAGCGTCAACGAGGTCATCCCTCTGCTCGACCGCAACAGCATCGCCTATGATCTGGCAACCGCCTCCAATCTGCCCCTGCCGCTTCCCGTGCTTCTCGCGATCGGCGCGGCCGTGGTGATCGCCGCCGCCGTGGTCGTCATCCTCGCCGTGCGCGGCCGCAGGACGGCTCCCGCTCCGGCTCCCGCGGCGGCAGGCCCGGCGCCCGCTCCCGATCCCGTGCCCGCTTCCATGCCGGCGCCCATGCCGGCGATGCGCCAGGCGTATGTGCGCTCGTCCTCGCCGCAGCACGGCGGGCAGCGCTTCCCGATCGGCAGCCAGCCCTTCCTCATCGGGCGGGATCCGTCCTCGTGCTCCCTCGTCTACCGCGGCGGCACGCCGGGCGTGAGCTCGCGCCACTGCTCGGTGTCCTATAACGCAGACACGGGCGAGTTCCTGCTCACCGATCTGCGCTCCACATACGGCACCTTCCTCGAAAACGGCCAGCGCCTCGAGCCCGGCGTGCCGTTCCGCCTGCAGCCCGGCAGCGTCTTCTATCTCGGCGAGCGGGACAACTCGGTGCGCGTCGAATTGGGGTGAGGCCATGCGGTTCGACGTCTTTCTCTACACGAACGAGGGCGGCCGCAGCCACAATGAGGACGCCGCGCGCTGGAGCGTGCGGGACGGCAACGCGCTCTTCCTGGTGGCGGACGGCCTCGGCGGCCACCGCGGCGGGGAGATCGCCTCCTCCCTCGCGGCGGACTGCGTGCTCAGCGACTGGGAGACGGCCGAGGTTCCCGAAAACCGCGCCGCCTGGCTCGCGGATTCCATCCTGCGGGCGAACGACGCCCTGCTGCGCGAGCAGGAGGAACGCGCCGCCTCGATGAAATCCACCATCGCGGTGCTCGCCGCAGACGGCGACAGGGCCAGCTGGGCCCACGTGGGAGACTCCCGCGTGTATCTGCTCACCGGCGGGCGGATCCTGCGGCTGACGCAGGACCACTCTGTCACCTATAAGAAATATCTCGCGGGCGAGATCACCCGCAACGGCGTCAATTTCGACGAAGACCGCTCCAGCCTGCTGCGGGCGGTGGGCGAGCGCGAGCGCTGCCTGCCGGAATCCGGCCCCGCCTGCGGCAGACGGCTGGCCCCCGGCGACGCCCTGCTGCTGTGCACGGACGGCTTCTGGGAGTATCTCTACGACGAGGAAATGCTCGCGGATTTTCTCAAGGCCTCCACCGCGCGCGAGTGGGCCGAGCGCATGCTGGTGCGCGCCCTGCCCCGCTTCTCCCCCCATCACGACAACCTGACGCTGCTGGCCGTCTTCGCCGGCGGCGAGGAAGGAGAGTTCGCATGAAAGCACTGCGTCGCGCCCTGTGCGCGGTTGTGACCCTCGCGCTTCTCCTCGCGGCGGCTCTGCCCGTCTCGGCGGAGGGAGGGCTTCCCGTCACGGAGGCCTTCGTCCAGGGCGAGAGCCTCTATGTCTATCTTCCGCTGGAGGAGGAGCTGACCGCGGAGCTCAACCGCGGCGGCGTTCCGCTGCCGGCCGTGAGGGGCGTGGAGGCCGCGCCGGAGAGCGGGCTGCCGGTCAGCTACTATCTTCTGGTGGATAACTCGAATTCCATGCGCTCCATGCGCGGCAAGGTGAGGAGCTTTGCCTCCGCGCTGGTGCAGGCCTCCCCCGCCGGCACGCGCTTTTCCGTGCTCACCTTCAGCGACAGCCTGCGCGTGGCGCAGGAGAAAACGCAGGTGGGAAGCGAGCTGCTCGACTGCCTCGACGCCCTCTCCTACGACGTGTGGGGCACGGACCTGCCCGACGGCGTGATGGCGGCCCTCGATTATCTCGAGAGCGGCGCGCGCGAGACGGGCGAGCTGGTGAACGTGGTCGTCCTCTCGGACGGCGTGACGGAGGAGGCGGCGGAGAGCCCCGGCCTCGCGGCGGCGCAGGAGCGCGCCGGCAGGGCCTCGAGCGTGCTGGTGCACACCGTGGGCTTCGCCACCTCGCGCGAGGAATCGGCGGAGGGCCTGTCCTCCCTCGCTGCGATCGGCGCGGGCGTGCACGAGGAGCTGGCCTGGAACGTGTGGGACGCCACGGCGGCGGCCCAGTCTGTGGCCGACAGCACCGCGGCGCTCTCGGTGCTCACCTTTGATTTGGGAGCCGCCCAGTCAAAGCCCTTTGGCGGCGATATCTTCTTCCTCGCCGCGGACACGGGCGAGCTGCGCTACCGCGCCGAGCTCGAGGAGGTTCCCGTCCTCGCGGTCGGGGATCCGGGCGAGCCGCCCGCCGCGTCCTCCGGTTCCGTGTCGTCAGAGCCGCCGGCCGCCTCGCTGCCGCCGGTGGAGTCCGCCGGGTCCGAGCCCCCCGCGGCTGTCGTCTCCTCCCCGGAGGAGTCCGGCGAACAGGCCTCCGCCCCCGGGGAATCCGCCCCGGAGGATGCGGTTCCCTCTCAGCCCGGCGAGGGCTCCGCTCAGTCCGGTGAGGCGGACGGCGGGGAAGCCCCTGCGGACGGCGAAGAGGTTTCCGGCAGCCTGCCCGGCTGGGTGCTGCCGGTGTGCATCGGCGGGGGCGTGGTGCTCGCCGCTCTCATCGCCGTGCTGGCCGTGCTGCTGATCAGAAGAAGAAGGCGGCCCGCGTCCGCTTCCTGCGCCGCTTCCGCCACCGCTCCCGGCCCGGTCCCCGCGCCGCGCGGCGCTTCGGGCGGCATCTACATGCGGCTCGAGGTCATCGCGGGCAGCTACGAGGGGAAGACGCAGGAGTTCTCCCTCACGGGCGAGCTGATCGCCGGCAGCGACAGAGACTGCGATCTTGTCTGGAGCGGCGAGGGCGTCTCCCCGCGCCACGCGCGCATCTTCCTGCGGGACGGCCTGATCTTCCTCGAGGATCTCGGCTCGGAGGAGGGAACGCTGCTCGGCGGCATGCGGCTGCACGAGGCGAACCGCCTGCGCAGCGGCGACGAAATCACCCTTGGCTCCGCCCGGTTCCGCATGAAATTCTGAGACGGCGCGCCCCGTTTTCCACCGCGGAGGCTATCCCCTGTGGAAAATGCACGGCCCCAGCACCGATATTGAGGAGGCAACGTTTATGTATCAGCAAAAGGGTTCCATGGGCGCGCGCATCGGCGCTCTCTTCCTGGACGGTATTTTCCTCTGGATCATCCTGTTTCTCATCATTCTCATCTCCCCCGATCTGGGCATTCTCATCGCTCCGTTCGGCACCTTCCTCTACTACGGCATCTTCGAGGGCAGCAGCATGCACGCCACGCCCGGCAAACGGATCTGCAACCTGATCGTCGTCGACGACACGGGCGCCCCGATCACCTTCGGCAAGGCCTTTCTCCGCTCGCTGTGCCGGCTGATCTCCGGCATGATCCTCTGCATCGGCTATCTCATCGGCCTGTTTGATCCGCAGGGCAAGGCGCTGCACGACAAGATGGCCGGCACCTTTGTGGCCGCCCGCGTGCCGGCGGCTCCCGCGCCGCAGCCCATGCCCGCCCCCACGCCCATTCGCCAGCCGGAAAGGAGTCAACCCGTCATGCAGGAAAATCCGCAGATTCTCGGCGTCTCCGGCCAGTTTGCCGGCCGCGCCTTCCCCATCCGCCCGCAGGGCATTCTCATGGGCCGCGACGCCGCCTCGTGCGACTTCATCTTCCCCGACAACGCCCAGGGCATCAGCCGCAACCACTGCAAGCTGCAATACAATCCGCAGACGAAGATGTTCATCCTCTACGACCTCGGCTCGCGGTACGGCACCTTCCTCGGCAACGGCACGCGCGTCCCGCAGGGCCAGCCCATGGCGCTGCGCCCCGGGGATGAATTCTACCTCGCGGGCCGCATGAACCTCTTCCGCGTCAGCGTATAACGAACGGCTCCGCAGGCCCTCCCCGCCGCCGCGCGGGCCGGGGGCCTGCGATCTCATTTTTCAGGAGGCCTGTCCCATGCCATACTGCTACAACTGCTTCAGCGAGCTGCAAGCGCCCGGCCCCTGCCCGCTGTGCGGCTACGATCCGGCGTTTGACGAAGGAAAATTCCCGCACGCCCTGCCGCACGGCAGCATCCTCGCGGGGCAATATGTCATCGGCCGCGTGCTCGGGCAGGGCGGGTTCGGTGTGACGTATCTCGCGCTCGATATCAAAAGGCGGGAGCGGGTCGCCGTCAAGGAGTATCTGCCCGAGCTGCTCGCGGGCCGCGAGCCGGGCAGCCCCGCCGTGACCGCCTATCCGGGCGAGCGGGGGGAACAGTTCCGCTATGGCCTCGGCCGTTTTCTCGAGGAGGCGAAAACGCTCGCCAAATTTCTCGGCAACCCGCACATTGTCGGCGTGCGCAGCTATTTTGAGGAGAACGGCACGGCTTATTTCACGATGGAGTATGTCGAAGGCCTCAGCCTCAAGGCGTACCTCAAAAGCCGCGGCGGCAGGCTGCCATGGCAGGAGGCGGCGAAGCTGCTGCTGCCGGTGATGGAGGCGCTCTGCGCCGTCCACAGCGCCGGCCTCATTCATCGCGACGTCGCGCCCGACAACATCTGCCTCACGGGCAGCGGGCAGGTGAAGCTTCTCGACTTCGGCGCGGCGCGGTATTCGCTCGGCGACAGGAGCCAGAGCCTGGACGTGGTGCTCAAGCACGGCTACGCGCCGGTGGAGCAGTACACGCGCAGGGGAAGGCAGGGGCCGTATTCCGACGTGTACGCCGTGGCGGCCACCTTTTACGCCTGTGTGACAGGCTTTTTGCCGCCGGACGCCATCGATCGCATGCAGGAGGATCTGCTGATCCTGCCGTCTGCCCGCGGCGTGGAGCTGCCGCCCGCGCTGGAGAACGAGCTTCTGCACGCCCTGGAGGTGCGGGCGTCCGACCGCTGCCAGACCATGGAGGAGCTCCGCGACGCCGTGGCCCAGGCGCTCGCGCAGGCCGCCGCGCCGGAGCCGGAGCCTCAGCCCGCGTCCAACGCCGTGCCGGAGCCGGAGCCCCAGCCCGCGTCCAACGCCGTGCCGGAGCCTGTTGCGGCACAGCCCGCGGATCGGCCTGCCTTCACCGCCTCTCCCGAGCCGTCTTCCTCCGCGCCCCAGCCCGCGCCGCAGCCGGAGAAAAAAGCCCCCTGGTTTGCGAAAAAACGCCGCCCAGTCCTGGTGGCCGCGGCCGCGGCGCTGCTGGCGGGCGTGCTGTGGGCGGTAGGGGCCGTCCTCGCGCCGGAGCCGGAGCCGGTATACAGCCCGCTTTCTTCTCAGAGGCCTCTCTCTTCGCGCGAAACAGCTTCCTCCCGGGAACCGGTTTCCTCTCAAGAGCCGGTTTCTTCTCAGCCGGTTTCCTCACGCGAAATACAATCCGGCCCCGTTGCCTTTGAGGATCCCGTGTTTGAGAGTATGCTTCGCGCTGTACTGGAAAAAGAGAGCGACGAACCGATCACCGCGGAGGAGCTGGCGGAAATTACAGAGATTTATATCTATTTTTTTGACAATCCTGAGCTTTTTACCTCTTTTTCTATTTCGTTTCAGGATGGTCGATCCGCATCGAAGGAGTGGGATGCAAAGATACCTCTCGCTGACGGTCTCCCGGATTTTTATTATCTGACTAACTGTATAGAACTCACCGTGAATAATCAGGAAATAACGGATATCTCTGGAATTTCTAACCTGACACAGCTGGAAAGCGTCAATTTGGCAGAAAATAAACTATCCGATCTCTCGCTCCTTTCCGGACTTACCAACTTGCACTCATTGTCGCTTTGGGAGAACAACATTTGGGATCTTACGCCGCTTTCCGGACTTACACAGCTTGAGTCTCTCTCTCTTACCCGCAACAGCATTTCAAATCTCGCCCCGCTTTCCAGTCTTAAAAATCTGCAAGAACTTAATCTGGGAGAGAATGACATCTCAGATCTTACCCTTCTCAAGCCTCTTCTCAATCACACAAATCTCTGGTGGTTGGATCTGAGGGAAAACAAGATTTCAGATCTTACGCTTCTTTCTGATTTCACACAGCTTAAACATCTTGATCTGTATCAAAATCAGATTTCGGATCTCACACCTCTCTCTAATCTCACGAAACTGGATAGTCTGTATCTGGGCAAAAACAATATTACAGATCTCACGCCTCTCTCCGGTCTCACGGAGCTTTCTTATCTGAGTGTGGATAATAATCATATTTCAGATCTCACGCCGCTTACCGAGCTTGTTCATCTCAATATGGTGACCTTAGACAATAACAATGTTTCCAATCTAGCTCCGCTGACCAATCTTTCAAAGCTTAAAAGTCTTTCTCTGAAAGAAAACAAAATTTCTGATATCACACCGCTAGCCGGTTTAACAAACCTTCAGTCACTCTATCTAAATGAAAACAACATTTCTGATCTTTCTCCCATTTCGGAACTCAAGAGCCTTTTGTGGCTTGATGTAACAGGTAACCCTGTCTCCGATTAGGTGTTATGCGTGCTCTTGCATCATGCCGGCCACAGACAAAAAACGCCGTCCGATTTCCATTCCCTCGCTCCCCATCCATTTTTCAGGAGGCCTGTCCCATGCCATACTGCTACAACTGCTTCAGCGAGCTGCAAGCGCCCGGCCCGTGTCCGCTGTGCGGGTATGATCCGGCGTTTGACGAAGGAAAATTCCCGCACGCCCTGCCGCACGGCAGCATCCTCGCGGGGCAATATGTCATCGGCCGCGTGCTCGGGCAGGGCGGGTTCGGGTTTGATTATCTCGCGTTCGACCGCACGCTTGCCGTCCGCGTCGTGATTCGGGAGTATCTGCCGCAGCCCCTGTGCAGCCGCGAGCCCGGCACATCCGGGGTGCGGGTGAACGGGTGCGTCGGGAGCGCCGAGGACTTCCGCCTGGGCCGCGAGCGCTTCCTCGCGGCGGCCAGGAGCTCCGCCCGCTTCCTCGATCATCCCTCCATTGCCGCCGCGCGCTCCTTTCTGGAGGAGAACGGCACGGCGTATGTTGTCACGGAGTACGCCGAGGGCTGCCGGCTCTCCGATCACCTCAAAAGCCGCGGCGGCAGGCTGCCGTGGCAGGAGGCGGCGGGGATTCTGCTGCCCGTCATGGATGCGCTGTGCGACGCTGCCCGCGCGGGAGGCCCGCACGGCAGCGTCGAGCCCGACAATATTTTCCTGACAAGCGCCGGCATTGTGCGGCTGATCGACTGGGGAGAGACGGACTACAGCCACATTGGCTGCGGTATGGAAGAGGATCCGCCGGTCTTTGGCAGCTGCACGCCGCTGGAGCAATACAGCTTTCGCTCCCCGCTGCCCTGCTCTGTGGATGTGTATGCCGTCGCGGCCGTCTTTTACATCTGCGTGACGGGCAGCCCGCCGCCGAAGGCGATCGATCGCGGGGAGGAGGACGATCTCGTCCCGCCCTCCGCCCGCGGCGTGCGCATGCCCTTCGCCCTCGAGGAGGCCATCCTGCGCGGGCTGGAGGTGCGCGCGGAGGACCGCTTTCCCACCATGGAGGAGTTCCTCGCCGCCGTGCGCGCGGCCGTCGCCCCGCCGTCCCCGCAGCCGGGCCAGCAGGCGCAGGCCGGCCCGTGGACGGGCCAGCCGTTCCAAACCGGCCCGCAAACACAGACCGGGCCGCAGACGGGTCAGCCGTTCCAATCGAACCCGCAGGCACAGACCGGCCCGTGGACGGGCCAGCCGTTCCAATCGGGCCCGCAGGCGCAGGCCGGGCCGTGGCAGAATCAACCGCCGCAATCGGGCCCGCAGG
>CALWRP010000037.1 GCA_944383955.1 uncultured Clostridia bacterium
CGCTTCGACAGCTTTGAGGTAATTTTTTCTTTTGAGATGCGGAAAATAACGCTTCGACAGCTGGGACGTAGCTTTTCCTTTTGCATAAGCAGCAACGCGGGCGCATAGCAAGACCTCCCTGCGGTACCGGCCGCAGGGAGGTCGATTTCTTTCACCAAGGCTCGCCGAGGGACGAGGCGTGCGCGAATTGCCGCCCGCAGGGCCGAGGGACGAGGCGTGCGCGAATTGCCGCCCGCAGGGCCGAGGGACGCGGCGTGCGCGAATTATCGGTCAGCAGGGGCTGCCCTGTTCGGCGGCTGCGAAGTCGAAGGAGCGGATGCGGTCGTACTCCTCCTGGGTGATTTTGAGGATGGTGCCGTGCTTGAAGCCGTAGGGGAAGGAGAACGACGCGTCGGAGCGGCGGAAATTGGCCTCGCGCAGGCTGTCGGCGACGAAGGGGACGTAGCCCTGGCCGGCGCCGCGCACACCGTAGTAGTCGAGGAAGAGGCACCAGCGGCCATCCTCGGCGCGAACGGCGGTGGGAGCCTCGTAGAGGCCGTTGTGGTAGTCGCGCATGGCCTCGTCGAAGGCGGGAACGCGGGTGAAGGGGCCGGTGGGCGCGTCGGCGCGCAGCAGGATGATGCCGCAGGGATTTTTGCCGCTCTTGACGAAGAGGTAGTAGACGCCGTCCTCCTCGTACATGGCGGAGTCGATGATGTCGTCCTCCTTCTCGTAGAGGAGCTCCGCGTCGCTGAAGGTGACGAAGTCGCGGGTGCGGCGGCAGAAGATGCGCTTTTTCGTGTAGCCGTCGTCGGCGACGGGGGACGACCAGTGCAGCAGGAAGCTGCCGTCCGGGCAGGCGAGGACGTCCGGGGCCCAGCAGCAGCCCATGCGATCCGTGCCGACGCGCACCATGCGCTGCTCCGTCCAATGCACGAGGTCGGGCGACTCCCACAGGGCGAGGTCGTGGCTGCCCTTGACCGAAATCTCCTCCCAGGAGCCGTGATACTGATCGCGCATGCCGTAGCACAGGCACAGATCCGTGGAGAGAATGCGGAACTTTCCGTCCGCTCCGCGGGCGATGGTGTGGTCGCGCACGCCCTTGTCGCCGTACAGCGCCCAGAGCACGGGGCGGCCGTCGTTGACGGCCTCCCAGTGGAATGCGTCGCGGCTCAGGCCGAAATAGACCTGCTCGCCGTCCGGGGTTGCTTTTTCTCTGAAATGAACAAACAAATATGGCATGATGCTTCTCCTCCCAATCCTGCCCTTTGCGGGCGTTCTGTTCTCTCAGTATACCGTTTTTCCCCGCGCAAAAGCAATGACTGATCCGGGGAAGAGAGTGACGGATCCGACGATTCTCGCCGAAGTCTTGCCTTCCCTCCCCCAATATGCTACAATGGGCCTGAAATGAGGCGGGAAACCGCCGGGGGAGGGACTGCGGCATGAAGGCAAAGGCAATCTGGCTGACGGTGATGGGGCTTTCGTTTCTCGCCTCGCTCGCCGCCCTGGTGATCGTCTCCGCCAACACGGTGACCTTCCCGCTCGAATCGTTCCTGACCTCGCTGCAGCGCGGCGGCTATGAGGTGCAGACGGACATGGGAAGCTCCGAGCTCCTGCGCGGGCGCGTGACGCAGATCACCCTCACGGACGGCGGAGAGAAGCAGACCCTTCTGCTCTACCAGTATCCGAAGGAGGAGCGGGCGCAGGCCAACGCGGCGTGCATCTCGCCCTCCGGCAGCCTGTTCACCTATCCGGAGGAGAACGGCATGGAGCGCTCCGTCACAGTGGAGTGGACGGACGCGCCGCACTTCTATCTGCACCGCAACGCGATTGTGCAGTATGTCGGCAGCGACGAAGAGCTGCTGGCTCTGCTCGAGGGGCTGTTCGGCCCGCCGTTCGCGGGCGAGGGCAGCGGAGACACGGCGGACGGCTCGCACGAGCTGACGCTGGAATAAAATGGGGGGCAACCCATGAAAGAAGCCTGTCAAAGAGCAGGCGGGCCGTCGTGGCGCTGCGGGACGAATTTGACAAAGCCTGCGGCGAATCAATTTGCTCCCTGATCGGCGTTTCCGCCGGCGAGCTCTGACCGCGCCGCGCGGCGGTACTCCGACGGCGTGCAGCCGACCTGCTCGCGGAAGCGGCGCGCATAATAGCTCAAATCATTGAACCCGCACGAGACAGCGATCCGGCTCACCGCCAGATCGCTGTTTTTTAAATACTGGCAGCTCTTCTGGATGCGCACCTGCTGCAGATAGGAAAACGGCGTCTTGTGGGCGACGGCGGAGAAGCTGCGGCAGAAATGGCTCTCGCTCATGTGGGCGGCGGCGGCGAGATCGGCGAGCGTCAGGTGCGAGGCATACTCGCGGTCGATGAGCTCCATCGCGCCGCGCAGCTCGGCGAGGCGGCCGTCCTCCTGCTGCGTGCGCTCCCCGTGACGGCACAAAAGCGCCCAGAGATGGAACAGGCGCGACTTGACCTCCAGCTCGCCGCCATCCCCGTCCGGGCCGAAGGCGCGCAGCTCCCCCGCCGTGCGCAGCGCCTCCGCCTGCCACGGCACGGAGCCGGTGTATACGGCGGGAAGCCGCAGCGAGCGCCGGAGCACCGGGGAGACGTACTTGTCCGACACGGCGTCGTTGAATTCCGCCCCGAAAATGCGCGGCGAAAACACGATGGCATAGAAGGAAACCGGCTCCCGGCTGTCCGGCAGGCCGAGATGAATGCTCTGCGCGTTGACGAAGGCCCCGTCGCCCTCCTTCAGGCTGTGCGAGACGCCGTCGATGCAGAGGATGCCGGTGCCCTGCTCCATCACCAGGAACTCAAACTCCGCGTGCAGATGGGGATAGAGGTGAAAGCCCGCCGCGCACGTGCTCTCATGGACGCGGATTGGAAAATCCGGCCTTCCGTGCTCGATCGGCTCATACAGGTCCATGAAGCCGCCTCCTTTTTCGAATGAGCAAAATCGTCATAGAAAACGATAAAATAATCCTAGCAAACAGCGTTGTTTGGCAATATACTTTTAGTAAGAACGGACGCCGCACAGGCGTCCACACGTCGGTATTGATTTCAGGATAGCGCATACGCGCGGGAAAGGCAAGGTGGAATCCATGGGATTTCAGATTCGGGACGACAAAATTTTCTTTGTGCGCGCCGGCGAGGCCGTCTGCCTCTCCGCCTGCGGGAAGGACTGCATCCGCTTTCAGGCGGCTCCCTCCGGCAGGCTGACGGAGCAGAACTGGACGCTGATGCCGCAGCAGGCCCCCGCAAAGGCGTGGGCGGAGGAGCGCCGCGCCGTGCTGGAGACGGGCTCTATGCGCGCCGAGCTCTATGAGAACGGCAGAACCGTCTACTATCGCGACGGCAAAAAGATCCTCGAGGAGCTCAGCGAGCTGACGTTCGACGCGCAGTACCGCAACTGGCGCAACAAGGGCAGCGATCTGTGGACAGCCCGCGTCTCCTTCCGCGCCGTGGAGGGCGAGCATTTCTACGGCCTCGGCCACGAGCCGACCGACTGCTTCGACCTGAAGGGCTGCACCTACGACCTGCGCCACCTCAACTCGAAGTGCTCCATTCCGTTCGTCTACTCCTCCCTCGGCTACGGCTTCCTGTGGAACCAGCCCTCGACGGGCCGCTGCGAGCTGGCCAACAACCGCACCCGCTGGACGAGCGACGCCACGCGCCAGGTGGACTATGTGGTGATCGGCGGCGAGCCGCGCCAGGTGGCCGGCACGCTCGCCGACCTGACGGGCCACGCGCCGAAGATGCCCGAGTGGGGCCTCGGCTTCTGGCAGTGCCGCCTGCGCTATGAGACGCAGGAGGAGGTGCTCTCCGTCGCCCGCCGCTATAAGGAGCTCGGCATCCCGCTGGACGTGATCGTCATCGACTACTTCCACTGGACGGAGCAGGGCGACTACCGCTTCGACCCCAAATACTGGCCCGACCCGAAGGCCATGACGGACGAGCTGCACGCCATGGGCGTCAAGCTGATGGTCTCCATGTGGCCGACGATCAACGAGCACAGCGAAAACTACGCCCACATGCTCGAGAACAACATGCTGATCCGCACCGTGAGCGGCTCGAACCGCGTCTTCGACTTCTACGGCCCGCAGGCCGAGATCGACGCGACAAACCCCGAGACGCGCACCTATGTCTGGCAGCGCCTGAAGGAGAACTACATCGACAACGGCGTCGACCTGCTCTGGTTCGACGAGGCGGAGCCGGAGATCCATCCGGAGCACTTCGACAACCTGATCTTCTCCATCGGCAACGGCAGCGAGGTCGCCCTGCTGTTCCCGTACTATTACGCCCAGCTCGTCCACGACGGCCTGAAGCAGATGGGCCGCGACGACGTGCTCACGCTCTCGCGCTGCGCCTACCTCGGCGCGCAGAAGTTCGGCAACCTTGTGTGGTCGGGCGATATCCCGTCCACGTTCGAAAGCCTCAGAATGCAGGTGAAGTCCGGCCTGAACATGGCGATGTGCGGCGTGCCGTGGTGGACGACCGACATCGGCGGCTTCTACGGCGGCGACATCCACTCCGACTATTTCCAGGAGCTGATCGTGCGCTGGTTCCAGTTCGGCCTGTTCTGCCCCGTGATGCGCCTGCACGGCAGCCGCGACGGCCACGACAGAACGCGCGACATTCTCGAGCCCACGGGCGGCGACAACGAGCTCTGGAGCTTCGGCGACCGCGACTTCGCCATTCTGCGCGACCTCATCTTCCTGCGCGAGCGCCTGCGCCCCTATGTGCGCCGCCACATGGACATCGCCTCCGAGACGGGCGTGCCCATCATGCGCCCGATGTTCTTCGACTATCCCGACGACGAGACGTGCTACGGCCTCGGCGAGCAGTACCTCTTCGGCGACGACATTCTCTTCGCGCCCATCGTGCGGCAGGGCCAGACGAACCACCGCGTCTATCTGCCGCAGGGCCAGTGGGTCTTCGCCCGCGACGGCAAGGAGTACGAGGGCGGCCAGTGGGTGGAAATGACCGCGCAGCTCGACGAAATGATCGTCTTCGTGAAGAAGGGCGCGCAGGTGCTCGAGGTATTCCGGGGCTGAGAGGCTGTTAACCCGCACCGGCCGCCTCCGCGGCCTACGCGGCGGGAAACCGCCTGCACAGAAAGGAAGAACCACCATGCAAAACGGAAAACTCAAAGCGGTCGTCGTCGGCCTCGGCTTCGGCGGCGCGTTCGTGCCGATCTGGCGCGATCACCCGGATGTGGCGGAGGTCGGCGTCTGCGAGCTCGATCCCAATCTGCGCGAGCGCGTCTCCGCCGAGCACGGCATCTCCCTCACCTACGCCAGCCTCGACGAGGTGCTCGCCGACGAAACCGTCGACGCCGTCCACCTCGTCACCGCGATTCCGGACCACGCGGAGCAGACGGTGCGCGTCCTCGACGCGGGCAAGCACTGCGCCTGCACCGTGCCGATGGCCACCAGCCTGGAAGGCATCCAAGCCATCCGCGACGCCGTCGGGCGCTCCGGCAAACAATATATGATGATGGAGACGACGCTTTACACCTACCAGTATCTGTATGTCAGGCGGCTCCTCGAGTCGGGCGAGCTCGGCCGCGTGCAGTTCCTGCGCGGCTCGCATTATCAGGACATGGAGAACTGGCCCTCCTACTGGGCCGGCCTGCCGCCCTTCTGGTACGGCACCCACGCCATCGCCCCGCTGGTCGGCCTCTCCGGCAGCCGCATCACGGCGGTCTCCTGCCTCGGCTCCGGCACGATGCGCCCCGAGCTCACCGAGCGCTACGGCAACCCCTTCCCCATCGAGACGGCGCATTTCCGCTTTGAAAACGGCCTGGCCGCCGAGGCGACCCGTTCCCTCTTCGAGACGGCCCGCACCTATCAGGAGGGGCTCTTCGTCTACGGCAGCAAAAAATCCTTTGAGTGGGGCTTCGCCGACGGCGACAAGCCCTATGTGACGAGCCTCCTGCCCGCGGACGGCACAGCCGGCAGGCCGCGCGGCCTGCCCACGCCGGTGGAGATCGTGGAGGAGCTGCCGAACGATTTCTCCTCCCTCCCCGAGCCGCTCTGGCGCTACACCGTCGGCGGCGACTACGACCCCACCAACCCGCAGCTGAGCCTGAAAAAGGGCGCGGGCGGCGGCCATCACGGCTCCCACCCCCATCTTGTGCACGAGTTTGTGCGCAGCATCCTCGAGAACCGCACTCCCGCCGTGGACTGCTCCCTCGCGGCCAACATCACCGCCGCGGGCATTCTTGCCCACCAATCCGCTCTTCTCGGCGGCCAATGGCTCACGCTTCCCGGCTGACCGGCCCGCCCGCTGCGGCGGCTCCCCGCAAGGGGGGCCGCCGTTTTCTTTTTCGTGCTCTTTCCTAGCAAGAAAGAAAAATCTTTCTTCTCTTTCCGGGCCGTCGCTTCCGTTCGCCGCAAAGCTGTGGTATCCTGAGAGCGAAAGGAAGGGAACGCACATGAAATGGAAGCTCGCGGAGCAGATCCGCGCCTACCGGCTGGAAAAGGGAATGACGCAGGAAAGGCTCGCCGAGGCTGTCGGCGTGACGGTGGGGGCCGTCTCCAAATGGGAGTCCGGCGCCTGCGTGCCGGAGCTGGCCGTGCTGGTGGAGCTGGCCGGCCTGTTCGGCACGTCGGTGGACGCGCTGATCGGCTATCAGGCCCAGGACGGCGCTCTGCCCGTCTCGCTGCGCCGCCTGCGCGCCCTGCGCGACGCCCGCCGCTTTGAGGAGGGGGAGGAGGAGGCCCGCCGCCTGCTGCGCAATTATCCGAACTCCTTCGAGGCGGTCTATTATGCGGCCAATTTTTATAACTGCTTTGGCCTTGTGAAGTCAGATTCGGAAACGCTGCGGCGTTCCATCGGGCTTTACGAGCGCTCCCTGACACTGATTTCTCAGAACACCGATGAGGAGATCGGCGAAATGTCCATCCGGCGGTCGATCGCCGATACGCGCATTTTGCTGGGCGAAAGAGAGGAAGGCGTGCGCGAGCTTAAGCGCTGCAATGACAGCGGCGTGCACGATCTGATCATTGGGGCGACGCTCGCTCTGACGGAGCAGAAGGACGAGGCGAAGCGCTATCTTTTCCGCGCGCTGCTTGCCCTGACGGCGGATCTGGTGCGCGTGGTGTACGGCTATTCCAATGTCGTTTCGGAACGGGAGGAGACAGAGCAGGCGCTGGAGCTGTTCGGCCGCACAGGGCAGTTCATCGCAGGGCTGACGAAGCCGGGCTGCGTCTCGTTCCTCACGAAGCTGGAAACCTCCCTCTTCGCCGTGAGCGCTCATCTGTATGCCGTGCTGGGCAGAAAGGCGGAAGCGGAAGCGTCTCTGCGCCGCGCATGGGAGGCGGCGTCCCGTTTCGACGCGGCTCCGAATTACAGCGTGACCGCCCTTCGCTTCTGCTGCGGCGATC
>CALWRP010000038.1 GCA_944383955.1 uncultured Clostridia bacterium
TCGGCAACTATGAAGGCGAGAGCGACGCCCTGCGGCCGTTTGAGGCGAGAGTGTACCGCGCGGCCGCGGCCGCGAGGGAATAAGGAATAGGTGTGGTGGCGACGCTGCGGCGTCGCGAACAGAAGAAAAAGAGCGCCGTGCCCTGGCATTCCAGCCGGGGCACGGCGCTTCCGTTTCCTTTTTTATTCGCGCAGAAAAAAGAACCTCCGGGCTGTCGAAGCGTGATTTTCCGGCGCTGCGCGCCGCAAAATCATGCTTCGCACGCAAGTCACGGCCACGCCGTGACTTGCATGGGCGCGCTGCGTTATTCTTCCGTCAAAATGGAGCGGAGAAGCTCCACGGCGAAGAGCCAGTTCATCTCGCGGGTGGGGTGGTTGAGCTTGTTGGCGAGCAGGTCGGTCACGTCTGCGCCGGCGGCCTGAAGGGTCTTCCAGGCGGCGTAGCAGTCGCAGACGGGGACGCCGTGGGCGGCGCAGACGGAGCGCGCCTTGTCCATGTAGCGGTCCATCACGCCGGAGTTCTGCAGCTCCACCGCGCCGCGCACCATCTCGAGCACGGCCTCGTCGCCGACGTGGCAGCTGATCTCGGTGCACATCATGTTCGGCGTGAGGAAGAGCACCTCGGAGCCGGAGGCGGCGAGGCGGTCGAAGATCTCGCCGAGGGTGCGGCCGTAGGCCTCGAGGCCCGCGTCGCCGCCCCAGGCGTCGTTGAGGCCGAAGCAGACGACCGTGAGATCCGGGCGGTGGGAAATGACGTCGCGGTCGAGGCGCTCGAGGCCGTGCTGGGCGCTGCCGCCGCCGATACCGGCGTTGATGATGTTGACCGGCACGCTGGGAAAGAGGACGGCGAGCTCGCGCTTGAGGTAGCCGTGATACGTGCTGTTGGCGTCATAGTAGGAATCGATCGAGCCGTCTGAGCGGCGGAAGAGCTCGAAGCAGCCCTGCGTCACGCTGTCGCCGAGGAAGGCGACGGTGACGCCTCCCAGATTCCAGTTGTCCCTGGCCTTGGCGGCCAGCTTTTCCCTGAATTTTCTCATTGCAGAAAGTCTCCTCCCCGGGCCGCGGCGGAGGCGATGATACGCGCCGCGCGGCCACGCATTTTCTCTGCACAATATAGCAGATTCGAACGAGGAAGGCAAGGGACCGGCGCAAAAAAGAGGAACGGCTCCCGGAAAGCCTCCCGGGAGCCGTTCCCCTCAAACGACATCGCAGCTCTCACCCCATCCCCCAGCGCCGCCTCCCGCACACAGGAACCAACGCGGGCACAAGGGAAATAAACCCGCACCGAGGTTCGCCGCGGGACGCGGCGTGCGCGACTTGCTGTCCGCAGGACCGCGGGAACATAGCAAGACCCCCTTGCGGGCCCGTCCGGGCGTAAGCAAGGGGGTCGACGACTTTCTGTCGGGTTCGCCGCGGGACGCGGCGTGCGCGGCTTGCTGGCCGCAGGACCGCAGGACCGCGGGCGGGGATGGAATTATTCGTAGCGGAGGGCTTCGATGGGGTCGAGGCGGGCGGCTTTGTTGGCGGGGTAGTAGCCGAAGAAGACGCCGATGAGCATGGAGAAGGAGACGGCGATGACGATCGCGGAGAGGGAGGGCGGGGCGGGCTGCTCGAGGAGCATGCCGCCGAGGGCGCCGAGGCCCGCTCCGGCGAGGATGCCGAGGACGCCGCCGATGAAGCAGATGATGGTGGACTCGACGATGAACTGGGTGCGGATGGCGCTGTCCCGGGCGCCGAGGGCCTTGCGGATGCCGATCTCGCGGGTGCGCTCGGTGACGGAGACGAGCATGATGTTCATGACGCCGATGCCGCCCACGAGGAGGGAGATCCCGGCGATGACGGCGATGGCGATGGAGAGGGTGCTCATCATGGAGTTGACCTGATCGAGCATGGAATCCATGCTCTGGGTCATGCACTGGATATTCGGGTTGTCGGCGTAGTAGCGCGAATTGAAGAAATCCTGGGTGCGGACGGAGAAATCGCGGTAATCGACGTCCTGGGCGGCGGCGACGGTGAACTGGGAGTAGCCGTCCGGGTAGCTGTCCATGATACCGTAGGCGGTGGTGAGGGGGATGTAAACGTCGGTGGCGAGGCCGGTGCCCACCATCATCATGCTCTGCTGCTGCTCGGGGGAATCGTAGACGCCCACAATGCGCAGCGTCTCGAGGCCGCCGGAGGAGAGCTCGACGCGCAGCTCCTGGCCGACGGCGGTCTCGTTGGGAAAGAGATCGCCGGCAAGCTTTTCGGAGATAACGGCGACGCTGCCGGAGCGCGCGACGTCCTGGTCGGTGATGAAGCGGCCCTGGAGCATGTCGACGGTCCCCGTGGAGCTGGCGTACTCGTAGCCCGCGTTCACGCCGGAGAGGTTCACCTCATAGGAGCGGTGGCGCTTGGTGACGGTGCCGCTGCCGGCGGACTGGGTGAGGGCGACGGCCTCCACCTCGGAGGCGAAGCGCGCCTGATATGTTTCCAGCATCTCGTCGGTGAAGAGATCGTCGGAGGAGATGTAGTAGGAGCCGGAGGTGATATCCTTCGGGTAGAGCATCACCACCACCTTGTTCACGCCGATGGAGGAGAGCGAATTGCTCACCGAGCTGGTCATCGCGTCTCCGACGCTCATGATGGCGATGACGGAGCCGATGCCGATGATGATGCCGAGCATGGTGAGGAGGGAGCGCATCTTGTTGGTGACCAGACCGGCGAGAGCCTGGCGCACGTTCTCGAGAAGCGTCATGACGCGGCGGCCCCCTTTCCGGCGCGCTCGCCGACGATGCTGCCGTCGCGCAGGGTGAGAATGCGCTGCGTCTCCTCGGCGAGATCGTTGTTGTGGGTGATGAGGACGATCGTTTTCCCCTGATCGCGGTGCAGGCGGTGGAAAATGTCCATCACCATGCGGCCGGTGGAGGAATCGAGCGCGCCGGTCGGCTCGTCCGCGAGGAGGATGGCGGGATCGTTGGCCATGGCGCGGGCGATGGCCACGCGCTGCTTCTGGCCGCCGGAGAGCTCGTTCGGGCGGTGCCTGGCCCGGTCGCTCATCCCCACCAGCTCCAGCAGGGCGAGGGCGCGGCGGCGGCGCTCGGCGCGGGGCACGCCCGTGTAGAGCATGGGCAGCTCCACGTTGCCGAGGGCGGTGGAGCGGGGGATCAGGTTGAAGGTCTGGAAGACGAAGCCGATCTTCTCGCTGCGCAGATCGGAGAGGCGGTTGCTGCTCATCTCCGTCATGGGCACGCCGTCGAGGATGTAGTCCCCCGCCGTCTGGTGGTCGAGCGCGCCGATGATGTTCATGAGCGTCGACTTGCCGGAGCCGGAGGCCCCGACGATGGAGACGAACTCGCCGCGGCGGATGGTGAGGTCGATCCCGTGGAGGATCTCGAGCTCGTTGGGCGTGCCGACATAGAACGACTTGACGATCCCGCGCATTTCAATCACGGGCGTTTCCGGCGCGCTCACTGGGCCGCCCCCATCATCATATCCATCAGCTCGCCGGAGGAGGCGGTCTCCTCCCCGCCGCCGAGCTGGGGCGTGACGCGCTGGCCGGGCACGGCCCCGCCGGCCTCCGAGAGCAGAAGCAGGCCGTCCGTGAGGCCCTCGCCCTCCACCTCCACGGTCAGATCGCCCTCGAGGCCGAGGGTGACGGGGAGCTCCTGCACGGTGCAGACGCCGTCTGCGCCCTCCACGGCGGCATAGAGCACGTCCTCCCCCGCCGCGTTGACGCCGAGAGCCTCATACGGCACGGCAAAGACGTCTTTGCGCTCCTCGATGATGATATCCGCCTTGGCGGACATGCCGATGCGCAGCGGGGTGCCCGTGTCCGTCACCTCCACGGTGGCGGCGTATTCCACGTTGCCGCTGCCGGAGGCGGTGCGGGCGGCGGGGGCGATGGCCGTCAGGATTCCGGCGAACTGCTGATCCTCGAGGGCGTCGGCGCGCACGGAGGCGGACATGCCCTCGGCGACGGCGCCGACGTCGTACTCCTTGATGGAGAGGTCGAGCTCGAGGCGGGAGGTATCCTCAATCACGAAGAGCACGCCCGCCGGGGCCGCGCCCGCGGAGACGTTGACGGCCGTCACCGTGCCGGAGACGGGGGCGGTGACGGTGCAGTCGAGGATCTGGTCCTCGAGCGACTGGATCTCGAGCTCCTGCACGCGCGTGTCGGAGGAGGCGCGGGAGACGCTCAGGGCGGTGCGCTGATCCTCAAGGCTCTGGCGCACGCCCGTCTCGGCGGCCTGCTGGCTGACAAGGGCGTTATCGTAGGCGATCTGGGCCTCGTCGAGAGCCGTGGCGTAGGCGGCGAGCTGGCTGTCGACGGCGGCCTGGGCGAGCTCGAGCGATTTGCGGGCCGAATCGACGGCGTCGCGCGCGTCCTCGTAGGCCTCGCGGATGGAGCGCAGCGTCTGTCCGCCGTAGGTGGTGGAGCTGTCCGTCTCGTAGTTCTCGAGATCCTCCTCGGCGAAGTCGAGGCGCTGCTGGGCAACCTGCAGATCGGCCTTGGCGATGACGAGGCGGGCCTGCAGATCCTTGTTGTCGGGATCGACGGTGAGCTGATCGGTGAGCTCGTTGACGACCTTCTGCGCGGCGTCGCGCTCCTTCTTGGCGTTGCTGGCGGCGAGGCGCACCTCGCGGTAGGCGTCGCCGACCTGGTCCTTGGCCTTCTCGTAGGTCTCCTCAGCGCGGCTCGCGCGCAGCTGCGCCTGCTCCATGGCCTCCTCGGCCTGAACGAGCTGGCTGTTCATGCCCTCGTCGACGTCGGCGCGGGCGTCGTCATAATCCCGCTGGGCCTGCTCCAGAGCGCGCAGGGCGCTCTCGGTGGCGGTGCGGGCGCTGTTCACGGTGGTGTTCAGGCCGCTGTCGAGGTTGTTCACGGCGTCCCAATACTGCTTTTCGCTGGCAGAGAGGCTCTGCGCGGAGCTGTTCTGCGAGACGGAGAGCGAGAGGCGCTGCTTTTCCAGCGAATCCTCGAGCGTGCTGCTGTCGAGCTGGCAGAGGATGGCCCCGGCCTCCACGGTATCGCCGACCTCCACGTGCACGTCCTTGACCACGCAGCCGCTCACAAGCGTGTACACATTCGTGCTGGAGGCGCTTTTGACGGATCCGGAGGCCGTGACGGTGTTCTGCAGCGTGTCCCTTCCCAGCTCCAGGCAGGAGACGGAGACGGGCTCCGACGCCCTGCGAGACGCCGAGACGGTTTGCAGCACAGCCAGGCAGCCGCCCAGCGCCAGCGCGCACACGAGGACGGCTGCCGTCCTCCTTCTGTTCTTTCTCATGTTCCTATCCCTCTTTTTCGCCGCGGCGGCGGCAAAGCTCTGAGCGGGGCGCGCCGGGGCGTGCATACGGCCGCCGGCCTTCGCTCATACTGTCTCTATTATAGATGCCGAAAATCCAAAAAGTATGAACCAATTGCGAACAGAAGCGCAAAGAAGGCCGACATTTTTCCGCACCTTGTATTGGTGGGAGCGATGTGCTATAATGCAATCATTATTCTCCGGGGCGGCTGCGCGCGCCCGGAACAGAGGAGGATTCCTGTGAACGTTTTGGTCATCGGCAGCGGCCGTCTCGGGCGCTACCTGGCGGACATGCTGGACCGGGAAGGGCACGACGTGGCAATCATCGACGAGAACGCCGACAACTTCCGCCAGCTGGAGAAGGATTTCAGCGGAATCACGGTGGAGGGCGTCCCCATGGACATGAAGGTGCTCAAGGAAGCCGGGATCGAGAGCTGCGACGCCGTCGCCGCCGCCACGCCGGACGACAACCTGAACATCACCGTTTCCCAGATTGCGCGGGAGTTCTTCGGCGTGAAGAACGTGGTGGCGCGCATCAGCGACCCCGCCCGCGAGCAGGTCTTCAAAAAGCTCGGCCTCAAGAGCATCTGCCACACGAAGTGGGCGGGCGAGGCCATGCTCAGCGCCCTGGTGCGCCCGTGGGACGACAGGCATCTGACCATTGAGACGGCCACCATGGGCTTCCGCAGCTATCTGGTGGAGCGCCGCGACTGGGGCAGCACCGCCGACGAGCTCCCCCAGCGCCCGGACGAGGCTCCCTTCGCCATCATCCACAGCGACGGCTCCACGGAGCTGTGCTACCACCACCTGACGCACCTGACCGAGGGCGACCGGGTGATTTTCGCACACGTTGAGGATTGACGCTGCAACAAGAGAAAGGAAGCGCGAAGAGTATGAAAATCATCATCATGGGCGGCGGCAAGCTCGGCGCCCATCTTGCGGAAAATATGCTCGACAGCAAGCACACCGTGCGCCTGATTGAGCGCGACAAGAACCGCTGCCAGCGCCTCGCCAACGAGCTCGACGCCGAGATCATCTGCGGCGACGGCACGGAGCTCGAATCGCTCTTTGAGGCAGACACGGACAGCGCCGACTGCTTCATCGCCGTCACCGGCCGCGACCAGGACAATCTTGTGGCCTGCCAGCTGGCGAAAAAGCAATTCCACGTGAAAAAGGTCATCGCGCGCGTCAACAACCCGCGCAACTCGCAGGCCATGAGGGCCTTCGGCGCGGATATCGCCGTGAGCAGCACCGAGGTCATCACCAGCCTGATTGAGCAGGAGGTGGACGTGGCCGAGATGCACCTGCTCGCCACGCTGAACAAGGGCCGCGCCGGCATCTGCGCCATCACCCTGCCGGACGACACCGCCCTGCGCCGCCGCACCCTCAACGAGATCTCCCTCCCCGCCGGGACGCTGATCATCTCCATCGTGCGCGGTGACGCGCTCATCATCCCCAACGGCTCCACCGCCATGCAGCCCCGCGACGAGGTTGTCGCCGTCTGCTCCGCGGGCTCGCAGAAGGAGCTTTTGCGGATCCTCTCCGGCCGCCAGCCGTAAGGCGGCCGCCTTCTTCCTCGCAAACGGAAAAGCCCCCCGCGCAGGCCGCGAAAAAACGGTCTGGGCGGGGGGCTGTTTTGCGTGTGCGGGCGCGGGAGAGGGGGGCTTTCCCTCACGCCTCCCGCGGGGAGAGCAGCTCCGGCAGCTCGCGAAGGCTGTGGATCTCCCAGGTGGGCGGGGGCACGGGGGCCGGGCGGCCGGAAGGGTTGAACCAGCAGGTGTCGAGGCCGAAGGCCTGGCCGCCGCCGATATCGGAGGTGGGGGAATCGCCGATGATGAGGGCTTTCTCCCGGCAAAAGCCCCCGATGGCGGAGGAGGCGAGTTCGAAGAACTCGCGGCGCGGCTTCTGCACGCCCAGCTCCTCGGAGACGAAGAGGGCGGAGAAATACGCTTCGAGGCCGCTGTCGCGCATGCGCCGGCGCTGCACATGAGAGACGCCGTTCGTCACCACATACAGGCGGAAGCGCTGCGAGAGGGCGCGGCAGACCTCCTCAGCCCCGTCTATGGTGAAGTGCTCGGCGGCGAGGGCGTCGAGATACTCGCGATTGAAGGCCGCGCCGTCGCCCTCGATGCCGTATTCGGAAAACAGCTGCTGAAAGCGCGTCATGTGAATGACGGGCTTTAAAATCCGGTCCTTCTCATAGTCGCGCCAGAGCCTGGAGTTGATGGCGCGGTAGCGCTGCAGCAGCTCCTCGCTGTACGGGTAGCCGTGGCGGGCGAACACCTTCCGCATGGCCGCGTGCTCCGAGCGGTCGAAATCGAGCAGGGTGCCGTCCGCGTCGAAGAGCAGGAGCTCGTATGTCTGTTTCATCCGTGCGCCTCCTTTGCCGCGGGGTCTCACATGTTTTTATAGTTGCGCACCTTGCGCAGCTTCTTCTTTTTGCGGTTGTAGATGAGGGCGAGAATGATATAGATGACGACGAGGAAGAGGATCACGCCCACGATGGCGAGGAACCAGGTGGAGGTGACGATGTCCTTCACGGTGCTCGCGCTCTTGAGCAGCTCGCTGCGCTCGACGCTCTCTCCGGCCACGAGGTTGATGGTGGCGAGCGGCTGGTCGGCATAGCTGTAGGTGACGGTGCCGATCACGTCGCCCTTCTTCACGGGGGCCTCGATGTAATCCGGCACGGTGGGCGTGGCGAGGATGCTGCTCGAGGAGATATCGTCCGGCAGGATGGTGGTGAAGCTCTCCTGCGGGACGAGCAGGAGGGTGTCCTTGTTCCAGGCGAAGCGCAGCTCAATCTCGGTCACGGCGTCGGCCGTGTCTGCCAGCGTGCGGAAGCCGAGATTGCCGAAGGCCCAGTTATAGAGATTGATGGAGTCGGTGCACTCGCCGTGGGCCTCGGCCTTGTTGCCGTTCTCGTCGACGCTCGGCGCGCCGAGGGCGACGCACAGGTAGCTCATACCGCCCTTGGTGGCGGTGGAGACGAGGCAGTAGCCCGCCTGATCGTGCGAGCCGGTCTTGATGCCCTGGGCGTACTGGTAATAGTACTGCGGGTCGAGGTTTTTGTGAATGAGGCGGTTGGTCGTCACGAGGAGGCGTTTTTCCTCGGCGTCCGGGCCGCCATAGGGCTTATAATAGATATTGGTGGTGTTGGTGATCTCCATGAACTGGGGCAGCATCATCGCGTACTGGGTGATGATAGCCAGGTCGCGGGCGGTGGTGTAGTGATCGTCGTCGTGCAGGCCGTGGGGGTTCATGAAATGGGTGTCGGTGCAGCCGAGCTCGGCGGCCTTCTCGTTCATCATGTCGACGAACTTCTGCACGTCTCCGCCGCCCACAAAGTCGGCGAGGGCGAGGGCCGCGTCGTTGCCGGAGGGAATCATCATGCAGTAGAGCAGCTGGGTGACGGTGAGGACGTCGTCGACCTGGATGCCGGAGAGCGAGCTTCCGGTGCCGAGCAGCTCGTCGCGGATCTTCTCGGTGATGGTAACCGTCGTGTTGTCGGGGTCCTCCACGTTCTCATACACGACGATATAGGTCATGATCTTGGTGGTGGAGGCCGGTTCGCGGTGCTTGTCCGCGTTTTTCTCATAGACGACGGTGTTGGTGTCGAGGTTGACGAGCTGGATCGCGTCGCAGGCCGTGTCAAAATCGACCTGGAAGGAGGCGGCGAAGGCCCCCTGCGGCAGCAGCATCCAAACCGTCAGCACGACGGACAGAAGACAGGCGAGCTTTTTTTTCATGGAACTTTATCCTCCAATATGCTATAATGATCGAAACCGATCCCGAATTTCTTTTGCACCCGGGGAACCGAAAGGCTCCCCGCAGCCTCCCCGCCGCTCTTCGGCATCGCCGCCCGGCAGGCAAGCGCAGCTTCCGTGCCCCGGTATGGCCGCAGCGCGGGCCGCCCAACAAGCGGAGCCCTGCGAGGCGTTCAGCCGGAGCAGGGGCCGCGGCAAATTGCAGCGAGGCCCGCGGCGGGACGCCGCGTGCGCGACATGCCCGCCGCAGGCGCGCAGGTCCGCAGGACCGGGGGAGATGAGATAAGTATAGCAAGAGAGAGGGGATTCTGTAAACCGGAAAATGAAAAGAATTTGTGAATCCGGAGAACAGAGAGCGGGGAAAAGCGCCGGATTTCACCGCCATTCCACGGTGAAATGTGGAAAAGTCGGTGGAAAACGTGGAAAAGTCGTATATTCACATGAATTTATAACGTTTTGTATAGGGCCGGAAGGCCGGCAGGGAGGGACATCCTTTGATTTATATTACGGGAGACATTCACGGGGACAAGCGCCGTTTTGAGGACGCGAAGCGTCTGAAGGCGGGGGACACGCTGCTGGTGTGCGGCGACTTTGGTTTTCTGTGGGAGGGCAGCGCCGCGGAGGAGCGGCTGCTCAAAAAGCTGGGGAAGAAGAAATACAACATCGCGTTTGTGGACGGGGCGCACGAGAACTTCGAGCTGCTGGCCCGCTGCGAGGAGACCGAGTGGAACGGCGGCCGCGTGCACCGTGTGAGCGGGAACGTGTACCATCTGATCCGCGGGGAGGTATACACCATCGAGGGCAAAACCTTCTTCGCCTTCGGCGGCGGCGAGACGCGCGACCGGCAGATCTATCAGGACGCCGGGAAATGGTGGCGCGAGGAGTTCCCCACCATGGAGGAAATGAAGAACGGCGCCGCCCACCTGCAGGACTGCGGCAAGCGCGTCGATTATATCATCACCCACTGGCCCGCCCCCCGCATGGCCGGCAACCACGGCGACCGCAACGCCCTCGACGCCTACTTCGACACCATCGCCCGACAGGTCGAGTTCACCCGCTGGTATTTCGGCTACCTCCACTCCGACCGCAAACGCACCGCCAAAAAATTCTCCGTCTTCCAGGAAATTCTCCCCCTCTCCTAACCCGCCCCCGCACACCTGCGGACCTGCGGTCGGCATTTCGCGCAAGCTCCCTCCGGTCGCCCGGCTGGGTGGAAATCGCTTGCTGCGCGGCCCGCGCTGCTGCCATGCCGGAATACGGAAGCTGGCCCTGCACGCGGATGGCGCTTTCCCGTTCGCGAAGCGGCGGCGGGACACGGCATATGACAGAAAAAACGAAAACCGGCCTTTCGGCCGGTTTTCGTTTTTTGGGGAGGAGTTGTATTGAAAAGGTGTGACAGCTCCCTGTCACAGAACGTATAAGCTTTTTTCTTTCCGGAGGTCTTTCCCTCTCGGTCTGGTATTAGTATAGTACGCTTTTCACGACCTGTCAACCGTTAACACACCGTTTTTCGCAAAATCGATCTCTTGGATAAAACGCAATAAACAGTCACCATGTTTTCGGCAAATATGCCGAACAAACGGAGGCAAAACAGGAGCGCAAAAAACAGCGAAAAGCCGCGCCGGGCGTGCCTTGCGGGACTTTCTCAAAGAAAAAAGCAAGAACGCGCAGAAACGGCGCGCCCGCAGCAGGCAGGCGCGCCGTTCGG
Source organism: uncultured Clostridia bacterium (assembly GCA_944383955.1). Classification (GTDB taxonomy): domain Bacteria; phylum Bacillota; class Clostridia; order Oscillospirales; family Acutalibacteraceae; genus Caccousia. The sequence goes on from CALWRP010000038.1 coordinate 10,754, forward strand.
CATATTCACGAAGGGAGACGGGCAGGCCGGGCGGGAGGGTCTCCCGCGGCCTCTCAGCCGATCTTCGGCAGGGAGTCGAAGCCGGGCTGCAGATCCTCGTCGGTGGGGATGTAGTCGTTCATCGTGTGCTCGAGGAAGGAGGTGTAGGCCGTCATGTCGAAGTAGCCGGTGCCGGTCAGGCCGAAGAGGATAACCTTCTTCTCGCCGGCCTCGCGGCAGCGGATGGCCTCGTCGATCGCGCCGCGGATGGCGTGGGAGCTCTCCGGGGCGGGGAGGATCGTCTCCAGGCGGGCGAAGAGCGTCGCGGCCTCGAAGACCTTCGTCTGCTCCACGGAGCGGGCCTCGTCGAGGTAGCCGTCGTGGAAGAGCTTCGAGAGAATCGGGCTCATGCCGTGGTAGCGCAGGCCGCCCGCGTGGTTCGCGGAGGGAATGAAGCCGCTGCCCAGGGTGTACATGCGCGCCAGCGGCGTAACCTTGCCGGTGTCGCAGAAGTCGTAGGCGTATCTGCCGCGGGTGAGCGAGGGGCAGGAGGCGGGCTCCACCGCGACGAAGTGCGGGTTCGCCTTGCCGAGCAGCTTATCCTGCATGAAGGGAGCGATCAGGCCGCCGAGGTTCGAGCCGCCGCCGGCGCAGCCGATGATGACGTCCGGATACTCGCCGATCATCTCCATGGCCGCCTTGCTCTCCAGGCCGATGATCGACTGGTGCAGCAGCACCTGGTTGAGCACGCTGCCGAGCACATAGCGGCAGCCGGGGGTCGTCGTAGCCTTCTCGATGGCCTCCGAAATAGCGCAGCCGAGGCTGCCCGTCGTGTCCGGGTCGTTCGCGAGGATGGCGCGGCCCACGCGCGTGGTGTCGCTGGGGCTGGCGACGACATTCGCGCCGAAGGTCTGCATCACGGCCTTGCGGTAGGGCTTCTGGTTGTAGGAACCCTTCACCATGAAGACGTCGAGGTTCAGGCCGAAATAGGAGCAGGCCTCGGCGAGCGCCGTGCCCCACGGGCCCGCGCCCGTCTCGGTCGTCAGGCTCGTCAGGCCCTGCTGCTTCGCGTAGTACGCCTGCGCGACGGCGGAATTCAGCTTGTGGCTGCCGGAGGTGTTGCTGCCTTCAAATTTATAATAGATGTGCGCCGGGGTGTCCAGGTACTTTTCCAGGTTGTACGCGCGGCACAGCGGCGAGGGACGGTACGCCTTGTACAGGTCGAGCACCGGCTCCGGGATATCGAAATAGCGCGTGGTGCAGTCCGTCTCCTGCTTCGCGAGCTCCTCGCAGAAGATCGGGTAGAGCTCCTCGGTCTTGATCGGCTGGAGCGTCGCCGGGTTGAGGAGCGGATCGGGCTGCTCCTTCATGTCGGCGCGCAGGTTATACCACTGCTTCGGCATCTGGTCCTCGGTGAGAATCAGTCTGTGGGGAATCTTCGTCATGGAAATCGGCTCCTTTTCAAAATAAATTTTGATGGAGGTCTCCGGGCCGGGGAATAAAAAAACGGCTCTTGCCCCCTCCTCAGGGACAAGAGCCGGTAGACTCCTGCGGTACCACCCAGATTGCGGCAAAGCCGCCACTTGCTCCGTGCGCCATCACGCACGCTTCCTTGGTAACGGGTGAAGCTCCCGTCGTCGGCTACTCAGGGGCGCGCCCCCGTTCGCCTCCGCCCTCGCGAGACCATTCCCCGTGCACTCCCTGCCGCATTTCCAGCATCGGCGGCTCTCTGTGAGGGCGTTTCCGCCCGGGTACTCTCCTCGCTCATCGGTTTGTCGAGTTTTCTTTATTATACTGATAAAATCGCGTTTGTCAAGAGAATTTTGCGAAAAGAGCGCAAAAAAATTTAAGAGAGCACCGCAATACCGCTTTGCAGGGGAAAAGCGAACCGGCGATGCGGTTGCCACCTCCCGCGGGGCCGTGCTATAATGACAGACAGAAAACGGCTTCGGCGCGGGACAAGCCGCCGGCGCCGGGAAATGCGGCGGAACGCGGCGGGAGGACGGCTCCGCGCCGCCAAACGGAAAACGGAGGACGATGCAGGCATGGCAAGGAAGCGGGACGCGGCGGCGCTCACCAAAAACGAGATCTACGAGGCGGAGGTGACCGGCTACACGGCGGAGGGCGCGGGCGTGGTGCGGGCCGGCGGCGTTCCCGTCTTTGTGCCCGGCGCGGCGCAGGGGGACATTCTGCGCGTGCGGATCGTCAAGAGCCTGAAATCGTATGCCTTCGGGCGCATCGAGGAGATTCTCTCCCCCTCGCCCGACCGTATCCCGCAGGACTGCCCCGCCGCGCGGCAGTGCGGCGGCTGCGTCTTCCGCCACATCTCCTATGAGGCGGAGCTGCGCGCGAAGGAGCAGCGCGTGCGCGACGCGCTCAGCCGCATCGGCGGCTTTTCCGGGCTGCCGGTGCTGCCGATCCTCGGCGCGGCGCAGCCGGACCGCTACCGCAACAAGGCGCAGTTCCCCATCGGCCCGGACGGCAGCGGCGGCATTGCCCTCGGCTTCTACGCTCCCCACAGCCACCGTATTGTGGCGTGCGAGGACTGCCTGCTGCAGCCTGCGGAGTTCACCCGCGCGATGGAGGCCGTGCGCCGCTGGCAGGCGGAGACGGGCGAGACGGTGTACGACGAGGGAACGGGGCGCGGCGTCCTGCGCCATCTGTACCTGCGCAAGGGCTTCGCCTCCGGCCAGGTGACGGCCTGCATCGTGGCCAACGCCAAAGCGCTGCGCGGGGAGGAGCGCCTCTGCGCCCTCCTGCGCGAGGCGGTGCCGGGCCTGACCGGCGTGCTGCTCAACGTGAACCGCGAGGACACGAACGTGGTGCTCGGAAGGAAAAACCGCGTGCTCTGGGGCTCAGAGACGCTCACGGACACGCTCTGCGGCCTGCGCTTCTCGCTCTCTCCGCACTCGTTCTATCAGGTCAACCGCGACCAGGCCGAGCGGCTCTACGCCGTCGCCGCGGACTACGCCGCCCTCACGGGGGAGGAGACGCTCCTCGACCTCTACTGCGGCGCGGGCACCATCGGCCTCTCCATGGCCGGAAAGGCCAAACGTCTCATCGGCGTGGAAATTGTGGAGGCCGCGGTAAAAAACGCGCGCGCGAACGCGGCGGCCAACGGCGTCACAAACGCGGAGTTCTTCTGCGGCGACGCGGCCGAGGCGGCGGCCATGCTCCGCGGGCGCGGGGAGGCGCCGGACGTGGTCGTTGTCGACCCGCCGCGCAAGGGCTGCGGCGAGGAGCTCGTCTCCATCGTCGCGCAGATGGCCCCCTCCCGCGTCGTCTACGTCTCCTGCGACCCCGCCACCCTCGCCCGCGACCTGACATATTTCGCCGCCCGCGGCTACGCGCCGCAGAAGGCCCAGACCGTGGATTTGTTCCCGAGAACGGCGCATGTGGAGACGGTAGTACTTTTGTCCAAACTCAATACCAAGCAGCATATCGAGGTGGAGTTGAATCTGAACGAGCTGGATTTGACTGCCGCGGAAATCAAGGCTACCTATGAGGAAATCAAGGAGTATGTGCTGGAGCATACTGGCCTGAAAGTCAGACACCTTTATATCGCCCAGGTCAAACAGAAGTATGGCATTATCGAGCGTGAGAACTACAACAAGCCAAAATCGGAAAATTCCAGACAGCCGAAATGCCCACTGGAAAAGGAAGCGGCAATTACAGAGGCGCTAAAGCATTTTGGAATGATTTGAGGTGACGAATTTGGAGCACTTGATTTCTTGTGAGTTCAATATCGACACTGCTTGTGTAGAGCTTAAATTTGCTGA
>CALWRP010000039.1 GCA_944383955.1 uncultured Clostridia bacterium
GATCCAAAAAGCGCAGGCAATCCTTGCCGGATTGGCGAGCATTTTTGGAAAATATCACGGAAAATTTTGGCGCGACACGCCGCCTGAGCCCCAAGGCGCGAATTGTGCGGTGGTGCCTTAAACCTTCTCGAAGCGGTCGACGTTGAGCACGAAGATCGTCGCGCCGCCGACGGTGACCTCCACGGGGAAGGAGGTGTACATGCCGACGTCCATCGTCGTCGCGCTCGGCACAAGCTGGGTGCGGCGGCTGCTCTGCTTGGAGATGATCTCGATCACGCGGTCGACCTTCTCGTCGTCCACGCCGCAGATGAAGGTGGTGTTGCCGGCCTTGAGGAAGCCGCCGGTGGTGGCGAGCTTCGTGGCGTAAAAGCCGTTCTTCGTCAAAGCGGAGGCGACCATGCTGCTGTCGTCGTTGCTCACAATCGCGAATATCAGTTTCATACAGGGATCCCTCTCAATCCTGAAAAATCTCCCGTTGAGGCGGACTGACCGCCCTGCCTGGGGGGAACTGCCTCTATTTTAGCACAAGAGAAGGAAAAAAGCCAGAGGATTCCGTCACCTTTCTCGTGCAAATTGCTCAATCGCCGTTCTGCAGGGCCTCATATTCGTCCGCGTCTCCGAAGACGAACTGCACCAGGCTCTCGCTGCACGCCTCGCGGTCGGGCACAAGGACGGCGGAGCTGTAGCCGCTGATGTTGACATAGGTGGACTGATACTGGTTGTCGCCGGGGATGCGCAGCTCGTGCAGGTCGTAGTTGAGATAGGTGAGAGACTGGCTCGCGAGGCTGAGAATGTAGTTGCGGCTCATGTTGGTCTGGATGAGGTTGAGGGTGTTGTAGAGCACGTTGTTGATGGTGCCGATATCGGAGCTCTTGAACTTGTTGACGATGGAGGAGAACACGTTGCGCTGGCGCTGCGTGCGCTCAAAGTCGTCGCCGATGGCGCGGATGCGGCTGTAGTAGCGGGCCTGCGCGCCGCTGAGCACGAAGGTGCCCTCCGAGAGGTTCCAGCGCGGATCGCCGGAATACTGGTTGACGAGGTTGGCCTCATCCTGCGTGAGGGTGATTTCCACTCCGCCCATGGCGTCGATGATCTCGTTGAAGGCCGAGAAGTCGACGACCACCCAGCGGTCGATGTCGATGCCGAAATTCGCCTCAATGGTGGAGACGAGCAGGGAGGGGCCCTCGAGGAAGTAGGCGGTGTTGATGCGGTTCGAGCTGTAGCCGGGGATGGCCACGTACATGTCGCGCATGAAGGAGGTGATCTTCAGCTGCTGGTGGCGCGTGTCGATGGTGACGAGCATCATGCTGTCGGTGCGGCCGGGGTCGTTGGGCTGGTAGTCGTCCACGCCCATCACGAGGATGTTGGCGATCATGTCGTCGTGCCACAGGCCGCCCACCTTCTTGAGACCCTCGCTGTCCGGCAGGGTGATGCCGCCCGTCTCGCCGTCCGCGCCCTCCGCGGCGGAGCTCACATCGCTGTCCGGGTCGGCGCTCGTCTGCTGGAAGGGGCCGTCGCCCGCGGTGGATTCGTCGACGACGGTGTTGATGCGCCCGAGCAGCGATTCGGCGTACACCATGAACGCGCCCGTGAACAGGAACAGCAGGCTCACCACCAGGATGGCGGCGTTGCGGGCCACCAGTTTTTTCGGCAGGCGCGGCCTTGTCTTCAGATGGCGGCGGCTGTTCTCCTCAAAGCTGTCTTTCATACAATTCAGGTCCTTTCCTTGCGTGATGATGCGGGGTCAGGTGGCGTCGCCCTCCTGCTCGTCGAGCGTCAGGGCGTAGGATGGCAGAAATTCCTTCAGGAAGCAGTCGGCCTCGGGCAGGCCCATCTCCTCCACGGCGCGGCGCAGCGTCTGCTCCGCCCGGGAGAACTCCGCGTTGCCGGCGCGGCGCTCCTCCATGCACTTGATTAAGGCAGAGAGCTTGTCCGCCGCCTTGACGATGCGGCGCAGCTCCTCCTCGTCCTCGCCGCCCTCGTTGAGAAGCGGGAGATAGACGGGGCGCAGATCCTCCGGCAGCATCGAGAGCAGCCGCTCGCGGGCGTGGGCCTCGACGCGCGCGTAGGACTCGCGCAGGGTGGGGTTGTCGTATTTCACGGGCGTGGGCAGATCCCCGGTGAAGATCTCCGAGGCGTCGTGAAAGAGGGCCAGGGTGGCGGCCCGCTCCGGGGAGCAGTGCCCGCCGAAGCGCTCGTTGCGCAGCACGGCCAGCGCGTGGGCCAGCAACGCCGTCTCGAAGCTGTGCTCGCACAGGTTTTCCTCCCGCGTGCAGCGCATCAGGCCCCAGCGGTGGATGTGCTTCATGCGCGACAGCACGGCAAAAAAATGGCGCACGCCGCGTCCCTCCCTTCGAAAACAGTCATATACCTTCTTATCATAAGGGAAGCGGGCGGAATTTGCAAGTTTCGTCACAGTTTTTTAACTTTTTCTTTTGGGAAGTCTGTGATATAATGGAGGCGATTTGAACGCGGCCCCGGCGCGGGCCGCGGCGCCCGGAAACCGGCCGGGTACACGAAGCTTTACCAGAAAGACGCGCGGCGGGCGGGAAAGGTTTCACGTCCCGCGCGTTTTCCTGCTTTTTCATCGTTTCTTTCCCCTTTCATTCCTTCATTTCCATATTATATTGCCAGGCGGCCCTGCCGCCCCGGAGGTTTTTCACATGCCGACTGAAGCGATCAAGCTCCAGGAGCTGCGCGGGCGGCTCCTCTCCCGCTGGCGCGGCAGCTATCTGTTCCGCGCCTTCTGGCTGGCCTTTTCCATTTCGTTTCTGTTTTTTATCCCGTTCATCCTGTTCGACAACGGCTATTTTCTCTTTTACGGCGACTTCAACGTGCAGCAGGTGCCGTTCTACCAGATGTGCCACGACGCGGTGCGCAGCGGCAATCTGGGCTGGAGCTGGACGACGGACCTCGGCGCGAATTTCATCGGGAGCTACACCTTCTATCTGCTCGGCAGCCCGTTTTTCTGGCTGACGCTTCCCTTCCCGAGCGAGGCCGTGCCGTATCTGATGGGGCCGCTTCTGATCCTCAAGTTCGCCTGCGCGGCCACGACGGGCGCGCACTATCTGCGGCGCTACGTCACCCGCGGGGACGCGGCCGTGCTCGGCGGCCTGCTCTACGCCTTCTCCGGCTTCTCCGTCTACAACATCTTCTTCAATCATTTCCACGAGGCGATCGTCTTCTTCCCGCTCATGCTCTGGGCGCTCGACGAGTATATGGCCACGCGGCGGCGCGGCGTCTTCGCCGTCACCGTTTTCCTCTGCTGCTTTGTCAACTACTACTTCTTCGTGGGCCAGGTCACCTTCACGCTGATCTACTTCTTCCTGCGCCTTCTCACGCGCAGCTTCCGCCTCAATCTGCGCGACTTCCTGCTGCTGTTCTGTGAGGCCGTCGTGGGCGTGCTGATGTCGTGCATCCTGCTGGTGCCGACGATCCTGGCTGTGGTGCAGAACCCGCGCGTGGACAACCCCCCGAACGGCTGGAGCGCCCTGCTCTACGGCTGGAACCAGCGCTACATTCACATTCTGGAGTGCTTCTTCTTCCCGCCCGACATCCCCGCGCGCCCCAACTTCACCCCGGACAGCGAGGCCAAGTGGGCCTCCCTGGGCGCGTGGCTGCCGCTGTTCAGCATGACGGGCGTCATCGGCTTTCTGCAGCGGCGCGCAAAGCACTGGCTCAAGAGCTTCCTGCCGCTGCTCTTCCTCATGGCCCTGGTGCCGATCCTCAACTCCTCGTTCCAGCTCTTCAACTCGAGCTACTACGCCCGCTGGTACTACATGCTCACCCTGATGATGAGCCTGGCCACCGTGCTGGCCGTGGACAGCCCGCGCACCGACTGGGCCCGCGCCCTGCGCTGGACGGTGGGCATCACCCTGGGCATCGCCCTGCCCATCGGCCTGATGTGGCAGAAAACGACGAACGCCGACGGCGAGGAGACGCTCACCTTCGGCCTCGAGGACTACCCGACGCGCTTCTGGAGCTATGTGGCCATCGCGCTGCTGAGCCTTCTGCTGCTGGCCGTCGTGCTCAAGTGGGTGCGCCGCAGCAAGCGAAAATTCCTGCGGTACGCCATCCGGGCCACCGCCCTCATCACCGTCGTCTACGCGCTCTTCTTCATCGCCCTCGGCAAGACGCAGAGCGACGACACCCACAAGCACATCATCCCCTATTGCCTCAACGGCGGGGAGGACATCTCTCTGCCCGACACCACGAACTGCCGCGTCGACGTCTTCGACGGCATGGACAACCAGGCCATGTTCTGGCAGATCCCGACGATCCAGGCCTTCCACAGCATCGTGCCCGGCTCGATCATGGAGTTTTACCCCACCATCGGCGTGCAGCGCGACGTCGCCTCCCGCCCGGAGACCGACGTCTACGGCCTGCGCGGCCTGACCTCCTGCCGCTGGCTGTTTGACCCAGTGGCCACCGGCGACCGCTTCGGCGGCCCGGACGGGACCGACCCGCAGATGCCGGGCTGGACGTACTACGCGACGCAGAACGGCTTCGATATCTGGGAGAATCAATATTATATCCCGATGGGCTTCTCCTATGACTATTACATCACCCGCGAGGAGTACGACGCCGTGAGCGAGTCGAACCGCCACCTCGTGCTGCTCAAGGCCCTCGTCCTCTCCGACGAGCAGGCCGAGCAATACGACGGCATTCTCACGCATGTCGACACCCTCTCCCTGCCGGAGGAGACGGAGGACGGCTCCGTGCCCGGCGTCACCGAGAGCGGCTCCGGCGTCACCTTCCTCTACTCGGAGGAGGCCTACTATCAGGACTGCCTCGACCGGCGCTCCATGTCGTGCTCGAGCTTCTCCTACGACAACGGCGGCTTCTCCGCCACCTTCACCGGCGACCGCGAGCGCCTGGTCTTCTTCAGCGTGCCCTATGAGGGCGGCTGGTCGGCCACCGTCAACGGCGAGCCCGCTGTGATCGAGAAGGTCAACGTGGGCTTCATGGCCGTGCTGGTCCCCGCCGGGACGAGCGAAATCCGCTTTACCTACCGCACGCCCGGCCTGCCGCTGGGCGCGGCCGTCACCCTGGCCGGAGTGCTGATTCTGCTGCTCTACCTGCGGCTGGCCCGCCGCTTCGACCGCGCCGCGGCGGAAACGGCGCCGGTGTCCGCGCCCCCTGCGCAGGCTGCCGCCCCCGGCGGAGCGGAGCAGGCTTCGTCTCTCACCCCGGCGCAGCCCGGCTTCCCCGGCGCGCCGCCCCACGGCCCCGCGCCCGCGGCGCAGGAGCCGCCCGCTTCCCCCGCTTCGGCGGACGGCGATCCCGCCGCCAACGATTCGACCCTGTAAGGAGGAATTTTCCTTGCCAACCGTCTATCTCGTCGTCCCCTGCTACAACGAGGAGGAGGTCCTCCCGGAGACGGTGCGCCGCCTCACGGAGCAGCTGCTCTCCATGCGGGAGCAGGGCCTCGCCGACGAAAACAGCCGCATGCTGCTGGTGGACGACGGCAGCCGCGACAAAACCTGGTCCCTCATCGAAGGCTATTCCCGTGAGAACGGCCTCGTCTGCGGCCTCAAGCTCGCCCACAACCGCGGCCACCAGAACGCCCTGCTGGCCGGGCTGATGGAGGCCAGGCTCCACGCCGACTGCGCCATCAGCCTCGACGCCGATTTGCAGGACGACGTGACCGTGCTCGGGCAGTTCGTGCAGAAGTTCACCGAGGGCTGCGACGTCGTCTACGGCGTGCGCAACCGCCGCGACACCGACACCGCCTTCAAGCGCGTGACGGCCCAGGGCTTTTACAAATTCATGCGCGCCCTCGGCGTCGACGTCGTCTACAACCACGCCGACTACCGCCTGATGAGCCGCCGCGCCCTCGACGCGCTCTCGGAGTACCGCGAGGTCAACCTCTTCCTGCGCGGCATCGTGCCCCTCATCGGCTACCGCAGCGATTACGTCTATTATGACCGCCACGAGCGCTTCGCGGGCGAGTCGAAATACCCGCTCAAAAAGATGATCTCCTTTGCGCTCGACGGCATCACCTCGTTCAGCGTGCGCCCGCTGCGGCTGATCTCGCGGCTCGGGATCTTCGTCTCCATCGCCAGCATTGCGGGGCTCCTCTACGCCCTCATCTCGCATTTCCTGGGCCTCACGGTGGCAGGCTGGACGGCGATCGTGTGCTCGATCTGGCTGCTCGGCGGCATTCAGCTGCTGTGCGTGGGCGTGGTGGGCGGCTATGTGGGCAAGATTTACAGCGAGGTCAAGGCCCGCCCGCGCTACCGGATTGAGGAAAAAGCCGGCAAAATGGACGATTCCGCCTCCCCGGCGTCTGGACAGGACGCAGAAAAAAGGGTATAATAGTACGGTTCGGGGCGCACCCCGCGTCCCGGGAATTTTGAACATTTCGGAGTGAGTCATGAAAATGAAACTGAAAGCAAAGCTTACCGCCGCGCTGCTCGCCGCCCTCGTGGCGCTGGGCGCGGTCTCCTGCTCCACCGCCGACCAGAGCTGGAGCGTCGACAGAGACGGCGATCGCCTGCCCGTGGGCGTCTATGTCTACAATCTCTATGCCGCCATCAGCGCGGCCCAGCAGGAGGAGGGCGTGGACAGCTCCGTCTCCCTGCTCGAGCAGCAGATCGACGGCCAGCCCGCCGAGGACTGGATCCGCAGCCAGGCCCTGACCTACACCAAGGAGATCTACTACCTGCGCGACCAGCTCGACGCTCTGGGCATCCCGCTCACCGACGAGGAAAAGACGCAGGCCGAGAGCATCGCCTCCTCCTACTGGGGCTATGTGCCGGAGTCTGTGAAGAAGTATGTGGCCCAGGATTCCTTCGTCATCGCCTACGGCGAGACGAGCGTGATGTACTCGAAGCTGTTTGAGGCGCTCTACGGCGAGGGCGGCACGAACGAGGTCTCCGACGACGAGCTGCGCGACTACTTCACCGGCACCTACTACGATTTCGACTATGTGCTGTCCTCCCTCTCCGTCAAGGAGGATACCGAGCTGACGGGCGAGGAGGGCGAGTCCTCCGAGATGACCGAGGAGGAGGCCGACGCCCGCCGCGCGCTCTTTGAGGGCTACGCCGAGCAGATCACCGCCGGCGAGATGACCATGGAGGACGCCGCGGAGGACTTCGCCTCCGTCATCTCCTCCGACAGCGACGAGCTCGTGCATCAGCTCATCGACGGCAGCTATCTCGACGCCTACTTCCCCTCCGGCGTGCGTGAGGCGCTCGACGAAATGGCCGACGGCGAGGTGCGCACCCTGGAAGTCACCACCCTCAGCGACGGCATCCTGCTGCTGCAGAAGAATTCCATCGCCGACGCCTACGACGAGTATGTGGAGACGGAGTCCAACCGCGACATGCTCCTCACCGGCCTCAAGGCAGACGAGTTCGCCGATTCCGTGGAGGCCGGCGCAGCCGCTCTCGAGGGCGTCTCCACCAACGACGCCGCCTTCTCCACCTACAAGCTTTCGGAGTTCTACACCTTCACCCCCAGCTCCACCGCGGCGTAATTTCCCCTGACGGGGCTTATATGGCATAGCAAAGCGGCTTTCAGCGTTCGCTGAAAGCCGCTTTTGTTTGGGTAGGGGTGAGGGACGCGCTGTCCTGGGACGGGGCCGCGTTTGTTTTGATGCGTCCGCATGCGGGTTTTGAGCTGCTGGGAAAGGGCTGCGTGCGGGAAAGGCTCGGGGTGAGTTGCCGTTCTGGGACGGGTCGCGTTCGTTTGAATGCGTCCGCGTGCGGGTTTTTAGCTGCTGGGAAAGGGCTGTGTGCGGGAAAGATTCGGAGTGCGCCGCCGTCCGGAAAAATTCGCTTCGTGCTGTTTTGGCTGCATCCGGCATATGCCGGATGCAGCGTCTGAAGCATCGGTTTGCGGTGCGCGGCACCGGAAACCGACGCTTCAGCGGCTCGGTGCTGGAGGCATCCTGGCTTCGCGCTATGGGAACGGATCACCGGCAGCTTGGTGGTCGGGGCTCTGGTCTACGCTTCCGCTCCGGTCGGCGCTCATTCGCGTGCCACTGGCACGCCGCGCCCTTTGAAAAGGCGGGCGAAACTTTCATATTTTGCCCTTTGGCAGCCTGCTTCAGATCAGCAGCCCCGCCTCGCTCACACGAATGCCGTCAAACAGCCTCTTGGCTGCGCCCTCAAAGGACGACGACCACTCATCCAGGTCGTAGCGCTCGTAGCTCACATAGCCCGCAATGCCATCATAGAGGAAGGACTGCACGGCGTAAACGTAGCCGTCCTCGCACGCCACGGAAATGCGCCGGTAGAAAATGCCGTCGTCTGTCTTGCCCTCCGAGGGCGGCGAGGCGATCGCTTCGCCCTCATAGCTGCCGTAGCCCTCCAGCATGCTCTCGAGCATGAGGGAGGCCTCCTCCTCTGTGTAGGAGCCTCCCTGCGGAAGCTCGAACCAGAACACGGAAAAGCCGAGGTCGTAGTTGTCGCCGCCATAGTAGATGCTGGTATAGTCCTCCTCCTCCTCGATCGTGAGAACGGAGGGCATCGGTATCGAGAGCGGCGTGCCCGGCAGCGGCGTGTCAATCCACGACGCCGGATCCAGATTGACGTCCGGGCTCGTGCTGTCGGGCGGCGTGTCCTCCTGCGGCGGCTCCGCGTCGTAGTCGGGGACCGAGAGCTCCCCGAGCCCCTCCCCGAGGTCCTGCAGGCGGGAGGCGAGCTCCGTCTCCGGCAGCAGAGAGGCTACCCCGCCGAGCTGGGGCGCGCCCGCTGCCGCCAGAGCCAGGCTGCCCGCCAGGCCGAGGCACAGCGCCACCGCGCCCACCTTGCCAATCGCGGACTGCGGCACCCACTCGTGCGGCTTGCGGTCGGCCAGCGGCTCCCCGGCCACCACGAGGCGGCGCAGCTTGCGGTAGCGGAACGCGCCAATCACGCCGAGGATGGCGAGAATCACCAGAATCACGAAAACCTGCGGCGTCTCGCCCCAGAGGCCGAGAACCGAGCTGACAAACAGCAGCACGCTCCACACAAGGCCAATCACAGCCGCCGCACGGCTCTTTCGCCACAGGCCGAGAGCCAGCAGCAGCCAGAACAGGGACATCAACGCGATCAGTGCAATCAGGCCGGACGTCAGCGCTCCGCTCTCCGCGCCGTAGAAGCTGAAAATCTCCGGCGGCAGCTCGCCCACGGCGTCTGCCAGAGAGAGCACCGCGGCCAGCAGGAATTGCAGCCCGCCCAGCACGCCGTAGGTCACCGCCGCCGCGTTTGTCAGGCTCGAGGCGGCGCGCAGGCTGCGCTGAAATGCGTCGCGGCGCGGGTTGGCCTTGGGCGCGGCCCGGTGGGGGTGACGGCCCGTGCGCTTTTGCAGGCTGCGCGTCCACTGCGCGCCCGCGGATTGATCGGGGGCGTTTTCATTCGGTTCCAGGGATCGATCCGGGATCTCCCACGGTTCGAGGTTCCGGTTGTCGCTCCAGTTCATGTTCTTCCTCCTTCACAGATGGCGGCAGGACAAGGCTCCAAAGCCGCCCGGTTTTCTTCGGAAATATACGGGCTCAGCCTGCGGTGAGAAGCCCCGCCGCCTGCGCGGCGCGAGGCTCTCTGTCCGGCTGCTTCCACGGCTCGGCTTCCTGCTTGCGGCGGTTCATAGGAGTCCTCCTTTTCGCGGGCCGCCCTCAGGCAAGGTCCGCGATGACCCCGCCGCCGAGCACGAGCTCGCCGTCGTAGAAGACGGCGGACTGGCCGGGGGTGACGGAGCGCTGCGGTTCGTCGAAGGCGACGGCGGCGCGCCCGCCGGAGAGGGGCGTCACGGTGCAGAGGGCGGGGGCGGCGTGATAGCGGATTTTGGCGCGGCAGCGCAGCGGGCCTGCGGGGGCGTCGAAGGGGATCCAGTTGACGGCCTCCACCTCGCACGCGGCGCGGTATTGGCTGCCCTCCCCGCCGAGAATGACGCGGTTGCGCGCCGGATCGAGGGCGGTGACATACATCGGCCTGCCGAAGGAGCCGAGGCCCTTGCGCTGGCCGACGGTGTAGCGGGCAAGCCCGCTGTGGCGGCCGAGCACGCTGCCCTGCGCGTCCACAAAATCGCCGGGCGGAAAGGTTTCCCCGGCATAGCGGGCGAGAAAGGCGGCGTAGTCGCCGTCCGGGACAAAGCAGATATCCTGGCTGTCCGGCTTGGCGGCCACGGGCAGGCCCGCCTCGCGGGCGATGGCGCGCACCTCGTCCTTTTCGAGCGCGCCGAGCGGGAACACGGCGTGCGAGAGCTGCTCCTGCGAGAGGGAATACAGCATGTACGACTGATCCTTTCTGGAGGGCGAGGCGCACAGCAGGGTGCGGCCGTTCTCCCGGCGCAGGACGGCGTAGTGGCCGGTGGCGACGCCGTCGAAGCCGTTTTCGAGGGCATAGCGCAGCATGGCCCCGAACTTGACGGCGCGGTTGCAGAGCACACAGGGATTCGGCGTGCGGCCCGCGCGGTACTCGGCGGCAAAGACGTCCATCACCTCGCGGCGAAAGGTCTCGCGCAGATCGACCGAGCGGTGGGGGATCCCGAGGACGGCGGCGGCGCGGGCGGCGTCTCCGGCGGCGGAGCCGTCCCCTGTGAGAAGGAGGGTCGCGCCCTCCACGGCCATCCCCTCACGGGCGAGTAAAACAGCGGCGGCGGCGCTGTCCACGCCGCCGCTCATGCCGAGAAGAATTTTTTTCACAGCCAAACGTCGTCGTCGTCGGCCGCCTCGCCGTCCTGCGGCTCATCCGGCAGCACGACAAAGCGGGCGCGGCCGGTGAAGAAATCCGACAGCGTGCCCGGCGCGGGCTCCTCGTGCTCGCCGCAGCAGGGGCAGGAGCCGCAGTCCTCGCCGCAGCCGTCGCAGGGGTCGTCGTCCTGGGGCTGGGCGGCGGAGGAGATCTCATCCATCTTGGCGAAGGCCTTCTGCATGCGGGCGGTGCTCTCCTCAACGGAACGGCAGAGGCGCTCGGTCTCCTCGTTTTCCGGATCGCGCAGATTGTCGAAATAATACTTGCCGAGGGCCACATAGGCGCGGGCGGTGTTTTCACGCTCATTCTTGATCACAATGCGGAGACGGTTCACCACGGACGCGCGATGATTTTTCTCTACCACCGAATCTATCACTTTGGCAATGCCGTTTCCCAGATTCTCCAAAAAATTCATGTGTAGTTCCTCCTTTTCTGGACTGCTTTCTCTCATTATACTGCATTCGGGGCCGGATGAACAGTATTATTTCTGTAATCTTTTCCATTCATACGTGTTTTCTCCTTTTCGGGCAGAAGAAGAGCCGCGCACCGCGCCGGGAGTGTTTCTTTTTATGGGTGGATGTGATATAATAATCAAAATATAGTCTCTGCACAGCCCCGGATTGCCCGCCGCAGGCCCGAAACTTGCTGCCCCGCACGCCTGCAGAAGCAACGCGGGCAGCTCAGCACTGTGTACGCACTCAGCCGGGCGACCGGAGGGAGCTTGCGCGAATTGCTGGCCGCAGGCCCGCGAATTGCCGGCCGCAGGCCCGCGGATTGCTGGCCGCAGGCCCGCGGATTGCTGGCCGCAGGCCCGCGAATTGCTGGCCGCAGGTGGGCAGGTGGAATATTATAGATATATTTTTTTGAAAAGAGCAAACACTGTTTGTGAGGAAGAAATGCTATTGAAAAAGGCGGGAGAGGAATGTCAACTGAGATCAAAAAGGAAGTGCGCTGCCCCGGCTGCGGCGCGGCGTCGGAGGCCCGCATGTGGTCGGGCATCAACGCGGAGGTCAACCCGAACCTGCGCCTGAGCGTGCTTGACGAGTCGCTGTTTGACTGGCACTGCCCGCGGTGCGGCTACGAGGCCATGCTGGCGTATCCGTGCCTGTATCACGACAAGGGACGGCGGTTCATGATCTACATCCTGCCGGGCGAACCGGACGCCGGGAAGGCGGCGGGGATCGCGGCGCAGTTCCCGCAGCTGCGCGGCGTGCGCAAGCGCGTCACGGGGTCGCTGCCCACGCTCAAGGAAAAAATTCTGCTGTTCGAGGACGGGCTCGACGACAGGGCGGCGGAGCTTGTGAAGCTGCTGCTGGCCACGGTGCTCTCCCGCGGGACGGGCAAGCGCGTGGAGCAGGGTTTTTACTGCTCGAGCGACGAGGCGGCCGACCGCATCGGCTTTTCCTTCTTCGTCGAGGGGCAGGAGGAGCCGGTGCGGCGGATGACGTCGTTTGCCGCCTACCGGCAGGCGCTCTCGATCGTGCAGTCGATGCTTCCCCCCGATGGGGAGGAGTTTCTGGTGGTGAACGAGCGCTTTGCCCGCGCGCTGCTCTACCGCTACCGCCACGGCGAGGACATGCCGGAGGAGGAGCAGGAGGCGCAGGCCGCGCAGGAGCCGCAGGAGACCGCCGCGCCGCAGCCCGGCCCCGCGCAGGAGAGCGAGGCGGCGGAGCCCTCCCCCGCGCAGGAGGAGGAGCCCGGGAGCGTGCCCGCGGACGAGCCGGAGCCGGACGCGCCCGGCGGGGAGAGCGAAGACA
This sequence comes from uncultured Clostridia bacterium, assembly GCA_944383955.1. Lineage (GTDB taxonomy): Bacteria > Bacillota > Clostridia > Oscillospirales > Acutalibacteraceae > Caccousia. Next base: position 12,437 of record CALWRP010000039.1, read on the forward strand.
CGGAGCAGGAACCGGCGGACGCGCCGAAGAACGAGATGGGAGAGTAACAGCCAATGTGCGGAATTTGTGGGTTTACGGGACAGATTGTGGACAGGGACGCGGCGCTGACGGAGATGACGGACGTCATCACCCACCGCGGGCCCGACAGCAGCGGCTTTTACCTCGGGCAGGGGATCGCCATGGGCTTTCGCCGCCTGAGCATCATCGATGTGGGCGAGGGAGGCGACCAGCCGATCTACAACGAGGACAGGACGCTCGTGCTCACCTTCAACGGCGAGATCTACAACTACCAGACGCTGCGCGCCGAGCTGACAGAGAAGGGGCACGTCTTCTCGACGAAGACGGACTCCGAGGTGCTGGTGCACGGCTTTGAGGAATGGGGCCCGGAGCTGCTGGGGCGGCTGCGCGGCATGTTCGGCTTCGCGATCTGGAACACAAAGGACGAGAGCCTCTTTCTGGCGCGCGACTATTTCGGCATCAAGCCGCTGCACTACTGCCTGCAGAACGGCCATTTCCTCTATGGCTCGGAGATCAAGAGCCTTCTCAAATTCCCCGGCTTTGAAAAGAAATTCAACCCGCGCGCGCTCGACAGCTATGTCTCCTTCGAGTATGTGGTGCCGCCGGAGACCTTCTTCGAGGGCGTGTACGCCCTGCTGCCCGCCCACTACCTGTGGTACCGCGGGGGGAAGATCGAGACGCACCGCTACTGGGAGCCGAAGTTCAGCCCCGACGAGAGCATGACGGAGGAGGAGGCCGTCTCGGCGATCGAGCAGGTCTTCGAGGAATCCGTGGCCGCGCACAAGATCAGCGACGTGGAGGTGGGCTGCTTTTTGTCCTCCGGCGTCGATTCGAGCTATGTCTCGACCTACTTTGCGGGCCAGAAGACGTTCACCGTGGGCTTCGACTACGGCGACCGCTATAACGAGATCGACTTCGCGAAGAGCCTGAGCGAGAAAATCGGCCTCGAGCACCATTACAAGGTGATCTCCGCCGACGAGTATTGGGGCAACATCCGCAAGGTGCAGTACCACATGGACCAGCCGCTGGCGGACGCCTCGTGCATCGCGCTCTATTTTGTCTCCAAAATCGCCAGCGAGTATGTGAAGGTCGTGCTCTCCGGCGAGGGCGCGGACGAGCTCTTCGGCGGATATAACATCTACCACGAGCCCGACGACCTGGCGAGCTACCAGAAGCTGCCGCTGTTCCTGCGCCGCGCCGCCGCGGCCGTCGCGAAGGCGCTGCCGTTTTCGTTCCGCGGGAAGAGCTTTCTCATCCGCGGGGCGCAGACCATCGAGGAGAACTTCATCGGCAACTGCTCGATGTTCACCATGGACGAGAAGCGCCGCCTGCTGCGCGAGGGCCTGCCCTGCACCCGCCCGCAGACGCTCACGAAGCCCATCTACGACCGCGTGCAGGGTCTCGACGACGTGACGAAGATGCAGTATCTCGACATCAACGTGTGGCTGGTGGGCGATATCCTGCTCAAGGCCGACCGCATGAGCATGGCGAACTCCCTCGAGCTGCGCGTCCCCTTCCTCGACAAGGAGGTCTTCGCCGTCGCGGCGAAGCTGCCGCGCCGCCTGCGCGTCAACAAGGAAAACACGAAGTATGCGATGCGCAAGGCCGCCATGCGCCACCTGCCGCAGGCCACCGCCCAGAAGAAAAAGCTCGGCTTCCCCGTGCCCACGCGCGTGTGGCTGCGGGAGGAAAAATACTACCGGATCGTGCGCGAGGCGTTCGAGAGCGAGACGGCGAAGCAATTCTTCCGCACCGACGCCCTGGTCGCCATCCTCGACGAGCATTACCGCGGCAAGCGCGACAACAACCGCAAAATCTGGACTATCTACGTCTTCCTCATCTGGTACGATATCTATTTCGGCAGCGGCTCCCACGCGCCCGGCGATCCCCCCATCCTCCCCTAATCTCTTTCCCTCAGCCCTGCGGGCGGCAAGTCACGCACGCCTCGTCCCTCGGCGAACCTCGGCATAAGAAATCGACCCCTTTGCGGCCAGTACCGCAAAGGGGTCTTGCTATGCGCCCGCGTTGCTGCTTATGCAAAAGAGGCGGCGTTATGTATGGGTCGGGGGCTGCGATATCATGAAAGGGGAACGGGCGGAGCTGTGGCGCAGCGATCGCTCTAAACTAACTGAGAGCCGTAGCTTAGCCTCCCTCCTGAGGGAGGTGGCACTTTGCCTGTTGCAACAGGCAAAGTGACGGAGGGAGTAAGCTGCCGTAACCGCGGCGGCACTTCTATGCGCTGAGGCAAAGTGGCAGAGGGAGTTAGGCCAGCACCTGGCTGCCTCAGAAGCGGCGCAGCGCTCCCGGCGGCTTACTCCCTCAGGCTTGCCGCCGCTGACGCGCCGTCAAGTCCAGTATTGTCAAAGCTGACGCTTTGACCCCCCTCTGCGTCACAAAGTGACGCTTCTCCCCCAGAGGAGGAGCCTAGGAACGGGCGGAGCTGAGGCGCAGCGATCCATCCAAGCTTCCTGAGAGCCGTTCCCCTTCGTGCACGGGAAAAACTATCTCCGGGCTGTCGAAGCGTTATTTTCCGCACCTCAAAGGAAAAAATACCTCCGGGCTGTCGAAGCGTTATTTTCCGGTGCGGCAGCACCGCAAAATAATGCTTCGCACGTCTCACGGCGTAAGCCGGGAGACACCGGCTTCAGCACGTCTCACGGCGTAAGCCGGGAGACACCGGCTTCAGCACGTCTCACGGCGCAAGCCGGGAGACACCGTTTTAATAGACGATGGCGCCGTATTTTTCGGCTGTGGCGGCGAGGACCTCCTCGTCCAGCGGGGAGGAGGAGTCGATCAGCAGGCGGCCCTGGAAATAGCGCAGGGCGGCCTCGAGGACGGGCTGCGAGTCGGCCCACACGGCCAGCGGCAGCCGCGCGAGCGGGCCGTGCTCCGCCAGCAGCATGGCGTCGCCGAGCGACTCGACGCGCACCAGGCCCACGTTGGCCGGGCCGTGCTCGAGCTCGATGAGGTCGTCGTCGAGGCGGGACGAGCACACGAGCGGTTCGCTGAGCTCGATGTCGTCCCCGAGGAAGAAGACCTCCTCCGCGGAGGCGGCGGCGTGGGAGTCCGCCTCCCGCCGGGCGGGAAAGGCAAACGACGGGGCGGCCGCGGCCAGAGCGGCGGTGAACGCCGGGCTGGCTCCCTGTCCGGCCCCGAAGACGCGGGCTCCCGCAGCGGCGAGGGCCTGCGCGCCGGCGGCGTACTCCTCCGGCGACATGGCGCGGGGAACGGAGAGACGCCCCACGAGCGGAATCTCCGCGTGGGGAAGGAGCTCGCGAAGCTGCTCCTGCGCCTCCTCCACGGGCAGGTTGTCCACGCCCATGGCCGCCGCGCCCATGGCCTGCAGGGTGATGAGCGAGGGCAGAAGCTCCGCCCGGCCCTCGAAGCGATCGGGCGTCATGGCCACGAGGACGGGCAGATCGGTGGAGCGGGCGGCGAGCATGGCGGCGCGCATGTCCGCCAGCGAAATCTGCCGCTCAATCAGGAGAAAGGAGGCTCCCGCCTCGTCGAGGGCGCGGATCTGCTCGCGGTAGAGAACAAAGAGGTCGTCGAAGACGTCGGCCTCCTCCGGCGAAAACGCGATGCCGGACGGGCCGATGCGCCCGCCGACGGGCAGGCCGCCCGCGCCCTCCGCCACCAGGCGCAGCACCCCGGCGTTGAGCTCGCGCACCCGGCTTGCCAGGCCCAGAGGCTCGAGGGCGGCGCGGTTGGCGGCCAGGGTGGGGGCCAGCACGGCGCCCGCCCCGGCCTTGCGGTAGCGCTCCGTCTGGCGGCGCACAAAATCCGGGTGGCCGAGCGCCCAGCGGGCGGGACAGTCGTCCTTCTTCATCCCGGCCTCGCGCATCTGGGCGGCGGAGACGCCGTCTGCGATGAGCGGCAGGGGAAACGGCGGCTTACGCATCTCGCTCACCCCCGGCTCCGGCTCACATGCGCTCCGGCGCGGTGATGTTGAACATGCCGAGCACGTTGCGGATCACGGTGAGAACGGCGCCGCACAGCTGCAGGCGCGCGTGGGCGAGGGAATCCTCCTCGCCGCCGATGCGGCAGGCGTTGTAGAAGCTGTGGAAGAGGTTCGCGAGGGTGATGACGTAGCGCGTGATGCGGGCCGGGTCGTAGGCCTTCGCCGCCGCGGCGATCTCGTCGGTGAAGGAGGCGATGTGGCGCAGCAGCTCGATCTCTTCGGGCTTGCTCAGCAGCGCGAGCTCCTCGTCGGTGCAGGCGCGCGGCGTGAGGCCCTCGCCCGCGAGCTTCTGGAAGAGGCTGCAAATGCGCGCGTGGGCGTACTGCACGTAATAGACCGGGTTCTGGGAATCCTGCTGGACGGCCAGATCGAGGTCGAAGTCCATCTGCGTGTTGGCCTCGCGCATGTTGAAGAGGAAGCGGGCCGCGTCGATCGGTACCTCGTCGAGGAGGTCGGCGAGCTGGATGGCCTTGCCGCTGCGCTTGCTCATGCGCACAACCTCGCCCGCGCGCACGAGGCGCACCAGCTGGATGAGCACCACGTCGAGCTTCGAGCCGTCCATTCCGATGGCGTCCATCGCGCCCTTCATACGGGCGACATGGCCGTGGTGATCCGCGCCCCACACGTCGATCAGGCGCGTGAAGCCGCGGTTGAACTTGTTGCGGTGGTAGGCGATGTCGGCGGTGAAATATGTCGGGTTGCCGTTCTGGCGGATCAGCACCTCGTCCTTCTCCGCGCCGAAGTCGGTGGCGCGGTACCAGAGCGCGCCCTCCTTCTCATACGTCAGGCCCTTGTTTTTCAGAATCTCGACGACCTCGTTGAGCTCGCCGTCCTCGTGGAGCGTGCTCTCGAGGAACCATCTGTCGTAATGAATGCGGTACTTTTCCAGGTCGCGCTGCATGCGGGCGATGTTCTTCGGCAGGGCGTACTGCACGAGGGCCGCGCGGCGCTCCTCCGGGGAGACGGCGAGCAGCCTGTCGCCGAACTCGTCCGCGTAGTTCTGCGCGTGCTCGCGGATGTCGTCGCCGTGGTAGCCGTCCTCGGGGAACTCGACGGCGTCCTCACCCTTGTAAATCTGCAGATAGCGCGCCTCCAGGGAGACGCCGAACTTCTCAATCTGGTTGCCCGCGTCGTTGACATAGAACTCGCGCCACACGTCGTAGCCCGCCGCGTCGAGGACGGCGGCCAGGCAGTCGCCGAGCGCGCCGCCGCGGGCGTTGCCCATGTGCATCGGGCCGGTCGGGTTGGCGGAGACGAACTCCACCATCACCTTTTCGCCCTTGCCGAAATCGCTGCGGCCGTAGTCCCTGCCCAGGGCCTCCACGTCGCGCAGCACGTCGGCGTAAAAGCGCGGGTTGAGGAAGAAATTGAGGAAGCCGGGGCCCGCGATCTCACAGCGGTCGAAGTAGGTGGGGGCGAGGTCGAGGTGGGAGACGACGGCCTCGGCAATCTTGCGGGGCGCAAGACGGAAGGCGCGCGCGCCCGCCATGGCGGCGTTGCACGCCCAGTCGCCGTGGCTGCGGTCGGCGGGGACCTCCAGCGTGAAGGCGGGGATGTCCGCCTCCGGGAGGGAGCCGTCCGCGACGGCGGCCTTTATCGCGGCCTCGATGGCCTCTCTCAGTTCGTTGGTTGCCTGTTGTACCAGCTTTGACATGGTGTTGGTTCACGCCTTTCCGTTATTTTCAGATTCCTCTGTGTTCTGCTTTGCGGTGTCTCCCGCCTGGCGGACGGTGACAATGATCTCGTTGACGCTGGCGAGGGCGGAGTTGACGTCGAGGGTATAGCGCACGGCGAGCCGCCCGCCGTTGTCGCCGAGCTCGTTTTTCATCTCATGGGTGTAGACGCCCACGGTCATCGCGCCGAAGCCGGTGTCGTAGCGGCACAGGTGGCGCTTGCCGTGCTCGAGAATGAGGCGGGTGGAATCGCCGTCTCCCCGCAGCATGGTGACGCAGCCGTCCTCGACCTTGAGAATGGTGGTTCGCCCCTTTTTGGGGTTCGTCTCGCCCTCATACTCGCGGTAGACGATGAACCGCTTGCCGTTCTTCACCGTATACTGCCCGAAGGTCGTCACCTCAATCTCCTCCGGGTCGCCGTTGACGATCTGCCTGCCGAGAATCGAGATCAGATAATTTTCGTCCATTTGTAACCTCCGCTGCGCAGCGCGGCTGCGCAAGTGAATAGTGAATAGTAAACAGGTGTGGCGGCGCGGCTGCGGCCGCGCGAAGGAAGAAGGAAACGGTTTCGCTCGAGCTCAGCGCTCTAAAGCTCCGCCGCGCTCTCGGCAGCTTACTCCTCTCCGTCTGCAAGCTATGGCTTGCAGTTAGTTTCCATTAGAACGCTGAGCCTCAGCTCCGCCGTAACCAAGGCTCCCTCTTGAGGGAGCTGGCTTGGCGGCGCGTCAGCGGCGGCAAGCCTGAGGGAGTTCTCCGGGCTGCGACGCTGGAGTAAACTGCCTCTGAGGCAGCGAACTGCAAACCTGACTCCCTCCGTCAGGCTTTCGCCGCAAGCCTCAGACTGCAGACAGAGAGGAGTAAGCTGCCGGGAGCGGCGCGCATAACTCTTGAGGCCGCAGTCCTGTGCGTCGGGTTTGCATGCAGATGCCGGTAGATGGTTGCGACAACTGAAAATCAGAAAAAAGCGCAGGCCCCGCGGAAGCGCAAAGCCAAAGAGATCTATTCAAAAAGTATAATAATACAAAAATATACGCTCAGTTCAAAATTGGCAGCGCCTCAATAGCTCTCAATATCGATCCGCTCCACGTGCCCCTCGAGATTTTCGCCGAGCAGGATCTCCGCGATTCCCGCGAAGCCCTCGGTGCGGTCGCTGACGTAAAACCGCTGCTCTCCTGCCGCCCCGTGCGGCGCGGCCAGGCCGTGCTCGAGGAGGAAGCGGCGGCACTCGAGGGCCGTCTCCCGCCCGGAGTCGATGAGGGCGACGCCGCCGCCCATCACCCGGCGGATCACCGGCTCGAGCAGGGGATAGTGCGTGCAGCCGAGGATCAGCGTGTCGACCCCCGCCTCCTTGAGCGGGGCGAGGTAGCGCTCCGCCGTCAGCAGGGGGATGGGGTCGTCCTCGCCGAGGAAGCCGTTTTCGACCAGCGGCACAAAGAGCGGGCAGTCGCGGTCGAAGACCTGCAGGGCGGGGTCAATCGCCGCCAGCGCGCGCCGGTAGGAGCCGCTGCGGATGGTGGCGGTGGTGCCGATCACGCCGATTTTGCCCGTCTTCGTGGCGGCCGCGGCCGCGCGGGCCGTGGGGGTCAGCACCCCGAGGAAGGGCACGGGCAGGCTCTCGCCGAGGTCGGCGGCGACGGAGCTGACGGTGCCGCAGGCGGCGATCACCATTTTGACGTCCTGAGAGAGGAGAAAAGCCGCGTCCTGCCGGGCGTAGCGGCGGATGGTCTCGCGGCTGCGCGAGCCGTAGGGCACGCGGCCGGTGTCGCCGAAATAGACGATGGTTTCGTCCGGCATCCCGGCGGCCAGCTGGCGCACGGCGGTCAGCCCGCCGAGGCCGGAGTCAAATACGCCGATCGGTCTGGTGTCCATGCGGCCCCTCCTTCAGCGCTCGAAGGCGAGCGCGAGCAGGCGGTCGAGCAGCTCCGGGCAGGAGACGCCGCAGGCCTCCCACAGCTTGGGATACATGCTGATGGAGGTGAAGCCCGGCAGCGTGTTGAGCTCGTTCAGAATGACCTCCGTCTCGTTGCGCACGAAGAAATCGACGCGGGCCAGGCCCTCGCAGCCGAGCAGGCGGTAGGCGCGGCAGGCCGTGCGGCGGATCTCCTCGATCACCTCCTGCGAGAGGCGGGCGGGGATGAAGAGCTGGGAGGTGCCGTTGACATACTTGTCGTCGTAATCGTAGAAGGCGGCGGAGGCGCCGATCTCGCCGACGAGCGCGGCCTCCGGCTTTTCGTTGCCGAGCACGGCGCACTCGACCTCGCGGCCGGTGACGCACTCCTCGATCACCACGCGCCAGTCCTCGTGGGCGGCCTTGGCCACGGCGGCGTCGAGGTCGTCTCCGCGCTCGACGCGGCTGACGCCCACGGAGGAGCCTGCGTTGGCGGGCTTGACGAACACCGGGTAGCCGCCGAGGTCGGAGGCGATGCGCTCGCGCACCGAGGCCGCCTGCTCGGCGTAGTCGGAGGAATAGAACCACAGGTATTTGGCCTGGCCGATCCCGGCTGCCGAGAGCAGCGTGTGCGACACGGCCTTATCCATGCACACGGCGGAGGCCAGCGCCGCGCAGCCCACATACGGGATGCCGGAGAGCTGCAGCAGGCCCTGCACCGTGCCGTCCTCGCCGTTCTTGCCGTGCAGGGCGGGGATCACCGCGTCGAGGCGCACCGTCTCGCGGGAGGCGGGCAGGAAGAGGCCGTGGACGCTGCGGTCCGGGGTGAGGAAGGCCTGGCAGTTCGAGGGATGGTTTTCCCACTCGCCGTTTTCCACCTGCTCGGGCGTCGCTTTGGTCAGGAACCAGCGGCCGCTCTTGGTGATGCCCACGGAGAGAACGTCGTATTTGTCGCGGGAGAGATTGCGCAGAACGGTGGCGGCGGAGAGCCGCGAGATCTCGTGTTCGGACGAGCAGCCGCCGAAGAGGACGGCGATAGTCTTTTTCATGGTGAAAAGCCTCTCTTTTCCATTCATAATGCGGGGGGAGAGCCCCCTTTTTATCTGTATGAATCCCCCCGGGCGAAGATGCGCGGCGGGCGGGTCCGTCTAAAGCTCTATCTTACCACATTCCGCGCGCGGGCGCAATGCTTGCGGGGGGAAAGTGCGGGCGCGGCGCGCAGAATCCTCGTGACAGAAAAAGCAAATTATCGTATAATATGAGCAGTTTTTTCTCTCCTGCGGGAAAAGCCGCCCTGCGGGGAAAACGATGCGGGGAACGGCGAGAAAATCCCGTGACAAACGGGGAAACGTATAGTATAATAAAGGATATGCCCGCCCCCCGCCCGCCGCGGCGGGGCGAAACCGGAAAATACGACGACACGGAGTGATGATACATTGGAGCAGAAAGCATTTGACGTGATTGTGGAGAAGCTGGGCGAGGTGCTCGCGAAGCAGGAGTTCCAGCGCGCCCCCGACGAATCCGAGGACGGCGTGCGCCTGGCCGTTTTCACGGGCGAGAATCTGGCCTATGCCGTCGCTTATTCAATGAAGACGAAGCGCATGGAGCTGAGAACGTGCGCGATGACGAACGACGGCCCGGACAAGAACTGGAAGACCCTCTCCGGCTGGCTCTACGACCCGCAGCCGGGCGAGAGCGACGACGTGGAGAGCATTGTGAACGACTTCTGCGAGACGGTGGAGGGCCCGAAGCGCGTGGCCGCCCTGCAGACGGCGAAGAAGAAGCGCGCGAAGACGGAGGAGAGCACCGCCGACCCGGTGTTCATGTTCAACCGCTTCTCGGGCCTGTATCCGGAGCTGCGCATGGACCTCATTGACGAGCGCTCGAAGTATGCCACCGTGCGCCCGATCGCCTTTACACGCGCCTGCATTCTGCCGCGCGTGCAGAAGACGCTCGCCTCCGCCGCTCCCGAGAGCGCGCCGCTGCAGAAGCTCGCCGAGCTCTTCGGCGACCTTTACGAGAACGGCGACTTCGACGTGCGCTCCATTTTGACGATGGTGCTGCTCAACGGTCTCGACGAGACCGCGGTGAAGGAGAAGCTGGTGCCGCTCTTCTCCGAGGAGCTGCAGAAGGCGTATAAGGCCGGGCTCAAGCTGCGCGGCACGAAGGTCAAGCCCGAGAAGGTGAAAAAGCAGCCCCGCGTGGTTGCGGAGGCGCTGCAGAATACGCAGGGAAAATAAGGATCAAAAAAGCCGCGCGGTGCGCGGCTTTTTTGATCCAAGGGAAGAGGGAAGAAGGAAGAGGGAAGAGGGAAGAGGGAAGAAGGAAGAGGTGTGGCGGCGCGCGAAGGTGTAAAATCGGGAACGCGGTGCGCCGCTTGGACGGGTTTATTGTTTTTGGCTCGAAATCGGGGAGCGATATCGGCGAAACGACGGGGGAAAAGCGCTTGACAGAGCGGGGCGGGGTATGCTATGATGGTACTACCTCGAATGGGGTTCTTTTTTTTGCACCCATTTCGAGGGAGGCTGAAGGCTCCGCAGAGGAGCCCGGGAAGCTTCGGTTTCCCGAAAATTTTTCCGTACAACGGGAGGTGCCGTCACATGAGAGTGAAAGTCGTAATGGCCTGCACAGAGTGCAAACAGCGCAACTACAACACGAAGAAGAACAAGAAGAACGATCCGGACCGTCTTGAGATGAACAAGTACTGCCGTTTCTGCAGAAAGCACACGCTTCACAGAGAGACGAAGTAATCCGGACGGAGGGAAAGCGAATGGCAGACACTGAGAAGAAGGCTGCTGCGGAGAAGAAGGCCGCGTCCCCCAAGAAGGACAAGAAGCCCGGCAAGTTCTCCGCCGCCGTCAAAAATTCCGGGAAGTTTTTCCGCGATGTGAAGAGCGAGATCAAGAAGATCGTCTGGCCGGCTCCGAAATCGGTGTTCAAGAACACCGGCGTGGTGCTCGTGGCCATCGTCATCAGCGGAATCTTCATTTCCGGCCTCGACTCCATTTTCCTTGCCCTGCTCGGCCTGGTCATGAACGTCTGACCGCGTGAACCGGAGAGAGCGGAGGGGTGAAGATGGCTGAGGAAGCAAAGTGGTATGTCGTCCACACGTACTCGGGGTATGAGAACAAGGTCGCGTCCAATCTGGAAACGACCGTGGAAAACCGCAACCTGCACGATTTGATTCCCGAGGTCCGCGTGCCCACCGAGATGGTCACCGAGATCAAGGATAACAAAAAGCGCGAGGTCGAGCGCAAGATCTTCCCCGGCTATGTCCTGGTCAAGATGGTGCTCACCGACGAATCCTGGTATGTGGTGCGGAACATCCGCGGCTGCACCGGCTTTGTCGGCCCGTCCTCCAAGCCGATCCCCCTGACCGACGAGGAGGTCGCCAAGCTTGGCGTGGAGACCAGACAGGTGGAGGTTTCCTACGAGGTGGGAGACAGCGTCCACATTACCGGCGGCCCGCTGGAGGGCTTTGTCGGAATCGTTACGGAGATTGACTCCGAAAAGAACCGCGTGCGCGTGACCGTGTCCATGTTCGGCAGAGAGACCCCCGCCGAGCTGGAGCTCGATCAGATCGAAGCGGTGGAATGAGTTACTTGTCAGCATAATATGGCGGGTTCCCCGCTTTATTAGGAGAGGGGCGAGAGCCCCCTGTGGGAGGAACGGGCAGAATTTTACCGCGGTCCGCTCCGCCAGCTACCACAAATTTTGGAGGTGCAAAAAATGGCTCAGAAGGTAACGGGCTTTATCAAGCTTCAGATACCTGCAGGAAAAGCTACCCCGGCGCCCCCTGTTGGACCGGCACTCGGCCAGCACGGCGTCAACATCATGGCGTTCACGAAGGAA
>CALWRP010000040.1 GCA_944383955.1 uncultured Clostridia bacterium
AGGGCGCGCTTCCTGCGAAGCGCGCCCTTCGGCGTATTTTATCCCGGCAGATAGCCGTTCTTGATGAGCAGGTTCGTGATCTTCTCGTGGGGATCGATGAGGGCGCTCATGGAAACGTCGTGGTTGAGCGCCGCGATGAGATAGGCAATGTACTTGCTGCAGTCGACCTCGTAGAACCACTCGCGGCTGCGCAGCTCGTCCGTGCGGTAGGTCAGGTTCGAGCCGAGGACGCCGCTGATGATGCCCTTCTCATAGGCCTCGTCGAACTGCGCGAGGCCGTTGGTGAAGATGGCGTAGGTCGCGTTGCAGAAGATGCGGCGGGCGTTCTGCTTCTTGAGGGCATAGGCGATGTCCAGCATCGACTCGCCGGAGGAGATGATGTCGTCCGCGATGAAGATATCCTTGCCCTCAACGGAATCGCCGAGATACTCGTGGGCGACAATCGGGTTGCGGCCGTTGACGACGCGCGAATAGTCGCGGCGCTTGTAGAACATGCCCAGGTTCACGCCGAGCACGGAGGCGTAGTACATGTTGCGGTTGAGCGCGCCCTCGTCCGGGCTGACGATCATGAAATTGTCCCAGTCGAGCTTGAGGTTCGGCACCTGGTTGATGAGCGCCTTGAGCACCTGGTAGGTCGGCATCACGTTGTCGAAGCCCATGAGCGGGGCGGCGTTCTGCACGCGCGGGTCGTGGGCGTCGAAGCTGATGACGTTCGCCACGCCCATGGCCTGCAGCTCCTGCAGCGCGAAGGCGCAGTCGAGGCTCTCGCGGTAGTTGCGGCGGTGCTGGCGGCCGCCGAAGAGGATCGGCATGATGACGCTCAGGCGGTGCGCCTTGCCGCTGGCCGCCTGGATCAGACGCTTGAGGTCCTGAAAATGGTCGTCCGGGCTCATGCTGTTCTGCTGGCCGAACATGTTATACTTGCAGCTGTAGTTTCCCACGTCCACAAGCAGATAGAGGTCCATGCCGCGGACGGTGTCCTTGATCAGGCCCTTGCCGTCGCCGGACTGAAAGCGCGGGCACTCGCTCTCGATGATGAAGGTCTTCTTGGCCTCCGGGCTGCCGTCGGCCATCTGCACCAGATAATTGTCAACCTTCGCCCCCAGCTCGCGCGCGCCCTCTGTCACAATCAGACCAAGGGAAGCTGTGCGTTTCCCCATGTGAAAGATCGCTTTCGCGTCCATATGCTCCACCGAAAACCCACTCCTTTTTGTGTTGTGCCTCCATTTTACACGATCTTACCGTGAAATTACAATGAGGTTGTTAAAAAATCTGCAATATCATAAAAAAAACGGCATTTTCTCCCACGGAATTCGACAGAAAGTCCTTTGTTTTCGCCTTCCCGAGCCCTTATCCGCGGAACCGGGCCGGGATTTTCGCCGCCAGCTCGTCTGAAAACGGGATGCCGTGGGCTTTGCAGAAATCCTCCACATCCCGCCGGGAGCGCACCACCACGGCCTCGCGCAGCCGTCCGTCCCCGCCCCGCAGGCCGATGAGCGTTTCGCCCGTGCACGCGCTCGACTCGAACGCAGGCTCGCCTGCGGCGGCCGGCGCAGCCTCCTTTTTCCTCCCGAACATGAGAACGCCTCCTCTCCTCCGTTTCGCCGCCGGCGCTTTTGCCCCACGGGGAGCTTGCCCGGCGAAGGCCTCTTCCATGCGCGGCGGCGCGCCTTCAGGCATCACCGCACCCTTCACGCCCGGCGGCTCGGGCGGTGCTGCCATAAAAAAGCGGAGCCGGCCCCGCGGGAACACTTTTCCGTTCCCGTGAGGCCGGCTCCGCATGTTCTGTTACTGAATGCCGAGCAGCGGCTTCGCCTGCGCGCGCAGACGATCCACAACCTCGGCGCTCTCGGCGGCGGTCGCGCCCTTGCCGGAGAGATAGACCTTGATCTTCGGCTCCGTGCCGGAGGGGCGCACAATCAGCTTCGAGCCGTTCTCGAGGCGGTACTCGAGCACGTTCGACTTCGGCAGCGAGATGGCGCTCTCCACGCCCGCGTCGGAGCGGACGGACGCCTTGTAGTCGCTCCAGCCAATCACCTTCCAGCCCGCGATCTCCGTGGGGGCGTTCGCGCGCAGCGAGTCCATGATCGAGGCCATGGCCTTCATGCCGTCCTCGCCCTCGAAGGCGAAGTTCGCCACGTCGTTTTTATAATAGCCGAACTGCTCGTAGAGGGCGTCCATCGCGTCGGCGAGGGTCATGCCCTTCTGCTTGTAGTACCACGCCATCTGGCAGATGAGCATGCTGGCGTCCACGGCGTCCTTGTCGCGCACATAGCCGCCGGAGAGATAGCCGTAGCTCTCCTCAAAGCCGATGAGGAAGCGATCCTCCTCGCCCTTCTCCTCGAGCAGGGCAATCTGGTCGCCGATGTACTTGAAGCCTGTGAGGATGCGCACGCAGGTCGCGCCGTAATGCTCCGCCACGGGGGTGGCCATGTCGGTGCTCACGATGGTCGTCACGGCGATCGGGTCCTTCGGCATGTCGCCGCGCGCGGTGCGCATGCGGGCGATGAAATCGATCAGCAGCACGCCCACCTCGTTGCCCGTCATCAGCCGGTAGGCGCCGTTCTGCTCCACGGCGATGCCGCAGCGGTCGGCGTCCGGGTCGGTGGCCAGCAGCAGGTCCGGGTGCACCTTTTCGCACAGCTCGAGGCCCTTCTGCAGCGCCTCGCGGATCTCGGGATTCGGATACGGGCAGGTGGTGAAGTTGCCGTCCGGCTGCTCCTGCTCGGGGACAACCGTGACCTCCTCGACGCCGATCATGCCGAGGATGCGCGTCACAGGAATGAGGCCCGTGCCGTTGAGCGGGGTGTAGACCACCTTGAGGCCCTTGCAGGGCTCGTCGATCATGCTCTGGCTCTTCACGGCCAGCAGGAACTGATCCATCACCTCGTCGGGGATGTACGAGATCAGGCCCTTCTCCATGCCCTCCTCGAAGGACATGTGCCTGACGTCCGCGAAGATGTCCAGCGCGTTGATCTCGGCGGAGACGGCGTCGGCCATCTCAGAGGCGATCTGGCAGCCGTCGGAGCCGTAGGCCTTGTAGCCGTTATACTTGGCCGGGTTGTGGCTGGCCGTGATGCAGACGCCCGCGTCGCACTTGAGGTAGCGCACCGCGAAGGAGAGCGTCGGGGTCGGGGTCAGCGTGGGGTAAATATGGGCATGGATGCCGTTGGCGGCGCAGACAGCCGCCGTCTCGCGCGCGAACAGCTCAGACTTGATGCGGCTGTCGTAGGCGATGGCCACGCTCGCGCCCGTCTTTTTCTTGTTCAGATAGTTGGCGATGCCCTGCGTCGCCTTGCGCACCGTGTAAATATTCATCCGGTTTGTGCCGGCGCCGAGCACACCGCGCAGGCCGGCGGTTCCAAAGGCCAGATCCTGGTAAAAGCGGTCGTTGATCTCCTCCTCATTTCCGCGCACGGCCTCGAGCTCCTCGGTCAGCTCCTTATCCTCCAGCGATTGAGAAAGCCATCTCTCGTATTCCGTCATCCTTATCACATGCCTTTCCGTTCAAGACTTATTCGGCCTCCCCGCCCGCGGAAAGGCCTCTCCTTATAGCTTAACACCCCCGCGGGGCGGTGTCAATTTGAAATAAAAAATTTACAGATCGATCTGCTTTTTTGCCTTCCCAGCCGATTCCGTTCGCCCGTCTTCGCCCTTTTTCACAGGCGGATGACGTTCGTCACGATCCCCGCCGGGGTGATGTCCACGATGCCATACGTCCCCTCTGTGCCGTGCAGCGTGCCGGGGTTGAGGATGTAGAGCCCGTCCTCATAGTCCGAAAGCGCCGTGTGCGTGTGCCCGAAGAGCAGGATATCGGCCTTTCTCTCCCGCGCCGCGCACACAATCTGATACATTCCGTATTTTACATTATAATAATGCCCGTGCGTATAGAAGATCTTCTTCCCCTCCAGGGTGATCTCGCCGATCGGCGGCAGGGTCGAGCCCCAGTCGCAGTTGCCGCACACCTGCAAAAACATCTTCTGCGGAAAATAAAGCTTCGCCGCCGCCGCGTCGTCCTCGCCGTCTCCCAGGTGGATCACCACCTCCGCCTTCGGCTGCCGCAGAATGGCGGTGCGCAGGGCGTATTCGTCGCGGTGGGTATCGGACGTCACAAGAATTCTCATCGGTTCAACCCTCCCAGGCATGAAAATTTCGGCTGCCGCATACAGATACAACAGGGGGCTTCCCCCCAAATCGACAAAGAGAAAAGGCGTGATGACGATGAAAGAGATCCATTCCGACGCGGACCGCCGCGCCCTGCTCGAAAAGCTGCGCGGCCAGCTCTCCCCGGAGGACGAGAGCGCCCTGCAGCGCATTCTCGCCGACAAGGACGCCCAGCAGCGGCTGCTGAGCACGCCTCAGGCGCGGGAGCTGATGAAGCAGCTGTTCGGAAAATAAGGAGGCCCGGCGATGGACGATCTCAGCGGGAAAATCAGCGAGCTCCTGCGCGACCCGGCGGCCATGGCGCAGATCCAGGGCCTCGCGGCCTCGCTCGGCCTCGGCGGTGCGGGGAACGGCTCCTCCGGGGGCGGGGGCGCAGCGGGGCAGGGCGCTTCCGGCGGCCGCCAGAGCGCTCCCGGCCCGGCGGGCGGCTCCTCCGGCGCAGACGCCGGCCTGCTCTCGGCCCTCTCCGGCCTGCTCGGGCAGCAGAAGGAGCAGGCCGCGGCCCCCGGCGGGGAGCTGGCGCAGTCGCTTCTGCGCATGGCCCCGCTCCTCGGCAGCCTGCGCGAGGAGACGCCCGGCACGCAGCTGCTGCACGCGCTGCGCCCGCTGCTCTCCCCCGCCCGCCAGGAGCGCCTCGACCAGGCGATCCGCCTGCTGCAGCTCACCCGCGTGCTCCCGCTGCTCAGAAGCAGCGGCCTCTTCTGAGAAGGGCGCGGGGCCTGCGGAGCACGACACAAAGAGGCCCGCGAGCGGGCCGTGACGCTCCCCCGTCCGCAGCGCGCGGGCGGGGGGAATTTTGCGGGAAAGGAGGCGCGCTATGGCACAGGAAAACGACATGCAGCGCTTACAGCAGGAGGCCGTGCGCCGCGTGCGCGAGATGCAGTCCCGGGCGCAGCTGGCTTCTCAGCCGCAGCCGGGCCGGGCGGGCACAGCGCCCCAGCCGGTCGCGGAGGGACCGCAGCCGGGCCGCAGCCCCGCGGAAGACGGGCGCCGCGGCGGAAACGGCGAGCCGCAGCCGCAGCACGGCGGCGGGGAGGGCCATCCTCCCGCGCAGGGGCCGGGGCACTCCGCGCCGCCGGAGCTGCTGCGCCTGCTCTTTCAGGAGGAGGACCGCACGCTGATCCTCCTTTTGCTGCTCCTTCTGCTCGAGGAAAACCAGGATCCCTCCCTGCTGCTGGCCCTGCTCTACCTGGCGATGTCGCCCGGCTGAGCGGCTCAGCCCGCCTCGCGCACGGCGTAGACGTACTCGCTGCCCGTCTCCTCGTCCGTCTTCATCACGTATTCCATATACTTCGCGGGGGTCGGGGCGACGCTCTCCGCGCCGGAGGAAGCGTCCTGCGTGCGGTATGGGTCGGTGGGCAGCACATAGCCGACGGTGAGCACGGTGGCGTCGCCCTCGCGGCGGCTGCTCTCGGTGTAGGGCGTCATCGCGCTGTCGGAGCTGAACACGGAGACATGGTAGGTGTTGTCCGTGCTGTCGTAGGTGTAGAACGTCTCCTCCGCGGGGTCCGAGGGGCTCAGGGCGCAGTCCGGGCCGAAGAGCTCCTGCGCGGCGGAGGCGACCACGCCCAGCGGAATCACCGCCAGGCCGTTGTCGTCATAGCCCGTCCACTCAGAGCGCTTCTCGAGGATCGATTTCCACAAAGCGGCGTTCTGCACGAAGACGGGGTCGGCCTCCTCCGGCGAGGCGAAGGGCTCCGGATCCTGCATCACCACGCAGGCGATCAGGGAATCGTAGGCCCGCAGGGCGGAGTCGTCGGTGGCATGCTCATAGATGCGCGTGCCGATCATCCCCGCCAGCGAGACGACGCCCACCAGCGCCAGCAGCAGCACCAGCGAGCCGAGCGCCACGCCGTAGCGGCGCTTCCCGCGCGGGCGGGCGGCGCGGTTCCCGGGGGCAGGCAGCGGCGGCGGCATTCCCTCCGGCTCGTCCTCCCACTTGGAGAGCGCCCCGTCGTCCGGCAGCGTTTCCCCCTCGGGGAGAAAATCGTCGAGCTCCGTGTCCTCGCGGTCCTGCACCGGCTCGGACGAGCCCGTGCGGTAGTCCGCCGAGAACGACGGCGCGGTTCTGTTCGGTCTGCGTTTCTTCTTCGCCATGATCCCTTGTTCCCTTCCGGCGGCGGTCAGCGGATCTGCCCGTCGCCCTCGATGATGAATTTCGTGGACGTCAGCTCATTGACGCCCATCGGTCCGCGCGCGTGCAGCTTCTGCGTGGAGATGCCGATCTCCGCGCCGAGGCCGAACTCGCCGCCGTCGGTGAAGCGCGTCGAGCAGTTGACATAAACCGCCGCAGCGTCGATCTCGTTCGTGAACCGGCGGGCGTTCGCGTAGTTCTCCGTCACAATGCACTCGCTGTGGCCGCTCGAGTGGGCGGCGATGTGGGCCACGGCCTCGTCGAAGCTCTCCACCACGCGCACGGTGATGATCAGGTTGAGATACTCGGTATCCCAGTCCTCGTCGTTGGCGGGCACGGCGGGAATGCCGTTCGCCTCCAGAATCGCCAGCGCCTTCGGGCAGGCGCGCAGCTCCACCCCGCGGTCGCTCAGAGCCCGGCACACAAGGGGCAGCAGCGTGGGCGCGGCCTTCTCATGCACCAGCAGCTTTTCGAGGGCGTTGCACACGGAGGGCCGCTGCGTCTTGCCGTTGACGGCGATGTCGACGGCCATCTTCGGGTCCGCCGTCTCATCGAGGAAGAGGTGGCAGTTTCCCACGCCCGTCTCAATCACCGGCACGCGGGAGTTCTCGACCACGGAGCGGATGAGGCCCGCCCCGCCGCGCGGGATGAGCACGTCGAGATAGCCCGTCAGGCCCATCAGCTCCACAGAGGAGGCGCGGGAGGTATCGCGGACGAGCTGCATCGAGCCCTCCGGCAGGCCCGCGGCCTCGGCGGCAGCGGCCATGCAGTCGAGGATGGCGGAATTGGAGCGGATGGCCTCCTTGCCGCCGCGCAGGATGACGGCGTTGCCCGCCTTGAGGCAGAGGGCGGCGGCGTCCGCGGTCACGTTCGGCCTGGCCTCGTAGATGATGCCCACGACGCCGAGCGGCACCCGCACGCGGCGGATGGACATGCCGTTCGGGCGCACAATCCCGCTCACAACGGAGCCGATGGGGTCGGTCTGGGCGGCGACCTGCCGCACGCCGTCCGCCATGGCGGCAATGCGCTTCTCGCTCAGGGCCAGGCGGTCTAGGAGAGACTCGCTCATCCCGTTCGCGCGGGCGGCGGCGAGGTCCTCCGCGTTGGCGGCGAGGATCTCGCCGCTGTGGTCGAGCAGCGCCTGGGCCATCGCGAGGAGGGCCTTGTCCTTGAGCGGACCGGCGCAGGCCAGCGTGCGGGCGGCGGCCTTGGCCTTCGCGCCCATGGATTGCAGGGTGGTCATGGGGGTTACCTCCTTTATGTTTGGGTGCCGGGGCGGGGCTGCGGGCGTGGGACGGGCTTTGTATTATTGTATATTCACCTTCCCGCCCGCCTATTCCCTCCGCGGTTTTCTTTGTTTGGTTTGTGGTGGGGGTGGCGGCGCGGCTGCGCCGCGCCACCACACTTCTTCCCTATTCCCTATTCCTTCTTCCTTCGCGCGGCCGCAGCCGCGCTTCTCCCCCAGAGGAGGAGCCTTGGAACGGACGGAGCTGGGGCGCGCTGCCTCAAAGGCGGTGCCGTGCTCCCGG
>CALWRP010000041.1 GCA_944383955.1 uncultured Clostridia bacterium
GGAGGTTGAGTGAGATGCCCAATATGGATCCGAAAAAGTGTCCCATGCCGGTGCAGGATCCGCTGACGAGGCGTTCGAATTTTTCCGAGGTCGCCCTCGGCTATACCTTTGAGATGGCCGTCAACGAGGCGAAGCGCTGCCTGCACTGCAAAAACAAGCCCTGCGTGTCGGGCTGCCCCGTGGGCATCGACATCCCGGCGTTCATCGAGCGCGTGGCGAACGAGGATCTGGAGGGCGCGTTCGAGATCCTGAACGCCTCCTCCGCGCTTCCGGCGGTGTGCGGCCGCGTCTGCCCGCAGGAGAACCAGTGCGAGGGAAAATGCGTGCGCGGCATCAAGTCGGAGCCGGTCGGCATCGGCCGTCTCGAGCGCTTTGTGGCGGACTGGCACCGCGAGCACACGGCGGAGAAGCCGAAAATGCCCGAGCCGAACGGACACCGCGTCGCGATTGTCGGTTCCGGCCCCTCCGGCCTGACGGCGGCGGGTGAGCTCGCCAAGATGGGCTACAAGGTGACGGTATACGAGGCGCTCCACACGGCGGGCGGCGTGCTGGTGTACGGCATTCCCGAGTTCCGCCTGCCCAAGGCGATCGTCAGAAAAGAGATCGAGGGCCTCCGCGAGATCGGCGTGGATATTGAGACGGACGTGGTCGTCGGAAAGACGCTCACGGTCGACGAGCTGTTTGAGATGGGCAATGAGGCCGTCTTCATCGGCTCCGGCGCTGGCCTGCCGCGCTTCATGGGCATTCCCGGCGAGAGCCTGAACGGCGTGTATTCTGCCAACGAGTTTTTAACGCGCATCAACCTGATGAAGGCCTATCTGCCGGACGCGAAAACGCCCATTCAGCACGCGAAGAACGTGGCGGTGGTGGGAGGCGGCAACGTGGCGATGGACGCCGCCCGCTGCGCCAAGCGTCTCGGCGCGGAGAACGTCTATATTGTTTACCGCCGCGGCATGGAGGAGCTTCCCGCCCGAAAGGAGGAGGTCGAGCACGCCGAGGAGGAGGACATCATCTTCCGCACGCTGTCGAATCCGATTGAGGTGCTCGGCGACGAAAAGGGCTATGTGAAGGGCATGGTCTGCCAGGAAATGGAGCTCGGCGAGCCGGACGCCTCCGGACGCCGCCGTCCCGTGCCGAAGGAGGGCTGCACCTTCACGCTCGACGTGGACTGCATGATCATGTCCATCGGCACGAGCCCGAACCCCCTGATCCGCTCGACGACCCCCGGCCTGGAGACGAACCGCCACGGCTGCATCATCACGAACGGCGACGACGGCCTGACGACGCGCGAGGGCGTATACGCGGGCGGCGACGCCGTGACCGGCGCGGCGACCGTCATCCTCGCAATGGGCGCGGGCAAGAGCGCCGCCAAGGCCATCGACGGGTACATTCGCGGCAAAATATCCACCGCGGACGTCTGAGGGGACAAACGGCGAGAGCTTCCCCCCTCTCCCCTCCCCCCGAAAAGAAACGCCGGGGCGGCTTGCATTCCTCCCTGATTTGTGCTATCGTGGGGAGGACACAGCGAAGGAAGGGACGGCGCGGCCATACCATGAAAAAGATTTATTCCAAGAACGCTCAATATCAAAAATTCGAGGTCCTGCAGACAAACCGCAACAAGCGGTATAAATACGGGGAGTTTCTGGTGGAGGGCGTGCGCAACCTCAACGAGGCCCGGCACAGCGGCTGGCAGTTCTCCTCCCTGATCTACACGGACGAGGTTCCGCTCTCCGGCTGGGCCAGAGAGTTTCTCGCCAACGTGAGGACGGAGGAAAACTTCGTGCTCACGAAGGAGCTGATGCATGAGCTCAGCCGCAAGGAGGACACCTCTGAGCTGATGGCCATTGTGAAAATGCGGGAGGATTCCTTCGAGGCGCTGCGCCTGCCGGACAACCCGCTGCTCGCCGTCTTCGACCGCCCCTCCAACCGCGGCAACCTCGGCACGCTGATCCGCTCCTGCGACGCGCTCGGCGTCGACGGCCTGCTCATCACCGGCCACGCGGTGGATCTGTACGATCCGGAGGTCATCACCTCCGGCATGGGCTCATTCTTCCGTATGCCCTCCATCCGTCTTTCGGACAACGCGCAGGTGGAGGCGGCCATCGCCTCGCTGCGCCGCCGGTACCCCGGCTTCCGCGTGATCGCTACGACAGCGCACAAGAAAACGCCCCTCTATGAGGAAACGCTCGACGGGCCCTGCCTGGTGATGATCGGCAACGAGACGGAGGGGCTCTGCCGCGCCTTCTATGAGCTGGCGGACACGACCGTCTCCATCCCGATGGCGCCCACCTCCTCCGCCTCCTCCTTCAACGTCTCGTGCGCGGCGACCGTCATTCTCTATGAGATTGTGCGCCAGCGGCGGCTGGCGGGAAACGCCGGATGGTAAAACCGTAAACCTGTAAACGGAAAATCGGTCCTTTCTCTTGGCTGCAAGCCAAAGGAAAGGGCCGTTTTTTTGTCTTAATCGCTGAAAAGAACCTTGGATTTACCAAAATAATGGAGACAACTTGCAAAAAGCTCTGTGACAGTGTATACTATTAAATAAGTGAAGGGATTTATGTTTATCGTTAAACTATCCCTCGTGCAGCAGAGAGGACGTCGGAGCTATGGTAACCTTAAAGGAAATCGCGAAGGAATGCAACGTATCCGCGACCACCGTTTCCAATATTCTGAACGGGAAGCCGAAGGTGAGCGAGGCGACGCGGCAGAAGGTTCTGCAGGTTGTCAAGAAGCGCGGCTATCAGCCGAACTATGTGGCTCAGGGCCTGCGCAATCAGCGCACGCGCACCATTGCCGTCATCGCGGAGGACATCGGCCTGTTCACCACGCCTGGCATCATCGAGAGCGTGATGGCGCGCTTTGAGGCGGAGGGCTACCATACAATCGTGTGGAATCTGCGTCTGTATGCGAGATGGAACGAATCCTGGTACAACAACGAGCAGGCCTACCGCTCCATTCTCAACCCCGTCCTGCAGGAGCTGCGCTCGATCAAGGTGGAGGGCGTGCTCTACATCGCGGGCCACGCGCGGTTGATCCACTGCACCTCTCAGGATTACGAGGTGCCGATGGTCATGGCGTACGCCTATCCGGATCTCAAGACAATCCCCAGCGTGACGATCGACGAGGAGCAGAGCGCTTATCTCATGGTCAAATATCTGCTCTCGATGGGCCACACAAGGATCGGCGTTGTCGGCGGCCGCGCCGACAACATCCACACCCAGAGGCGTCTCGTGGGAGCGCAGCGGGCCATGTTTGAAAACGGCGTGCCCTATAACCCGGAATGGGTGCAGTACGGCGACTGGTACCGCAAATCCGGCTATCTTGTTACCGAGCCCCTTGTCAAGGCGGGCGTCACCGCGATCTTCTGCATGGCAGACCGCATGGCCGGCGGCGTTTATGACTATCTGGAGGAAAAGGGCCTGCGGGCGGGAGAGGATATCTCGGTGACAGGCTTCGACAACCAGGATCTCTCCGAATACTTCCGGCCCGCGCTGACGACGATGAATCTCCCGCTCAAGGAGATCGGCGAAAAGGCCTCTGAAATTCTGCTTGGACGGCTCAAGGACGGCGCGCCGGAGGAGGCGCTCACCTCCGCCGTTTCTCTCTCCATTCCCTGCACGCTGGTGGAGAGGAAATCCGTTAAGCGCCTCATTCCCTGACATGGCGGATGCCAGCTGCGCTTTCGCTCTTCCGGCGAAAAAACGCCGTCCGATTGCGCGGCCAAATTCCGGAGTTTTCCCTGCTTAGTTTCCGTATAAACAATCTTTGTTTTTCTTTAAACAAGCCGGCGGCTCTCTCCCTTTTATTTTGCCTGACACTTCAATTGCACACCGCCTTTAACGGCTGCGGAACAGAGAATCCGCGGCCGTTTTCCATATTTTAGGAAGGGAATGTGAAAAAATTAACCTTCTTGAGTCAGGATGGTTAAACGTTGAACAAAATGGATGGTTGCACTTGTATACCAATTTTCCTCTCAGCTTTTCTTCTTTTTTGGATGTTATCCTGTCCATTTGAATTAAATCTTGATTTTATATGAAAAAAATATTGACAAATTGTGACACGTTCGCTATAATACAGATAAAGGTCAGGTTTAACGATAAACAAAAGCTTTTCCCTAGCACAGAAAACGCTTTTGGCAAGGAAAGGGAGTTGTGCGATGAAGGCTGTCCAGAAGAACACAGTCCAGAAGAACAAGAAAAAATGGGATTCCATTAAGCTGTTTCTCTTTATTCTGCCCTTTATCATCCTCGTGCTGATTTTCTCTTACTATCCGCTCTATGGCTGGATCTACGCATTCTTTGATTACAAGCCCCCAAAGCCGTTCTCCTGGGACGATTTTGTCGGACTCAAATGGTTCGCTTCCCTTGTGGAATCCGACGTCAAGATTCAGCAGATCGGCCAGGTGCTTCTGAACACCTTTGTCATGAGCGCCATCACGCTCGGCACCTCCTGGCTGCCGATGATTTTTGCCGTCTTTATGAACGAGCTGCACAGCGTGCCGTTCCGCAAGGTCATTCAGACGGTCACCACCCTGCCGAACTTCATCAGCTGGGTTATGGTGTACTCCATCGCGTTCAGCATGTTCAACAGCACCGGCATGATGAACACGCTGCTGACGAACCTGGGCGTCATATCAGAGCCAATTCTCTTCCTCAATCAGTCCGGCCCCGGCGTCTGGCTGACCCAGTGGCTGTGGCTGACCTGGAAAAACCTCGGCTGGGCGTCCATCATGTACATCGCGGCCATCTCCGGCATCGACAACGAGATGTATGAGGCCGCCAAGGTCGACGGCGCGACCCGGATGAAGATGATCTGGTACATCACCATTCCGAGCCTGCTGCCCACGTTCTTCGTCCTTCTCATGATCAATATCGCGAACTTCCTGAACAACGGCATGGAGCAGTACTACGTGTTCCAGAACGCGTTCAACAAGGAAAACATTCAGGTGCTTGATCTGTATGTGTATAACACCGCCATGGGCGCCGGCAGCTACTCTGTTTCCGTCGCCATCAGCATGCTCAAGAGCCTCGTCAGCCTGGTTCTGCTGTTCTTCGCGAACGGCGCGTCCAAGCTCATCCGCGGCGAGAGCTTCCTGTGAGTTTTTGAGAAAGGTGGGAACGAATCATGGCAAGAGCCAAAGCGAAATCAAACAAGATTGAGGAACGCACGCCCGGCGATATCACGATGAGCGTCATCTGCTACATTGTCTTCTTCCTGTGCGGATTGATCTGCATCTACCCCTTCTACTATATCTTCATCAACTCCATCAGCGCCAACGACCTGAGCGCCCGCGGCGTCATCCTCTTCTGGCCCCAGGGCGTGCATCTCCAGAACTTCGTCAGCGCCCTGCAAATTGACGGCCTCGGCCAGTCCGCTTACATCTCCGTGATGCGCACGGTGATCGGCACCATCTGCACCGTGTCCGCGTCCGCCTTCCTTGGCTTCATGTTCACCCAGGAAAAGATGTGGCACCGCAAGCTGTGGTACCGCATGGTTGTCGCGACGATGTACTTTAACGCCGGCATCATTCCGTGGTTCCTGACGATGCGCAACCTCGGCCTGACGAACAACTTCTGGGGCTACATTCTTCCGGCTATTGTCTCCCCCTTCTTCATCATCCTGACGAAGACCTTCGTCGAGAGCGTGCCGAAGGAGCTGCAGGAGGCCGCCGAGATCGACGGCGCCGGCATTCTGAAAATCTTCTTCCGCATCATGCTTCCCGTTATCAAGCCGATCATGGCGACAGTCGCCATTTTCTCCGCCGTTAACCAGTGGAACGCCTTCCAGGACACCCTGCTGCTCGTGACGGACAAGAAGCTCTATCCCCTGCAGTTCATCCTCTATCAGTACCTCAATCAGGCGAGCTCCCTGGCCGGCCAGTCCAACAGCGGCGGCGGCACCGGCTCCCTGGCCGGTCTGGCAACCTCTCAGACGCCGACCAGTATCCGCATGACCATCACCATTCTGGTCGTCATCCCGATCATGCTCGTGTACCCCATCTTCCAGCGCTACTTCGTCAAGGGCATCATGATCGGCGCCGTCAAGGGCTGAGCAAGACTCTGACCGTTTTCTCTCAGAACGTGATTGATGGAGGCTTACGCCTCTGTTGATACGCCTCCCCTGTCCAGCTCAGGGGAGGCGAAACCCGAATTCAAAAAGGAGGATCCCAATGAAGACAAAACGTTTCCTTTCCATGGCGCTTGTCGCGGTTCTGGCTGCGAGCTCCCTGCTGGGCTGCTCTCAGGATCAGACCGGAACTTCGTCTGCTTCCGGCGACGCCGCTTCCGGCTCCACCGGGACGGAGAGCACGGCCGGCGATGACGCCACCGGCGGTTCCGCTCCCGAGGTTTCTCACGACGAGGAGATGACCTTTGAGATTTACGACGTGGCCGCGAACTACCAGGGCGAGCAGATCGGCTGGTACGGCAAGGTGCTGAAGGATACCTTCAACATCAAGCTGAACATCATCGCTCCGCAGGTCTCCGGCGACGCGAACTCCCTGTATCAGACGCGCACCGCTTCCGGCAACCTCGGCGATATCGTCATCCTTGACAACGGCGACATGCAGGACTGCATCGACTCCGGCCTGATCATGGATATCGGCGACATCATCTATAACTACGAGCACCTTGCCGAGTATAAGGAGCAGATCGACCAGTTCAACCAGAGCATGAGCGTCGTGGAGGGCAGCTCCATCTACGCCATCCCCTGCAACATGAACAACAACGGTCCTTCCGCTTATGTCGCTGAGACCACGTTCAGCGCGCCCCGCGTGCCGTGGGATTACTTTGAGGAGCTGGGCTGCCCTGAGCTGAAGACCACCGACGACCTGCTCAACATGCTCGTCGACATGCTCGAGGCTCATCCGACCAACGAGGCCGGCGACAAGGCTTACGGCATTTCGATGTGGAAGGATTGGGACACCAACTACAGCGAGAACGCCGCTCTGCTGACCTACTGGTTCGGCCAGCAGGTGAAGGACTCCGTCCTTGTCGGCTATGACAACTCCATCACGCCTCTCACCGATACCGAGGGCGGCTACTACAAGGCCCTGCAGTTCCTGTTCAAGGCCAACCAGCTCGGCATCATGGATCCCGACTCCGCCACGCAGGACTGGACGACCGTCTGCGACAGCAAGATGAAGCAGAAGAGAGTTTACCTCTTCTGGTACAACTGGCAGAACGGCTTCTGGAACACTCCGGAGCACGGCGAGAGCCGCGAGAACTACATGTACACGCCGGTTGACGAGCTCGTTTACTACCAGCAGGCTGACTCCTACTATGGCGACGGCCGCGTCTGGGGCGTCGGCTCCTCCGTGGACGAGACGAAGAAGCTCAGAATCATGGAGTTCCTCGACTGGGTTGCTTCCCCCGAAGGCCTTGACTACCAGCACGCCAGCCTGGAGGGCTTCATCTACACCGTGAACGACGACGGCACCTACACCCTGACCAAGGAAGGCCAGGATCGCTTCACCACGACCATCGAGGTTCCGGAAGAGTACGGCGGCGGCTCCTGGAGCGACGGCAACAACCAGGTCAACCAGTGGATCGTCGGCTCTGCCGCGACCAACCCGCTGACCGGCGAGAGCTATGATCCGTCCCTGTGGGCTTCCTCCATCGAGATGAACCTGACGGCCACCACCAACGAGTGGATTGAGAAGTACGGCGCCGAGAACGAGGTCAAGTATCTCGAGGGCACCGACCAGCTGAAGATGGTCGCCAACATCAACATCCCGCTCGCGACCGATTCCACCGACATTGCCCTCATCCGCAGCCAGTGCGGCACCCTGATCAAGGACACCTCCTGGCAGATGGTCTTCGCGGCTGACGAGGCCGAGTTCAACTCCCTGTGGGATAACCTGATGACCCAGCTCGAGGGCCTCAACTGGAACACGCTGACCGAGTATGATACCGAGAAGTATCAGCCGCTCATCGACGCCAGAATCGCCGCTGCTGAGTAAGCACAACTGAATCAAAAGACAAAGGCAAGTCCTTTGCAGCATTGGGGGCCGGCCATGCGCCGGCCCCCTTTCTTTCAAATCAGGCAGAACGCGCCCGGGGGGGAGTTCGTCCCCCCATCGGGGCGCGGTTCAAATTGGGGAACAGGAGTGTTTGAAACATGAGTCTGAAAAAAGTCTTTCAGCCGTATTTTCCGGTCGGCGCGGCCGTCCCCGGCAGCATTTTTGAACGGCCGGCAGCTCTTCGCGCGATCCGGGAGCAGTACGCCTCGCTCACCTGCGAAAACGATATGAAGCCTGAAGCTCTGCTCGATGAGGCGGAAAACAGAAGAGAGCCCGCCCGCTATGACAGAGCCCCCGCCCTGTGCTTCGACAGGGCCCGCCGTACCCTCAACTTCGCAAAAGAAAACGGTATCGGCATGCGCGGGCACACGCTCGTCTGGCACAACCAGACGCCGCGCTGGTTCTTCGCGCAGAATTACTCCTCCTCCCCCGACGCCCCGCTCGCGGACCGGGAGACGATGCTCGCCCGCCTTGAGGGCTATATCAAAGGCGTGCTGGGCTTTGTGCAGGAGGAATATCCCGGCGTCGTCTACGCCTGGGACGTCGTCAACGAGGCCATCGACGGCGGCGCGCTGCGCTCCTCCCTGTGGACGGAGACGGTGGGCGCGGATTTCGTCGTTCAGGCGTTCCGCTTTGCCAGAAAATACGCGGCGGCGGGCGTCAGCCTCTTTTACAACGACTATGACACGTTCCTCCCGGAAAAGCGGGAGGCCATCTGTGAAACGATATTGAAGCCTCTTCTCGCCGAAGGGCTCGTCGACGGCATGGGCATGCAGTCTCACCTGCAGCTGGAAGAGCCGAAGGCGGAGGATTACCGCGCGGCGGTGCGGCGCTACGGCGCGCTCGGCCTGCAGCTGCAGGTCACGGAGCTCGACGTCTTCACGCCCGACACCTCGGAGGCCGCGATGGAGCGCCTCGCCCTGCGCTACCGCTCGATTTTTTCCATCCTTCTCGAGGAAAAAAAGGCGGGAGCGGCGAACGTGACGGGCGTCACCTTCTGGGGCGTACAGGACGAGGAGAGCTGGCTCACCGGCTTCCGCCGCCAGCCCTGCCGCCCGCTCCTCTTTGAGCGCGGCTTCCGCCCGAAGGCCGCATACCAGGCCGTGTGCAGCGTGCCCGGCATGGTCGAGGGCGATCTCGGGGACAGGCTGCCGAGCGGCGAGCGCTTCGCCTTCTGGGAGCAGGAGCAGACCTATACCCGCGACTACCACGTCAACCCCTCTCACCCGGACGCCGACGACGGGAACGACGGCAGCGCCGACCATCCGCTCAAAACGATCCAGGCGGCGGCTGATCGCGTGCTGCCCGGCGAGCGCGTGCTGATTCACGGCGGCGTCTACCGCGAGTGCGTCCGCCCGCGCCGCGGCGGCGAGGGGCCGGAAAAGATGATTGCCTACGAGGCGTTCGGCGACGGCGAGGCTGTGATCAAGGCCTCTGTGGAGGCGACGGAGTTTTCCGAGAGCACCGGCTGGGAGCTGACGCCGCAGGGCATGGGAAGCGCGCCGGAGGGCGTGCGCATCTGGGAGACCAGGCTCAACCCGGACGATTTCCGCGGCTACAACCCGTTCTGCGCCGTCAACATCCTGCACGACAGACTGTTCATCGAGTATGACAAGACGGACATGACCACCTACCTCAACCGCCGCGGCATGGTCTTTGTGGACGGCAAGCCGCTGCGCCAGGTTCCGCTCTACGGCCTGATGTCGAAGACGCCCGGCTCCTACTGGGTGGAGGCGAATGGGCAAACCGTTCATTTCCGTCTTGCGGACGACGGCGATCCGCGGTATCATGTGATCGAGCTCACCAGCCGCGAGCAGTGCTTCGCGCCGGAGACCCCCTTCCTCTCCTATCTCAAGGTGAAGGGTCTCACGTGCGCGCACGCGGCGACCGGCGCGCCTGTTCCGCAGCGCGGCGCCATCTCCTGCTTCCGCGGCCACCACTGGATCATTGAGGACTGCGTCGTCGACTGGTCGAACGCCGTGGGCATCGACGTCGGCAACGAGTGCTGGCATCACACCATCGGGGAAAACCAGATCATCGGCTGCACCGTCATCCGCGGATGCGAGATCCGCGACGCGGGTGTGTGCGGCATCGCGGGCCTGTTCGCGTCCCACCTGCTCATTGAGGACAATCTCATCACCGGCACCGGCTGGCAGGCAATGGAGCTCTCCTGGGAGGCGGGCGGCATCAAAGTGCACAACAGCATCGGCAGCCTGATCCGCCGCAACGTCTTCACCGAAACCTTCCGCGCCGACCATCTGTGGATGGACGTCGGCAACGAGGACAACCGCATCACACGCAACCTCTTCCTCGACGGGCGTGAGCAGCGCGAAGCCATCTTCATCGAGTGCTCGCGCGACGGCATCAATCTCATCGACAACAATATTTTCTGGAATGTCGAGGGCCGTTTTGACCCCGCGGCGATCCCGGCGGAGCCCGGCTCGTCCGGCTGGTACAAGATGGAGGAGCACGCGGTCGTCAACGGCTACGCCGTCTACGGCGAGGGCACCGACCGCCTGCACGTCGAGCACAACCTCATCGGCCGCTGCCGCAGCGCCGGCTATTTCGTCAAGCCCGTCGCCTTCCGCATTCACGGCCCCGGAGGCCGCGGCGGCACGGGGCGCGAGGCGCGCATCCGCAACAACCTCTTCTACGACTGCGGCGAGGCCGCGATCAAGTTCCCCACCCGCGACAACGACGCGCAGGGCAACGCCTATGTCAACATGCCGGGCGGCTATCTGCGCGTGCTCTACCCCGCGCCGGAAAACTGCCTGAACCTCGACGCCTGGCAGGAATTCTTCGGCTTTGACCGCGAGGGCCAGGAGGGCTGGTTCGACGTCCGCGTGGACACGAAGGCGCTCACGCTCGAGATGTCCTGCCCGCAGGAGCCGCCGCGCTTCGGCCGCCTGCACCTGGACGGCGCGCGCTTTGTCACCGATCCGGAGCAGCTGGCCTGTGTGACGGCCTCCTGCGAAACGATGGAGGATTTCTTCGGCCCGGCTCCGGCAGGGCGGCGCCTGCCCGGCCCCTTTGCCAGTCTGGAGGCAGGCCGCGTGTACGAAATCGATCCGCGGCGCAAGCGGTAACAGCTCCACCCGCCGCATTCAACACTCAGACGAAGCCTTCGCCCTCTTTCCAAACAAGCACCCTCCGTTTCCCTGCCCGCATTTTATGGTCATGATAATGAAGCCCCGGCACGGGGCGAAAAGGAGAACCGAAGCATGGAAGGAATCTATCAGCAAAACGAGTGCTTTCTGACAGTCTATACCCGCGAACCGCAGCCGGGAATTTATCCGGACGGACTGGCACGCGCAGTGCATTTTGCCGTCAGCCGCGACGGCAAAACCTTCGAGGCGCTCCATCACAACTACGGCATCCTGTTTGCACAGGCGGACGTGTCGGCGGAAAACACGCTGAACACCAAGAGCCTCAAAAATCCCTGGGTCTTTCCCCTCGCACATGACGGCTGGGGCATTGCCGCCGTCCGCGTCACAGAAAAAGGAGAAGCTGATCCCGACAGCCGCGGTCAGATTCTGCTGTGGAGCACCAAAGACTTTATGGAGTTTTCCTTCCTCGGCCTTCTCCCTCTGGGCCGCGCGGGACAGGTGGAGCGCGTGCGCATCCGCTATGAGCGCGAAGCCGGACAGTACGCCGTGGTATGGACGGACGAGAAGGGCTGCTGGCAGGCGCACGGCACGGATCTCGGCGGCTGGCTGCTGACCTCCCCCCGCCCCGCGGTGTGGGAGGACGAGCCTGTGCCCGCCGGGCTGCCGGACGGCGCGATTGCCGGCAACACCGTTTCCATCAGCGCCAACCTCTGCGATCGCGTGCGCACCTACTGGGGACGGCTCTTCCATGTGGACACCGTCCTGCCCAGGGAGGTCGACGCCGCCTCCCCCGCCGACGTGCAGGCGGTGAACGCCGCGGCGATCTACTCGGACGGCTCCGCCGCCCTGCAGAGCGTCGACTGGGACCTCTCCCCCGTCGACTTCTCGACACCGGGCGTCTATGCGATCGAGGGTGAAATCCGCAGCAACCCCTATCATTTCCCGCTGACGCAGGGAACGGGCGACCCTGTTATCGTGCCGTGGGAGGGAAAGTACTACTACCTCTCCACGAGCGACACGACCGGCGACGTTGGCCTGTATCTCCGCGAGGCGGACACGCGCGAGGGCCTGTTCGCTCCCGACGTCAAGCTCCACCTGATCCTCCCCTACGACGAGGAGCGCGGCTACATCCAGACCTTCTGGGCCCCGGAATTCCACATCGTGGGCGGAGAGCCGTACATTTTCTTTGCCCTGAGCGGCAAGGTCTGGGGGCCGCAGTGCCACGTGATGCATTTGAAGCCCGGCGGGCACATGACCGATCCCGACGCCTGGGAGGAGCCGCGCCGCGTGGTGCGGCAGGACGGCGCGCCGCTCACGGAAAAGGGCATCACGCTGGATATGACTGTCATCGAGGCGGGCGGCCGCGTCTACGCGGCGTGGTCGTACCGCTTCGGCATGGGAACGCCGCTCGACACCGGCTCCATGCTTTATATCGCCCCGCTCAGCGAGCAGGAGCCGTGGAAGCTGGCCGGCGAGCCCGCCCTGCTCTCCCGCCCGCTGCTGAGCTGGGAGAATCTGGAGACCACCGTCAACAACGAGGGCCCCTACGCCTTCGTCACCGAGGACAGGGTTTTCCTCGCCTACTCGGCCGGAGCGGCCAACAGCTACACCTACGCCGTGGGCCTGCTGACTGCCGACCCGAACGACGATCTGGCCGATCCGTCCAACTGGAAAAAGGGCCTGACGCCCGTTCTGACCTATTACTCGGTCGACGGCGAGTACGGACCGGGGCACAACTCCTTCTTCCGGGACGAGCTCGGCAACCTGTGGGTCGCCTACCACGGCGAGACGGACCTCGAGAGCCGTCTGCGCTGCGCCGGCATCCGCCGCGTGCATTTTGATTTGCAGAACCGCCCCCGCTTCGACCTCTCCGCCGAGCGGGACGTCAACCCCGCCCTGCGCCGCGTCTCGCTGCGCGTGCGCGTGGGCTGACAGAGAAAGGCCGGAAGAACAGCTTCGGCTTTGCCCGGGAGCGGCAGCCGGTTCATGAACGCTCAGGCCCGCCCCACTCAGAAAACAAGGGAGGAACCATCTATGCTCAGAGTTGTCAAGACAGAAAACGGCCTTGTCCGCGGCCTGCCCGCCGCGGACCCGCGCATCACCTCGTTCAAGGGAATCCCCTTCGCGGCTCCGCCCGTCGGTGAGCTGCGCTGGCGCGCGCCCCAGCCCGCGGCGGACTGGGAGGGCGTGCGGCCCTGCTATGAGTTCGCCCCCATCTCCATGCAGTATGTTCCCGGGGCGAACCCGGAGGACTTTTACGCCCGCGAGTGGCATGTCGACCCGCAGATCCCGATGAGCGAGGATTGCCTCTACCTGAATGTGTGGACGCCCGCTGTGACGGGGGAGGAGAAGCTTCCTGTCCTCGTGTGGTATTTCGGCGGCGCGTTCCAGTGCGGCTACACCGCGGAGATGGAGTTTGACGGCGAGCGCCTGGCCCGCCGCGGCATCATTGTGGTAACGGTCAACTATCGCGTGAACGTCTTCGGCTTCCTGGCGCATCCCGAGCTGACCGCCGAGCAGCCCGACGCCCCGGCGAACTTCGGCTGTCTCGACCAGCAGGCCGGCCTGCTGTGGGTCAAGCGCAATATCGCGGCCTTCGGCGGCGATCCGGAGAATATCACCATCGCCGGGCAGTCTGCGGGCGGCGCGAGCGTGATGGCCCAGCTCAACAACCCGGTGAGCGCTGCCTGCGTCTCCCATGCCATCGTGGAAAGCGGCGTCTTTGTGCAGCCGTATGACGAGCCGCGCATCAGCACGCTCGCGGAGCTCGAGCAGAAGGGCGTCGAGTTCTTCCGCTTCCTCGGCATCAGCACGCTGGCCGAGGCGCGCGCCCTGCCCGCCGAGCTGCTGCGCAACAAGATGGAGGAGTTCGGCGTGTTCTGGACCGTGATCGCCGACGGCAAATTCCAGCAGCGCATCAGCTGGGAGACCGCAAAGCGCGGCGAGCTGCCCGACATCCCGCTGATGATCGGCGACACCAATGCCGAGTTCTTCGCCGTGCCGCAGGCTGATTCCGACGAGGCGCTGCGCGCGCTGGCACAGCGGTATCTCGGGGAAGACACCGAGGCCTTCCTCTCCGTCGTCCGCGCCGGCGAGGGCATTGAGGCGGCGAAGAAGAACGCGACCGTCAGCGCCGTGGAGATCGCCATCCGCGCCCTGTGCCGCCGCCGCGAGGAAAAGGGCGCCAAGAGCCCGTGCTATGTCTATGAGTTCGGGCCGGAGATCCCCGGCTGGGACAACCCGGGCGCGTTCCACTCGAGCGACCTGTGGTTCTTTTTTGAGACGCTGGCCAAGTGCTGGCGTCCGTTCACCGGCAAGCACTACGATCTGGCCCGCCAGATGTGCAACTACTGGGCCGCCTTCGTCAAGACAGGAAATCCCAACTGCCAGGATGCCGACGGCACTGCGCAGGAGGAATGGAAGCCATGGAGCGAAGCTGCTCCCACGCGCATGACCTTCTACGGCATGCCGAAGACGGAATCCTGCCCGGCCGGCGAGGTGATGGAGTTCTTTGTCGGCCGCGAGAAAAGCTGAGAAAGGAGAAGGCACACATGGCACTGTTTCACGGCAGCTATTTTTCCGACGCGCTGCGCCGCGGCGCTTCGTTTTCCATTTATCTTCCGAACGATATCGCACCGGAATTCCGCTCGAAGCACTTTGAGCGCCCCACGAAAACGCTCTTCCTGCTGCACGGCTACACCGGCACAGGCGACGACTGGGTGAAGGACACGACGATCCTCTCGCTGGCCGCCCAGTACAACCTGGCCCTCGTCTGCCCTTCCGGGGAGAACAGCTTCTACCTCGACGGAGCGGCGACGGGACGAAAGTATGAGACCTTCGTCGGCGTCGAGCTCGTCGATTACGTCCGCCGGACGTTCGGCCTCTCGGACAAGCGCGAGGATACCTTCATCGGCGGCATCTCCATGGGCGGCTTCGGCGCAGTCCACACGGGCCTTGCCTACCCGGAGACGTTCTCCAAGATCGTTTCGCTCTCCGCGGCGCTGATCACGCATAAGGTCGCGGCCATGAAGCCCGGCGGCCCCGATCTCGACGGCGTTGCCAACTACGACTATTACAAGCTGATGTTCGGCGAGCCGGAGAAGCTGCTCGAGAGCCGCAACAACCCGGAAACGCTGGTCAAAGAGCTGATGGCGGCGGGGAAAGCGCTGCCTGAGCTCTATCTGGCAATCGGCACGGAGGATTTCCTCTATGAGGATAACCAGATCTTCCGCCGCTTCCTCACGGAGCAGGGCTTCCCGTTCACCTACCGCGAGGGCCCCGGCGTGCACGACTACAATTTCTGGCACCCGCACATCGCCTCCTCCCTGCGCTGGCTCATGGGCGAGGCAGAGAACTGAGGCGGCTGAACCCAAAGGAGGAGTTTTTAGACATGAGAGAGACCCAGTACACCCTGCAGCCGGGCTGCGGGCAGGAATTCCACAACCATGCCGGCGAGTGCGTCGGCACGGGCCGGATGGGGCTGGCGCTTCACCGGGAATATTTTGAGCAGCTGCGGCTGGTGCAGGAGGAGATCGGCTTCTCCCACATCCGCGGCCACGGCCTGTTCTGCGACGATATGGCGATCTACCAGGAGTATCGGGACGCGAACGGCGAGACGCACGCCGAGTATAACTTCACCTATCTCGACCGCGTGATGGACAGCTACCGCGAGGTCGGCCTGAAGCCCTTCCTCGAGCTCGGCTTCATGCCGGAGAAGATGGCGTCCGGCGAGCAGACGGTCTTCTACTGGAAGGGCAACGTCACCCCGCCGAAGACGTATGCGGCGTGGCGCGCGCTGGTGCAGGCCCTTCTGCGCCACCTGCTCGAGCGCTACGGCGAGGACGCGCTCACCTGGCCGATCGAGGTCTGGAATGAGCCGAACCTGCCCGGCTTCTGGAAGGGAGCCGACAAGCAGGAGTACTTCCGCCTGTTCCGGGAGACGATCGAGGCCGTCAAGGAGGTTGACAGCCGCTTCCGTGTGGGCGGCCCGGCCATCT
Organism: uncultured Clostridia bacterium; assembly: GCA_944383955.1. GTDB lineage: Bacteria > Bacillota > Clostridia > Oscillospirales > Acutalibacteraceae > Caccousia. The sequence goes on from CALWRP010000041.1 coordinate 16,125, forward strand.
GCGGCGTGCAGGATGTGGAGTGGATGCAGGACTTTATGAGCTTCTGCCACGACAACGCCCTCCCCCTCGACTTCGCGACCCGCCATTTCTACACCTTCGAGACGCCCGACGAGGACGGCCGCTACAGCTACGGCGCGCTGCGCGACCCCGACGAGAGCCTCAAGGAGCTGCAGGTCTCGCGCGACATCGTCGACAGCTTCCCGGAATACAAGGGCATCCCGATGCACATCACGGAGTTCAACACCTCCTACCGGCCAGACAGCCCGGTGCACGACACGACGCGCAACGCGGCCTACGTCGCCCGCCTGCTGGCCCGCCTCGGCGAGGTGAACGCTTCCTACTCCTACTGGACGTTCGGCGACGTCTTCGAGGAGATGGGCGTGCCCTTCACCCCCTTCCACGGCGGCTTCGGCCTCGTGGCCAACGGCTGCATTCCCAAGCCGACGTTCTGGACCTTCGCCTTCTTCAAAAAGCTGCAGGGCGAATGCCTCCTGCGCTCGAAGGAGGCCGTGGCGGTTCGCCGCGCGGACGGCTCCATCGCGGGCGTGGCGTGGAACCTGGGCCAGGAGACGGGCGGCGAGACGGCGCTGACCTTCACCCTTCCCGCGGAGGGCGCGTGGTGCCTGCTCACCAGAACGGTGGACGAGGATCACGCGAACCCGCTGAAAATCTGGCACGATCTCGGCGAGCCCTCCTCCCTCTCCCCCGCGCTGACGAAGCTCCTGCGCGAGAGCGCGGTTCCGGCCGCCGCGACGCGGCGCGTGAACGCGGAGAACGGCGAGGCGCGCTTCACCCTCACGCTCGCCGAAAACGCCGTCGTTTCGTTTGAACTGACGCCCGCGAACGGGCAGGGCGACCGCGGCTACTCGTATGAGCGGGCCGTGAAAGGATAAGGAGGCTGTTCCCCATGAAAAAGCAAGCGTTCAACCCCTATCTCCCCTCCTGGGAATACATCCCGGACGGCGAGCCGTATGTCTTCGACGGCCGCGTCTATGTCTACGGCTCCCACGACTTCTTCCGCGGGAACGCCTACTGTCTGGGCGACTACGTGTGCTGGTCGGCCCCTGAGGACGACCTCGGCGACTGGCGCTGCGAGGGCGTCATCTACCAAAAGACGCAGGATCCGGCCAACCCGGACGGCAGCATGTGCCTTTACGCCCCGGACGTGACAAAGGGCCCGGACGGGCGCTATTACCTCTTCTATGTGCTCGACAAGCTGCCCGTCGTCTCCGTGGCCGTCTGCGACACTCCCGCAGGAAAATATGAGTTCCACGGCTACGTGCACTATCCGGACGGCACCCGCCTCGGCGAGCGGGAGGGCGACGAGCCGCAGTTCGATCCCGGCGTGATGACGGAGGGCGACAAGACGTATCTCTACACCGGCTTCTGCGCCATCGGCGACGTCTCCCGCACCGGCCCGCACGGCGTGACGCTCGGCCCGGACATGCTCACCATCGAGGCCGGCCCCGTGCGCATCGCCCCCAGCCAGCCGTTCAGCTTCGGCAGCGGCTATGAGGGCCACGAGTTCTTCGAGGCCCCGTCGATCCGCAAACGCGGCGATCTGTATTACTTTGTATATTCCTCCATCCGCATGTTCGAGCTGTGCTACGCCGTGAGCCGCTCCCCCATGGAGGGCTTTGTCTACGGCGGCGTCATTGTCGCCAACAACGACATCCACATCGATTCCTACAAGCCCGCGGATAAACCGATGTTTTACGGCGGAAATAATCACGGAAGTATTGTGGAAATCGCTGGAAAGTGGTATATTTTTTATCATCGGCACACCGACGGCACGAACTTCAGCCGCCAGGGCTGCATCGAGCCCATCGAGTTCCGCGAGGACGGCTCCATCATCCAGGCGCAGATGACCTCCTGCGGGGCAAACGGCGGCCCGCTCGAGGGCAAGGGCACATATCCGGCCTACATCGCCTGCCAGCTCTTCACGGCGGGCGGCGAGGATCCGCTCACGACGGGCGCGCCCGGCGAGTGGATGGACTGCCGCTTCCCGAAGATCACCCAGGACGGCCGCGACGGCGACGAGGAACCGGGCTATGTGGCCAACCTCCTCGCGGGCGCGACGGCCGGCTTCCGTTCTTTTGACTGCCGCGGCGTGCGCCGGGTATCCATCCGCGTGCGCGGCTACTGCAAGGGCGCGTTCTGCGTGCGCACGGCATGGGACGGTCCGGCGCTGGGAATGATCCCGGTCGAGTTCTCCAACGTCTGGAAGGAATACACGGCGGCGATCGCCATTCCCGACGGCGTCCAGTCTCTCTATTTCACCTATGAAGGGCAGGGGGCGGCGAACCTCGCCTCCTTCACACTCGAATAACGGCAGCATGCCGAAAAGGAGGATCCCATTCTCATGATGAAACGCGAAACCGCTCAAAAGCTTGCCAAGGAGCTCGTCGCCAGGATGACGGTGGAGGAGAAGGCGTCGCAGCTGCGCTTTCAGGCTCCCGCCATCCCCAGGCTGAACATTCCCGCCTATAACTGGTGGAATGAGGCGCTCCACGGCGTGGCGCGCGCCGGCACGGCCACCATGTTCCCGCAGGCGATCGGCATGGCCGCCATGTTCGACGACGCCTTCCTCGGAAAAATCGCCGAGGTGATCGCCACGGAGGCCCGCGCGAAGTACAACATGCAGTCCGCGCAGGGCGACCGCGATATCTACAAGGGGCTGACGCTCTGGTCCCCGAACGTGAACATCTTCCGCGACCCGAGATGGGGCCGCGGCCACGAGACCTACGGCGAGGATCCGTATCTGACCTCCCGTCTCGGCGTCGCCTTCATCAAGGGCCTGCAGGGCGACGGCGAGTATCTCAAGACAGCCGCCTGCGCCAAGCACTTCGCGGTGCACTCCGGCCCTGAGGGCAAGCGCCACGAGTTCGACGCGCGCGTCGGCCAGAAGGATCTGTGGGAGACGTATCTGCCCGCCTTCGAGGCCGCCGTCAAGGAGGCAGGGGTGGAATCCGTGATGGGCGCGTACAACCGCACCAACGGCGAGCCCTGCTGCGGCAGCAAGACGCTGCTGGGGGACATTCTGCGCGACACCTGGGGCTTCGAGGGCCACGTCGTCTCCGACTGCTGGGCCATCTGCGATTTCCACCAGACGCATCACGTGACGAACACACCCACGGAGTCCGCCGCCCTGGCGCTCAAGAACGGCTGCGACGTCAACTGCGGCTCGATGTACGCCTATCTGCTGCAGGCTCTGAGCGAGGGCCTCGTCACCGAGGAGCAGATCACCGAGGCGGCGGAGCGCCTCTTCACGACGCGCTTCCTGCTCGGCCTGTTCGACGAGAACTGCGAGTACAACAAAATCCCCTACGAGGAGGCCGACTCCCCCGCCCACAACGAGGTGGCCCTCGAGGCCGCCCGCCGCTCCCTCGTCCTGCTCAAGAACGACGGCTTGCTGCCGCTGTGCAAAGAGAAGCTGACGAAGGTGGCCGTCATCGGCCCGAACGCCGACAGCCGCGCCTCCCTCAACGGCAACTATCACGGCACCGCCTCGCGCCACTACACCGTGCTCGAGGGCCTGCGCGCCGAGCTCGGCGACAGCGTGCGCATCTTCTTCAGCGAGGGCTCCCACATCTTCAACGACCGCGTGGAGGGCCTGGCCCTGCCGGATGACCGCCTGGCGGAGGCCAAGGCCTGCGCCGCCATGAGCGACGTGGCCGTCGTCTGCCTCGGCCTGGACGAGACGCTCGAGGGCGAGCAGGGCGATACCGGCAACCTCAGCGCGTCGGGCGACAAGCTCAGCCTCTCCCTCCCCACGCCGCAGCAGAGGCTGCTGGAGGCCGTGGTCTCCACCGGCAAGCCGGTGGTGGTCGTCCTGCTGGCGGGCAGCTCGATCGATCTGACCTACGCGCAGGAGCACTGCGCCGCCGTGGTGCAGGCGTGGTATCCGGGCGCGCTCGGCGGCCTGGCCGTGGCCGAGCTGCTTCTGGGCAAGTTCAGCCCCTCCGGCCGTCTGCCCGTCACCTTCTATTCCCCGAGCAACACGCTTCCCGATTTTGAGGATTACAGCATGAAGGGCCGCACCTACCGCTATCTGACGGAGGAGCCGCTCTATCCCTTCGGCTACGGCCTTTCCTATACGAAATTTGCGTACCAGTCCCTGCAGATGCCCGAGGCGATCGACGCGGGCAGCGACATGGACGTGACCGTCCGCCTGAAGAACGAGGGCGAGCGCGCCGGCGCGGAGGTCATCGAGCTGTACCTCTCCGGCAATCCGGGCGACGATCAGCCCATCCGCAGCCTGTGCGGCTTCGCCCGCGTGGAGCTCGCTCCCGGTGAGGAGCGCGAGGTCACCCTCCGCGTCGCGGCGAGCTCGATGCTCACCGTGGCGCACGACGGCTCCCGCGCCGTGCTGCCCGGCCGCTACTGCATCACGGCGGGCGGCTCGCAGCCCGACAGCCGCAGCCTCGAGCTGACCGGCCGCTCCGGCGTGTGCGGCTTCTTTGAAATTCGCGGCTGAGCCCTTCAGCCTTGCAATGTGACGACAGAAAGGGGAACATGAATCATGGCAATTTTGCAGGTGAACACCGCCAAAAAGGGAGCGGTCATCAACCGCAACATCTACGGTCATTTCTCGGAGCATCTGGGACGCTGCATCTATAACGGCATGTTTGTCGGCAAGGACAGCCCGATCCCGAACGTGAACGGCATGCGCACCGACGTCGTCGAGGCGCTGCGCAACATCAAAATCCCGGTGCTGCGCTGGCCGGGCGGCTGCTTTGCCGACGAGTATCACTGGAAGGACGGCATCGGCCCGCAGGAGCAGCGCAAGCGCATGGTCAACACCAACTGGGGCGGCGTGGTGGAGGACAACTCCTTCGGCACGCACGAGTTCATGGAGCTGTGCCGCCAGCTGGGCTGCGAGCCCTATGTCAACGGCAACGTGGGCAGCGGCACCGTGCAGGAGATGAGCGA
>CALWRP010000042.1 GCA_944383955.1 uncultured Clostridia bacterium
GTGAGATGATCCAAAAAGCGCAGGCAATCCTTGCCGGATTGGCGAGCATTTTTGGAAAATATCACGGAAAATTTTGGCGCGACACGCCGCCTGAGCCCCAAGGCGCGAATTGTGCGGTGGTGCCCTAGGTATGGTTGATTGTCTCCATTCAGGGAAGGAGGGGAGCACAGAGATGGAATTTGACGCGTTCACGGGCGGAATCGAGCCCGGCGGGCTCAGAAGCAAGGATGAGATCCGTATCCTTGTCTGCTATCTGCTCGCAAGCGTCTCCGCCCCGCTTTCCCGCGAGGATATTCTCTCCATTATGCAGGAAAACGGCTTTGCCAATTATTTCGAGGTGACCGATTCCCTCGCAGAGCTCGCGGAGAATGGAAATCTCGCCTGCACCGGCGAGGAGGCTTTCTATACCGCCACCGAGCAGGGGAAGATGGTGGCCCGTCAGCTCGATAAGGCGCTGCCCTCCTCCGTGCGCAAAAAGGCTGTTGCCGCTGCGCTGAATCTGCTTGCGCGCGCCAAAAGGGAGCGCGAAAACAGGGTGGAGATCGAAGCGATTCCCACCGGATATACGGTGACCTGCCACGTTTCGGGAGGCGAGGTGGAGCTGATGCGCTTCTCTCTCTATGCCCCGGATCAGAGTCAGGCGGAGCTGATCAAGCGCAGCTTCCACGAGTCTCCGGAGCTCGTCTATCAGGTGATGCTTTTGCTCATGACGGGCCAGTCCGGGCAGATTCCCGCGATCATCAAACAATCACAGAAATGAGACGAGGGCGTCGCGGCAGCGGCGCCCTTTGCCTGTTTGTAAAAACACAGTCGCCCCTTTCAGTTTGCTCACGGGCGCAGCAGCAGATTGAGCAGCAGCAGAAGTGTGACGCCCGGCAGCCCCGCCGTTCCCGCCACGCCGAGCGAGAGCGGGCTCAGCGGCAGGGAGACGCCTGTGAAGGCCCCCGTCACATTCACGGCAAGCAGGGCGCACAGCCCCACGAGCACGCCGCCCGCGGCGCGCTGCACCGGCTTTTTTGCGCGCACGGCCAGCTGGATGACGACGAGCAGACCAAAAATACCCGCGGCAACGAGCCACGGCAGAACATCCTGCGGCAAAGCAGATCCCTCCCTTTTCCCTTGAGATACCGGGCAGCGCGGCGCCGGTAAGCGGCCGCGGCCTCCTGAGCGGTTTTGCCGGGAGGCAGGCGGCTCTGCCCGCCGCGCTGCCTGTGGCCCGGCGCTTTGACTGTCCCTGGAGCCCGGCGGTTACGGGAACGGCGGACAGCTCACGCGCTCCCGTCTGGCCTCCTCAAGCAGGCCGCGCCAGTGTGCGAGCAGCGATTGCCGCTCGTATACGCACGCCTCCACCCGGTGCTCGTCCGTCTCGAGCTGAAACCACGCCTCGTTGCAGGCTAAGCGCCTGCGCGTCTCGCTGAGCTCGAGAAGGAGCGTCTCCCGCCGCGCCGCGCGTTCGCGTTCCTCGCGGAAGGCCTGCACCGTCTCCGCTCTGGGGTTCCGAAACCGTCTGAGCACATTCTCCATCGTTTTCGCCGCCTTTCGGTCAATCTTATGCTTTCAGTATGGACAAATATTCCAGCGTTTATGCCGCCCGCATGGACGGCGTCCGATGAAGGAGGTCTTATCCTTGCGCAACAAGGGACAAATGTCGGATTCCATGGCTCTCGGCGTCGTGCTCACGCTCGCCGGCGGCTTTCAGGACGCCTACTCCTACAACGGGAGGGGCGGCGTCTTCGCCAATGCCCAGACAGGCAATATTGTGCTGCTCGGGCAAAATCTCGCCCTCGGCGAATGGGGAACGGCCCTGCACTATCTGTTTCCGCTGCTCTCCTTTCTGCTCGGCGTTTTCGCGGCGGAGTGGATCCGCAGCCTCTGCGAGCGCGTCCGCGTGCTGCACTGGCGGCAGGTGATCCTTCTGGTTGAGATGGCTCTGCTCGCAGCCGCGGGGCTGTTTCCCGAGACGATGCACACCCCGGCGAACGTTCTGCTCTCCTTTGCCTGCGCCATGCAGGTGGAGAGCTTCCGCAAGTTCCGCGGCATTCCCTGCGCCACCACCATGTGCATCGGCAACATGCGCAGCGCCACCGAGCACCTCTACCACTACCTGCGCACGCACGACCCGGAGCAGAAGCGGCGCAGCGCGCACTATTATCTGATTATCCTCATCTTCGCCGCCGGGGCGGCCATTGGAGCCCTGTTCACAATGACGCTCGGGCATGGGGCCATCTGGATCGCCGCCGCCCTTTTGCTGGTCGGCTTCCTTCTGATGTTTTCCAGGGAGGAGCAGGAGGCCCAGGAGGAGTCCTGAAACAGGAAACGGAGCCGCCGCACCGGTTTTCAGCCGGTGCGGCGGCTCCGTTTTTCATTGCTTTGGTTCCTCCGTGCATCCCACACGCACCACGGGCACGCCCTCGGGCGGTGTGTGGTGGGTGACGAGAAGCACAAGGCGGCCTTTTGTCTCTGCCTCCAGAAGGGCCTCCATTTTGGCGCGCGTCTCGCTGTCGAGCGCGTGAAACGGCTCGTCGAGGAGAAGCAGAGGGGCGTCGAAGGAGAGGACGCGGGCGAAGGCCACGCGCGAGCGCATCCCGCCGGAGAGCTCGTTGGGATATTTTTCCTCCGCACCGGCCAGGCCCACGCGGGCAAGCCAGCTGCGCGCTTCATCCCGCCTGCGCCGGCCGAGCACAGCCTCCAGGTTGCCGAGCGCCGTCCGCCACGGCAGGAGGCGGTCCTCCTGAAAGCAGTAGGCGATCCGCTCCGGCACGCCGGAAATCTCGCCGCCGTCTGGCTTTTCGAGCCCGGCGATGCACCGCAGAAGCGTCGTCTTCCCATAGCCGGACGGGCCGACGATGCGCACAATTCCCGTTTCCGGGAAGGAGCAGGAGAAATCCGTGAGCACGGGCACGCCGTCAAAGCTTTTTGTCAGGTGTTGCACGGTCAGCATGGGCAGCCTCCAGATGAAAGAATGCGAGCAGCCGCCGCATGAGCAGAAGCACGAGCTTCTCCAGCGCCACGCTCATGACAATGACGACCGCCGTCCAGGCGAAGAGATCGGGCGTCTCGAAGTAGATCTTCGAGGCGTAGATTTTCCCGCCGAGAGAGAGGCGGGTGTTGGCAAGCACCTCCGCCGCCACGCCCGCTTTCCACGCCAGGCCCAGCCCGGCAGTGCAGGCCGCGGAGAGATACGGCACGACGGAGGGAAAGTAGATCTGCCGGAACATCGAGAGCGGGGAGAGGCGGTACATCGTGCCCATCTCCACAAGGGCGCGGTCGGTGCTCTGCATGCCGCTCAGCACGTTCCCGAAGACGATCGGGAAGACCATGAGGAAGGAGGTGAACACCGGCACGCCGGGCGAGGGGATCCACACCAGGGCCAGCAGGATAAACGAGGCCACCGGCGTGGCCTTCACGATGCTCAGCACGGGCCGCAGCAGAGCTGACACCGGGGGAAACCGGAAGGCCAGCGCAGCGCCGAGCACGCCGGCCAGAAAGGCGAGGGAGAAGCCCGCGAGCACCCGCAGCATGGAGCCGCCCGCCGCCCCCCAGAACTCCGCCTCCCCCGCGAGGGACACAAGGCGCTCTCCCACGCGGAGCGGGGAGGGGAGCAAAAACTCCAGATTGACAGCAAGGCTGGCCGCCTCCCAGACGGCCAGCCAGAACAGCACTGCCGCGGCCAGGGTCAGCCCCCGCCGCAGGCCCGTTTTATTTTTCATAATAGAAGTCGTCGCCGGGCATCGCCCCGCCGACGGACTGCGGGTTCGCGTCATAGAGGATCTGCAGGAAGCCGGGCAGCTTCTCCTTCATCTCCTCGCCGTCGATATAGACGATATTGCATTCGGGAATGGCCTTCTCCGCAACGGCCGCGCCGATGAGATCAACCTCGCCGGAGATCACGGCAGCCTCCGCCGGGTTGGCGTTGACGAACTCCACGGATTCCTTGTAGTCGTCGAGGAAGGCGTTGAAGGCTTCCTTGTTCTCCTCGGCGAACTCCCTGCGCACCACGAGGCAGCCCATGGTGAGGATGCTCGCGCCGTCGGCGGCCTTGTCCCACTCCTCGGTCAGGTTCAGCGCGACCTTGAGGTCGGGGTTCTGGCTGGTGGCCTGCGTCACGAACGGCTGGGGCAGCACGGCGATGTCCGCCTGGCCGGAGGCCATCAGCGTGGCGATCTCGGCGTGCTCCGTCTTGTATTCAACGGTCACGTCCGTCCCGGCCTCGAGGCCGTTCGCGGAGAGAATATAGTTGAAGGCGTACTCAGCCACGGTGCCCTGGCCGGAGGAGTAGACGGTCTTGCCCGCCAGGTCGGCGATCGAGGTGATCTCGGTGTCGCCGTAGGTGACGAGATACAGCACGCCGAGCGTGTTGACCATCGCGATCTGCAGCTGGCCCTCCGTCTTGTTGTAGAGGGCGGCGGCGGAGTTGGTGGGCAGGGCCACGGCGTCGAGCTCGCCGGTGGTGATTTTGCCGGTCAGCTCGTCGGCGGCGCCGGCCAGCGTGAACTCATACGGCTTCTCGCCGTCGTTGGCCTCCTGCATGAGCTGCAGCATGCCAAGGCCCGTCGGGCCCTTGAGCGCGCCGATGCGGATCGTCACATCGTCCGCGGGTTCCGCCTCGCTGGACGTCTCGGAGGAGGTCTCCTCGGGCTCGGAGGCCTCTCCGGCTTCGGCGTCGGAGGAAGCGGCCTCGGACACGGCGTCCGCGGAGGACGGGGAGGAGGTGACTTCACCGGTCGAGCAGCCGGTCAGCATGGCCGCAGACAGGGTCATCACACACAGAAGAGAACAGATTCGTTTCCAGAGCTTCATGGGAAAAACACCCTTTCGTCAATAAAAATATCGCTATGGTGTATCATCTGATACAGAACCACAGCGATATTCTAGCATACTTTTCCTTTGGATGCAAGATCAGAGCGAATGCGGATTGGGAATATTCAGCTTGGAATAGGTGAACGTGCCCTTGCAGAGCAGGACGCCGTTCTCGTCGCGCACAAACACGTCGTAGACGAGCAGCCGCTTGCCGGCCTTGAGCTTGTGGGAGGAGGCGAAGAGGCGCTGGGTGCCGAGACCGGCGTTGAGATAGTGGAAATCGCTGTCGACCGTGCAGACGGGCGAGCCGTTGGAGAAGGCCGCGACGCCTCCGGTGACGTCGGCGACGGTGAAGAGGATGCCGCCGTGAACCGTGTGAAAGGGATTGTGATACGCCTCGCGCACAGGAAGCTCCGCCTTCGCGCCGTTTTCATCGATCGAGGTGACGACGAGGCCGAGGCGGGAGGAATATTCGTTGGAGCGGTTGATCTGCTCCCGCAGTTCGTCAAAGGTCATGGAATCTGGCTCCTTCACATGCAGAATGGGAGAGAAGGCCCTTCTCTCTTCTGAGAGTGTACACCGCGCGGAGAGGGAAGTCAAGAATGGGGAGCGAATCGAAAGCCGGAGAAAAATGCGTTGACACAGGCAGAACGAAAGCTTATAATAAAATTTGTAATTCTTTCTCACCAAATTGAAAGAATATGGGAATTATTTACAACTCCTTTGCCGCTTTGCGCGTTTTGCAGCCTCCCGGTGGGAGATTGGCGGCGCACAGGCGGGAAAATATCGGCGCAGCGCGGGCAGCGCCCGCGGGTCAACAGAGGGAAACGCGCGCGGCGGCGCGATGAGCGCGCCGTCTGCCGCAAGTGGAGGAGAAGAGGAATGAAGAGAAATAGCACCTGGCTGCGGCGGCTTGCGGCGTGGATGCTGCTGTTCGGCATGCTGACATGCCTGCGGGTCGGATACCCGCAGTCCGCTTTGGCCGCCGACAGGCGGAGCGTTGTGACGAGGGACGACGGCGTGTGGCTGTTCCCGCTCGACAGGGAATATTACAGCGAGATCTCCGACTGGGCGGGCTGCTCGAACAACGAGAACGGCGTCTGCGTCCTCTGCGGGCAGGAGCACACGTCCTACGGCGATAGTTTTCACAAGAGCACCCAGGGGCACAACGGCCTCGACATCGCGGCGGACTATGGCTCGAATGTCTACGCCGCAGCGCCCGGCACGGTTTACTGGGTGGACACGAACTGGGGCGGCCGCGGCTATACCGTGGTGATGGAGCACACCCTCGGCGGAGGCCGCGCCTATTATTCCATTTATCAGCACCTGAGCCAGACGGATCTCGTTCCCAGCGGAACCTATGTCGAGGCGGGAACGCTCATCGCCAAAACGGGGAACTCCGCGGGCTACAACACGGGAGCCTGCCACCTGCATTTTGAGATCCTCATCGCCCCCTCGGGGCTCGGCCGGTGGTTCTCCCGCGCGCCGAACAGCACGCAGGGCGGTCCGCCCACCTTTGAGAGCATGGGCTGGGTGACGGATGAAGAGCAGACGTACGGCATGCTGGTGAACAATCCGGCGCTCACCAACGCGGCGGGCTTTCCCAAGGGCAGGCCAATCGTTCTCGGTGCCCTGTCCGCGCACTGCGGTTCCGTCCACTATACCTTTATCAAGGAGCGGGTGACGGTTGGAACGGCCGCGTCCTGACAGCAGATGATTTTTCGCGGCTGCCTGCGTTAGCTTGCGCAGGCAGCCGCCTTCGATGCACGGAGGCACAGAAAAAAGCTTCGCGTCTTCTCTCCCGCGGGAGAGGGGACGCGAAGCTTTTTTCAGGCAGCGCCGTATCATTCCGGGCGGCGCCGCGGCGTCTTTCATTCAGGAATCGCGGCCCGGTTCCGGAGGACGGCGGCTCTGCGCGCTCTGCATGCGCTTTTTCTGCCGGATATCCTCCCCCTGGAAGAGACAGCGGACGTAGTCGGCAATGATGCGCGAGGTGAAACGGTTGGTGTAGGCCGCCTCGAGCTCCTTCATCGTCAGGTTGGTGCTGATGATCGTCGGCCGCCGCGTCATCTGCCGCGTGTTGACGAGGTTATACACCTCCGCCACCGAGAAGGCGGTGCGGAACTCCGTGCCGAGATCGTCGAGGATGAGCAGGTCGCACTCCATCAGGCTCTGGCGGATCGAGGTCTCCTCGTCGCGGCCGAAGTGCTCGCGCTCGAGCTTGTCGATCAGGTTGTTGACGGAGCCGTACACCACTCCGAAGCCCCTGTCGATGACGGCGCGGGCGATCGCCAGCGAGAGGTGCGTCTTTCCGAGGCCCGTGCTGCCCATCATAATAATGTTGGGCGAGGAGAAGGAAAAATTCTTCGCGTAGTCCATGCAGTTGAAGAGAATTTTCTCCATGGCATGGCGCGTCTGCTCCGGGTAGTAGGAGAGGGAGAAGCTCTCGAAGGTGGAGAGCGTCAGCGGCGTGAGCGCGTTGAGCTCGCGGCAGGCCTCGTCGCGCAGCGCTTGGCGCAGGCAGGCGCACTGCCGTCCGTCCACATAGCCGGTGTCGCCGCATTTCGGGCAGGTGTAGCGGACGGAGAGATAATCGGGAGGCAGCTGCGCCTGCTGCAAAAGGTCCTGCTGCTCGCGCTGCAGCGCCTGGTTGCTCTCCTTCAGGCGCGTCAGATTTTCGCGCACGTTTCCCCCCGCGAGGACGGCGCGCGCCGCGGCGACGCCCGTGCGGGCCAGCTGCCGCTCGATCTCGAGCGCCCGGGGGCACGCGGCGAAAAAGGCCGAGCGCCGCTCCTCCGCTTCACGCTCCGCCCTTGCGCGGCGCTGTGCGAGCAGCTCGGCGGCGGTGCGGTACACTTCTTTGCTGTAGCCCATGTCCGGTTCCTCCTTTCACGGTGAAAAAATCAGGAAGTAAAGCTGTCGAACGCGCCGGATCGCTCAAACGAATCGATATCGTAGGAGACGCGGTTTTCCTCCTGCTCGCGGCGGGCGGCGGACTTTTCCTCCTGCTCGCGGCGCGCCTGCTCGAGCGAGTGGATTCCCTCGCGCTGCCAGCGCTCGAGAATCTTATGCATGTAGCGCAGGCTGAGCTTGCCCGTCTGGTCGACGCAGCGCTCGTAGGCCTCGCGGATCATGTCGGGGGAGAAGCGCCATTCGCTGACCCAGCGGGAAGCGAGCTCCGTCTCCTGCTTTGTCGGTGAGCGGCGGGCAATGCCGAGCGTCTGCTCGACGACGCCCCAGGCCCTTGTGCTCTCGTTGAGGCGTCGGATCTTCTCCTCGGCCTTCTCGTGCGTGTTGATCTCCTCGTCGGCCCAGTTGATGGCCGCCTTTTCAATGTAGCGCATGTTGGACTTACCCACGCTCACCGTGTACTGCAGCAGCATGAGGATCACGTCGGTCGGCAGGCCGAGATAGTCGTGCATCATCAGGAGCGTGGAGGAGTCGCCGTTGTTGATGAGCCTGCCGAGGATCACCTGCGCCTCCTGCATGAGCATGGCAATCTCGGGGCTCTCCGCGATCCGTTTGGCCACGAAGGCGTTGTCCGGCTTCTGCGGGCGCGCCGGGAGCACGGGGGCCCTGGCAGCCTGCGGCGCGGCGGCGGCAGGGGAGGAGACAGTCTGCGGCGCGGCGGAGGAGGGAGCGGCGGCCATAGCGTCCGCCGCAGGCTCGTTCCCCTGCGCGGCCGGCTCCCCGGCAGGGCGCAGCTCACCCGTCTCTCCCCGCACAATGAGGCCGCACTCCTGCCAGTAGAGCATCGCGTCGGCCACGTCGGCCTTCGAGACGCCGAGGGCGGCGGAGAGCGTCTCCTCCTCCACAGACTCGCCGCCGTGGCGCAGCACCCACAGCAGCGCCTTGAGCTGAACGGAGCCGGCCAGCTTCAGATGGCGGTCCACCAGCGCGGTGGGGACGGCAAAGACGGAATTCCATGCGCCGAGATTCAACAGATAGCTCAAAACGAGGGCCTCCTCCGGATTTGTCAGGGCGGCGCGGGAGCGGCGGCACGCTTGCCGAGGCTCCGGCCGGGACGGATTGAAACAGTGTCTCCATTGTAGCACATCGCGGGGACAAGCTCAATGCCCCGAAAAGAATCTCAAAAAAATTTGAAAAAAGGTGTTGACAATTCCCGGAAGGTACGCTATAATAACACACGTCGCCAAGAGAAAAGCGAAAAACAAAACACGCGAACGTAGCTCATCTGGTAGAGCGCCACCTTGCCAAGGTGGAGGTAGCGAGTTCGAGCCTCGTCGTTCGCTCCACAAAATCCCGACTGCTTCAGCAGCCGGGATTTTTTCATGCCGTTTTTCCGCACGCTCTTTTGCTTGTATTCGGGAAAGGGGAATGCTATAATCAAAAGCAACACCACCGCCCGCGGCGAACCGGGGGAACGGCCGCCGGAAGCCTGCCGCGGGCAGCCCAACAGAGGGGAGGCCCTGTCTTGGCCAAGGTCAGCGTGATTGTGCCGGTCTACAATGTGGAGCGGTACCTCGAACAATGTGTGAACAGCATCCTGCGGCAGACGCTCGCGGATCTGGAGATTCTTCTCGTGAACGACGCTTCCACAGACAATTCGCTCGCCGTTGCCCGCCGCTTTGAGAGCGATCCGCGCGTGCGCGTGATCGACAAGCCGCATGGCGGTCTCGGCGATACGAGAAACTGGGGCGCGCGGGAGGCAGGCGGCGAGTATCTCGCCTTCGTCGATTCCGACGACTGGCTCGAGGAGGACGCCTTCGAGCGCCTCACGGCCGCCGCCGACGCGGACAAAGCCGATCTCGTCGTCTTCAATTTTATCCGCGAGAACGTCGCAGACGGCGTGAGCCGTCCCTGCACGCTGCCCGTCGATCCCGCCGCCCCGCGGGAGGAGACGGCCGCCCGCGTGCTGGCGGAGCTCATCGGCCCCGGCCCCGATTCCGGCGCGTGGCGGAGCGTGGAGATGCTCGGCTGCGCCTGGCGCAGGCTTTACCGCCGCGACTGGTTTGTCCGCTGCGGCCTTTCCTATTATAAGGAGCAGGAGGTCATGCTCGAGGATCTCCCCGTGTCCATCGAGGCGCACGCGCGCGCCGGCCGCGTCCTCTTCGTCGACGGGGCATACTATCACTACCGCTACAACCCCGATTCGCTGAGCACCCGCTACCGCCCGCAGAAGATGGAGATGCTGCTGCGCTGCTACGCCATCGTGGAGGAGCTTCTGGCCTCGCAGGGCCTCGCCGCGCAGTACGGCGAGCGCCACCGCGCCTGGCTGCTGCGCAGCGCCGCGCACAGCGCGCTCGTCAACGCCTTTTCGCCGAAGAACCCGGCCTCCTTCGCGCAGCGCTGGGCAGAGGTGAGCGGCATCCTGCGCCAGCCCCTCGTGCGGGAGGCCGCCGCCTCGCCGGTTTTGCGGGCGGGCACGAGAGCGGACCGCCTGATCCGCGCCCTGGTGGGCAGCGGCCTGACGCTGCCGGTCTATCTGTTCTACCGCTCATACGCCGCCTCCCTGCGCCGCAGCGCGGGGAAGAAGTAAGGGGGAAGCCTTGTGGAGAAAAAGAAGGTCCTGTTCGTCAACTTCAGCCTGCACAGCGGCGGGATTGAGAAGAGCCTCGTCACCCTGCTGAGCCTGTTTGATTACGACCGTTACGACGTCGATCTGCAGCTCTTTGCCGACGAGGGCCTCTTCCTCGACCGTGTCCCGTCCCAGGTGAACCACATGCCCTCCCTGTTTCCCGGCGTCTACCGCAGGAACATCCGCGAGGCGTTTCCCGCGCTCGTGCGGCAGGGACACCCGCTCATAGCGCTCTGCCGCCTGCTCGTCACCTTCGCGGGGAAGACGCAGGGCGGCATGGGCGACAGGCTGTACCGCATGTGGCGGATCGAGAAGCACTTCATCCGCGCCCCGAAGAAGGAGTATGACGCCGTCGTGGCCTTCATGGAGGGCCAGCCGATCTATTACGCCGTCTCCAAGGTGAGGGCGAAGCGGAAAATCGGCTTTATCCACGGCGACTACGGCGCCATGGGCCTCAACGCCGACCTCGACCGCCGCTTCGTGGCCCGCCTCAACGCGCTGTGCACCGTCTCCGAATCCTGCTGGGACGCTCTGTGCACGGCCTTCCCCAGTGGGGAGGCGAGATTTCATGTGATCTATAATATCATCTCCGCCCGCTTCATGCGGCAGATGGCGCAGGCCCCCGCCGATTTCGGCGACGATTTCGACGGTCCCCGGATTCTCACCATCGCCCGCCTGTCGCACCAGAAGGGCCTCGACCTGGCTCTGCTGGCGGCTCTTCTGATGAAGAAGCGCGGCTATTCGTTCCGCTGGTACATCATCGGCGTCGGCCCGGAGGAGGCCGACCTGAAGCTGCAGGCAAAGGAGCTCGGCCTGACCGAAACGGTCGTTTTCCTCGGCGAGCGCGGCAATCCCTATCCCTTCCTGCGCGCCTGCGACATTTACGCCCAGACCTCCCGCTTCGAGGGCAAGAGCATCGCTGTCGACGAGGCGATGGTGATGGCCCGTCCGATCCTGCTCACCGATTTCTCCACCGCCGCCGACCAGATCGACTCGGAGAAAAACGGCCTCATCGTCCCCATGACGCCCGAGGGCATCGCGGAGGGCCTGCAGCGGCTGCTTGCGGATCGCGCGCTGCGCGAGCGCTTCACCGCGGCCCTCTCCGCCTGCGATTATACCAACGAGGAGGAGATTGAAAAGCTGTACGCCCTGATAGACGGAACACCGTTCCCCGCCCCCTGAGAGAGGAGCCGTGATGCCTGTGACCGAGCTGATTTTAGCCGCCTCCCTGTTTCTCGCCATGGAGCTGTTTTTGTATCTCTATCTCGACAGCCCCCGGCGCGGCAGCCTGTTCTGGAAGGCGTGCGCGACGCTCATGCCCGTTCTGCTGTGCCTGTCCGGCGCTCTGCGGGGCGGCGGAGCTCGCTGGCTGCTGCTGGCCGCCGTGACGGTCTGCCTGATTTCAGATGTGCTTATCGGCATCCACTTTGTCTCCGGCGTGCTGTCTTTTCTGACAGCTCACGTTCTTCTGATTGTTTATTTGCTTTTGCAGTCGCCTCCCACGCCGTGGAGCCTTCTGCCCTGGGCCGTGCTGTATGGCTCCATGTGGCTCTATTACGGAAGAGAGCTCCCCACGCTGGGGAAAAAGGCCGTGCCGATGTGCATGTACCCTGCCTTCCTCTTCGGCATGTTTTCGCTCGCGCTGGCTCTGCCGTTTCTGCGGCCCGGCGCGCCGTCTGTTTGTCTCGCGCTGGGCGCGGCGTGCTTCTGCGTCTCCGATCTGGTGCTCGGCGACGGCGTTGTCCACGGGAAGGAAACGCGGCTGCGCGATCATGTGATCATGCACCTCTACGAGCCCGCCGTTTTTTTGTTCGCTCTGAGTACCGTCTGGTGAAGGAGGGGCTGCGATGAAGACAATCCGCTGCCCCGGTTATTCCGGCGGAGACCGGGTGGAGTTCGGGATTCTCGGCGCGCCCGAGCCTTGTGTGGACTACGGCGCTTCCTATGAGCCGGAACGGTATGGCTGTGTGGCGATCTGCGATGAGTGCCTGGATCCGTGGATGGAGCCGCTTTCCGGGATGAAAACGTATTTTCACTGCCTGGATCGGCCGGAGCATGGCTTGGCCCGGTATGGAGTCACGCTGGTTCCGCCCGAATCCCTGCCGCAGCTGCTCTCCGCTGTGCTGTCTTTCCCGCCGCAGGGAGACGAGGGAGAGGGGGAATTGCTGTGCGGCGTGCTCCGCGAGGCAATCCGCCGGCAAGCTTTTTTGATTGTGTACGGCGTTTAAACTCGGCTGCAACGGATTTTGGCCTGTTTGAGCCAAAGCGCTTCCCCGCGGGGAATGCCTTTGCGTTCCGCTGTCCCGCCTGGTTCCGGCATGGGGCCGGCCTTCACGGAAACACAGCGCTTTTCCTGCCGTTTGGTGAGGAAATGGATTCTCTTTCTATATCAATGTTGGATAAGGAGGCCCTGCATGAAACTCAAGGAGCTGCTCAAAAATCTTTCCTATACCTTCTCCGGCGACCTCGACACGGAGGTGACGGATCTCGTCTACGATTCCCGCAAGGCCGGGCCCGGCAAGGCGTTCGTCTGTCTGAGCGGCACGCGCGCCGACGGGCACAGCTACGCGAAGGCCGCTGTGGAGGCAGGCTGCTGCGCCGTCATTGCCGAGCGTGAGGTGGAGACGGGCGGCGCGCCGCTCGTCCTGGTGGAAAACACCCGCCCCGCGCTGGCGGAGCTGAGCGCCGCCCTGTTCGGCCGCCCGGCGGAGCAGCTGCGCGTCGTCGGCATCACCGGCACCAAGGGGAAGACGACGACGGCCCATATGGTGCGCGCCATCCTCGAGGAGGCCGGCCACAAGACCGGCATGATCGGCACCATCGGCATTGATATCGGGGAGGAGCACATCCACACCGTCAATACGACGCCGGAATCGTATGAAATCCAGCGGGCGCTGCGCCGCATGCTCGACGCGGGCTGCACCGCCGCCGTGCTCGAGGCTTCCTCCATCGGCCTGCGCGACCACCGCCTCGACTCCCTGCCCTTCTTCGCCGGCGTCTTCACAAACTTTTCCGAGGATCACATCGGCGGCGACGAGCACAAGGATATGGAGGAGTATCTCGCCTGCAAGAGCCTGCTGTTCACCCGCTGCGAGACGGGCGTTGTCAACATCGACGATCCCGCCTGGGAGGGCGTGACAAAGGGCCATACCTGCGCGCTGCAAACCTTCGGCTTTTCGCCGCAGGCCGAGCTGCGGGCGGAGGCGGACCATCTTGTCACGAGGCCGGGCTTCCTCGGCGTCGGCTTCTCGATGCGCGGCCGCCGCACGCTGGAGGCGGAGGTCGATATTCCCGGCCGCTTCAACGTCTATAACGCCCTCGCCGCCGCCGCCGTCTGCACCCTCTTCGAGGTGCCCGACGAGGCGATCCGCCGCGGCCTGGCCCGCGTGAAGGTCAAGGGCCGCGTGGAGCCGGTGCCGGTGCCGGGAGATTACACGCTCCTCATCGACTACGCCCACAACGCCGTGAGCATGGAGAGCATTCTGGAGACGCTGCGCGCCTATCGCCCGCACCGCCTGATCTGCCTCTTCGGCGCGGGCGGCAACCGTCCCCGCGCCCGCCGCTACGAGATGGGCGAGGCCAGCGGGCGGCTGGCCGATCTCTCCGTCGTCACGGAGGACAATTCCCGCTTTGAGGATGTGATGGACATTATCGCCGACATCAAAACGGGGATCGACAAGACAAACGGCGAGTATATCGTGATACCGGACAGGACGGACGCCATCCGCTGGTGCATCGAGCACGCGCAGAGCGGCGACATCATCGTTCTGGCCGGCAAGGGCCACGAGGACTACCAGGAGATCCGCGGAGAACGCCGCCACTACGACGAGCGCGAGGTGGTGGCCTCGATTCTGGCCGATCTGGGAAAGGAGAACCCCTCATGCAACTGACAGCCTATGAGATTGCCCTGGCCTGCTCCGGGCGCATCCTCTGCGGCGATCCGCAGACGATCGTCACCTCCGTGAGCACGGACAGCAGAAAAATCACGCCCGGCGCCCTGTTCGTCCCCATCCACGGGGAAAAGACGGACGCCCACGCCTACATCCCGGCCACCTTTGCCGCCGGAGCCGCCGCCACCCTCACGCAGAACCACACGCAGATGCAGGACAGCAACGTCTGGATTGCGGTGCCGGACACGGTGGAGGCGCTGCGCCGCATCGCCGCCGCCTACCGCTCCCGCTTCAATATCCCGGTGATCGGCATCACCGGCAGCGTCGGCAAGACGACGACGAAGGAGATGGTGGCGCTGGCCCTCTCCTCGCAGTGGAACACGATGAAGACAGAGGGCAACCAGAACAGCCAGGTCGGCCTGCCGCTGACGATGTTCCGCCTGGAGCCGGAGCACGAGGTGGCCGTCATCGAGATGGGCATGAGCGATTTCGGCGAGATGGGCCGCCTGGCGCAGATCGCCCGCCCGCAGTACGCCGTGATGACGAACATCGGCGTCTCCCACATTCAGCAGCTCGGCACGCAGGAGAACATTCTCGCCGAAAAGCTGCACATCACAGACGCCTTCCTGCCCGGCTCGATCCTGTTTCTCAACGGCGACGATCCGCATCTTGCCGGCCTGCGCAACATGATGCCGGCCGTGCGCAAGGTCTGGTTCGGCATGGCTCCGTGGTGCGATTACCGGGCGGAGCAGATCGAACGCCTCGGCGACGGGATGCGCTTTACCGCCATCTCGCCATACGGCAGCCTCACGGTGGAGCTGCCGGTTCCCGGCGTGCACAATGTGCGCAACGCCCTGGCCGGTCTCGCCGTGACAAAGGAGCTCGGCGGCGATCTGGAGGAGGCCGCGCAGGCCCTCTCCGGCTACAAGCCGCTGGCCATGCGCCAGCAGATCCACCGCACGGCGGCAGGCCTGACGGTGATCGACGACTCCTACAACGCCAGCCCGGACGCCATCTACAGCAGCCTCGAGGTCCTTGCCGGCTTCCCTGGCCGCCGCGTCGCCGTGCTGGCCGATATGCTCGAGCTCGGCGCGATTGAGAAAAAAGCCCACGAGGAGGTCGGCCTGTGCGCCGCCCGCGGCGGGGTCAGCCTGCTCGTCACCGTCGGCGAGCGAGCGAAATGGATCGCAGCGGGGGCGAAATCGTTCCGCACCCCGCCCGAGTGCCGCAGCTTTTCGACGAACGAGGAGGCGATCGCCTTCCTGCACAACGCCCTGACCGAAGGGGACGTCGTCCTCGTCAAGGGCTCGCGCGGCATGCACACCGACGAGATCGTCAAGGGACTTTTGTAACGAGAACGCGCCTCCTGTCACCCCTGTCCGCCGTGTAGCGGATGGGGGTGAATTGCCTCTGATATTGCTTTTTTCAGCTTTCTGCTTCCTGAATCTCTAAAAATCTTTGTCCAAATTATGAATTTTCGCAACTTTTCGTCGGAAAAGGCTTGCAGTCGTTACCGATTTGTGATAAGCTGTAACCAGTTTGTTACCAATTGTAATCATTTGCGACTGTTACCCGCGCGGGATTCGCGCAGCGGACAAGATAAAAAACAGCGACGGAAAAGACACAGGAGGCTGAAAACTGATGAAAAGAAGGCAGTGGATCGCATTTGTGATGATGCTCGCCATGCTGGCGGCGATCGTAGTGGGCAAGCTTCCCGCCCCGCAGGTTTCTGCGGCGGGAACGGGCGTCGGCCTTGCGGAGCATGCGCTGGCCGCGTATTCGAACGGCTGGCTTTACCGCTACGGTGCGAGCGGACAGACGTCCGGCGGCAGAGTTTACAGCGATTGCTCCGGCCTGATTTATTCCTACACCGGCACGGCGAGAAGCAGCGCGATGCAGATTTCGAGCACGCCGCAGTCCGGCTCCTTCTCCACCCTTCCGCGGATTCACGGCCTCGGCCTCTGGCAGCCCGGCCACGTCGGCGTCTATGTCGGCGGCGGCATGGCGGTCGACTGCCGTGATACATACAGCAACACCGTCTATGAGGCGGCGAGCGCCCACGGCTGGGTCAAGTGGTATAAGGTTCCCGGCGTCTCCTATCCGACGACCGGCTGGGTCACCTTCAACGGCGCCGATTACTACTATGAGAACGGCGAGTACGTCGTCAGCTGCACCAAGGTGATCGACGGCGTGAGCTACACCTTCGACGCCAGCGGCCGCGTGGCCGGCAGCGCGCCGGGCAACGCCGTGCAGGCTCCGCAGGTGGAGCCCGAGCCGGTTCAGCAGCCCTCCGCTTCCACGGGCAGCTCTCAGACCACCACGAACTCCAATTCCGGCTCTACGGGCGCGGCTGTCTCCGGCAGCAGCACCTCCACCCCGGAGGTTATCACCTATCAGGATCTCGCTCTCGGCAGCCAGGGCGCGGCGGTCACCCGCCTGCAGACCCGTCTGGCTGAGCTCGATTACTACTATGAGATGGCGAACGACTACTACGATTCCCTCGTGATGGACGCCGTCTCCCTCTATCAGAAGGCCGCCGGCCTTGAGGTGACGGGCGCCGCCGACGTGGCGACGCAGGAGAGCCTCTTCTCCTCGAGCGCCCCGCTCAACGAGGAGCCCGGCACGGTATTCCCCGGCTACCACAGCAGCATCATCCGCCAGCTCCAGGAGCGCCTGATTGAGCTCGGCTACATGGAGGGCGAAACCTCCTTCTTCTACGGCGAGACCACCGAGGCCGCCGTCCTTGCCTATCAGACCGCCTCCGGCCTTGAAGCGGACGGCATCCTGACGATGGACGAGCAGAACGTCCTCTTCTCCGACGACGCCGTCCCGGCCCCGCAGCCGGAGGAGCCCGTCGAGGAGGAGCCTGCCGAGACCGCCGGGGACGCGGATGAGACGGAGGAATCCGCCGAGCCCGCCGACGACGGCGCCGAGGCTGACGGGAACGGGGAGGAAACGCCGGCCGCCGCTTCCTACACCGCGGACCCGGCGGACGCGGCCGCCGCCTCGATGGTGAACAGTGTTTCCTCCGCTGCGGAGGTCACCAACGGCCTCTTCGTGCAGACGGTTAACGCCGCTGTGAAGGGCGAGCAGGCCGGACAGGCCGACGACATCGGCAACGGCGTGATTGCCTTCGCGGTTGTCCTGGTTGGCGCGACGCTTACCACCACGATCTTCATCGTGCGCAAAAAGAAGATTGCTGTCCGGGATCTGGCGGCTGCCCTGCTCCGCAGATTCCATTGATTCCGAATCGGCATATTGCAAAGCTCTCTCACCCGCGGACGCCCGGCGTCCGCGGGTTTTTTCTTTTCTCCGTCATATTTGCCGCGGCGCGGCCATACAATGCCCTCGGTGAAGGAAATCGGAAGAGAGGCAGCCCTGCTTTTTGGGCTGCCTCTCCGGCGGAATGCGGGGGAAAGAGAGGTGAGATCCGGCAGATTGCGCAAATCCGCGTGGGAAGAGACACAGTTCCTTCATAAAATAAGTCAAATCTGTTCTCATTTCCATCATCCATCCGTCACACAGGCCGCCTATACTAAGCTTGTACCTCGGAGATGGGAAAACAAAAACAATTCTCCTATATGTCTTTACTGCTGAAGGAACCGGAGAGTGGACGGAATACCGGCCCGGTACACCCGGCAGACCAACGATAATCCTCCTCAGGGAGGTTCTTATAAAACGCGGGACGTCCCCGGCGCGTGCGCGCCCGGCCGTTCCGCTTTTTTGCGCCTTGACAAGGAAAACGCCTTGTGATACGCTCAAACGTACAGGCGGCCTTCTGCCGCCCGGAAAGGCGGAACACAGATGGAACAAAAAAAGATCGATCGCATCAACGAGCTGGCCCGCAAGGCCAAGGAGGGGCCTCTCACCCCGCAGGAGGAGCAGGAGCGCAGGGCGCTGCGCGAGGAGTATGTCAAGGCCTTCCGCGAAAGCCTGCGCGCTCAGCTCGACGGCATCACGGTGGTGCGGCCGGACGGCTCGAAGCACCCGCTCAAAAGGAAGTGACGCGCGTGAACATTCAGATTTTCGGCAAGAGCAAATGCTTTGACACGAAGAAGGCGGAGCGCTATTTCAAGGAGCGCGGCATCCGCTTCCAGCGGATCGACCTGGCCCAGAAGGGCATGAGCCGCGGCGAGCTCAGCTCGGTGAAGGCTGCCGTGGGCGGGATCGAGCCCCTTCTCGATCCGAAGGCGAAGGGGGAGCAGGCGCTGCTGCTGCGCTACCTCTCCTCCGACGAGGCCAGGGAGGAAAAGCTCCTGGAGCACCCGGAGCTTCTGCGCACGCCGGTGGTCCGCAACGGCCGGCAGGCGACCGTCGGCTACTGCCCGGACGTGTGGAAAACCTGGGAATAAACCGGCCCGCCGCACGCTCCGCCGTTCCGTGATGGGAAAGGCGGAGAACCGCTGCGGGCGGAATCTGCAAAAAACGCTGCCGCCCCGGCAGCTCTCCCACATGGTGTGAGCCCGCGGTACGCCTGTCCGGCGCGCGGAATGCGAACGCGCGGGAAAAACTTGCCGGGAAAAGCGCAAACAAAGAAGGAGGAACCGGTATGGCTCTGTTTGTCTGTTATCCGAACTGCTCCACCTGCCGCAAGGCGGAGGCCTGGCTGAACGATCACGGTGTGGCGTTCACGGTCCGCAATATCGTCGAGGATCGCCCGACGGCGCAGGAGCTCGCCGTGTGGCGGGAGCGCAGCGGTCTGCCGCTCAAGCGCTTTTTCAATACCAGCGGTATGCTCTACCGCGCGCTCTCGCTCAAGGAGCGCCTGCCCTCCATGAGCGAGGAGGAGCAGCTGGAGCTTCTGGCCACCGACGGCATGCTCGTCAAGCGGCCGCTCCTGGTCCTTGAGGACCGCGTGCTTGTCGGCTTCCGCCCCGCGGAGTGGGAGACGATCCTGGGGTAACGCCGCGCCTTCACGCCGGACAGCCCAAGCGGGGCCGTCTCAAAAGAATGCCCCATGCACCAATTCCCCTTGTCCCTCATAGAATACGGCACAAGGGGGAATTTCTGTGGAGGAATTGCTGCGGGCCGCGCTGCCGGCCCTTCTGCTCTCGCTGGCCTCGTCGGTGGACGCCTTCGCGGCCAGCTTTTCCTATGGGACGGCGCGCATCGAGATTCCGCGCGCGTCCCTTCTCGCGGTCAGCGCGATCTGCGCGTCCACGCTGGCGTTTTCGCACCTGCTCGGCGGCTTGCTCGCGCCCTTTCTGCCGGCGGAGCTCACACGCTCTCTCGGCGTCCTGATCCTCGCCGCGCTCGGCCTGTGCAAGCTTTTCGACAGCTCTCTCAAGCGCTGGATCCGCAGGCGCAGCGGCAGAAGCCGCGAGTTCCGCTTCTCGGCGCTGCGGCTTCATTTCATTCTGCAGGTCTACGCCGATCCGCAGGAGGCCGACGCGGACGATTCCCGTGTGCTCTCCCCGCGGGAGGCCGCGGCTCTGGCGGCCGCTCTCTCGCTTGACGGCCTCGCGGCAGGCTTCGGCGCGGGGCTGGCCGGGGGAGGGGCGGTGGTGATTCTCGTCCTCGCCTTCGCCGCCACCGCGGGAGCTGTTTTCCTCGGCTGCCGGCTGGGCCGCCGTGTCGCCTGCCGCACGGAGCGGGATCTCTCCTGGGTGGGCGGGGCGCTGCTTCTCGTTCTCGCGGCGGTGCGGTGACGAGGGATAAAAAAGGCGCTCCCCGCTCGCTGGGGAACGCCGCAGCCTGTCAAAAGGAGCTGCCAAAGGGCAAACATAAAGTTTTCGCCCGCCTTTTTCAAAAGGCGGCGGGGTTTGGGGCAGAGCCCCAAACAGCTTGCGAAGCCCAAAAAGTCAGGAAAAACAGCGAAGCGTCTTTTTCCGGACGGTAGCGCACTCCGGGGCTTTCCTGCACGCAGCCCTTTTTCGACAAGCTTGGGCGCTTCCCGCTCGCCGGGGAACGCCGAAAGGAGAAATCAAATGAAATTTCTGCAAACGCCGCGCCTTGTGCTGCGGCAGATGACGATGGACGACCTCCCGGCCCTGCACCGCTTTATGGGAAATCTGCGCGTGATGTACGCCTGGGAATACGCCTTCACCGAGGAGCAGGTGCGCGAGTGGATTGCGCGCAACATCGAGCGCTATGAGCGCGACGGGGCGGGCTATTTTCTCGCCGTCCGCCGCGCGGATCAGGCTCCTTTGGGACAAGCCGGCCTCATGCGCGGGGAGATCGCGGGCCGCGCTGCCTGGGAGCTCGGCTGGATCTTCGACGAAGCGTACTGGGGCAGCGGCTATGCCACGGAGGCCGCCCGCGCGCTGGCCCGCCATGCGTTTGACACGCTCGGCGTGCCGGAGCTCTGGGCCGATATCCGCCCGGAGAACACGCGCTCCGCGGCGGTGGCCCGGCGCATCGGCATGGATGCGACGGGCGAGAGCTTTGTCAAGCTCGTGCGGGGCAAGGAGATGGTGCACGACGTCTACCGCCTCACACCCGAGGGCCTTGCCGCCTCAGCCGAGAGCCACGTCCAGGAGCATCATCAGTAAAAAGCCGCCCATCACGCTGAGCGTGCCGGCGTTCGAGTGATCCCCAAGGTGCGCCTCCGGGATCAGCTCCTCCACCACCACATACAGCATCGCGCCCGCGGCGAAGCTGAGCAGCAGCGGCATCGCGGGCTGGAGAAGCGGCGCGGCCAGCACCACGAGAACGCCGAAGATGGGCTCCACCACGCCGGAGAGCGCGCCGTAGAAGAACGCGCGGCCCGCCGGGATGCCCTCCTGCCGCATCGGCAGGGAGACGGCGGCTCCCTCCGGGAAGTTCTGCAGGCCGATGCCCAGCGCCAGGGCGGCCGCTGCCGTCAGGCTGGCGGACTCCTGCTGCGCCGCCAGGGCGAAGGTCAGGCCCACGGCCATGCCCTCCGGAATGTTGTGCAGCGTCACGGCCGCCACCATCAGTGTGGTGCGCTTCCACGAGGAGGAGCGCCCCTCCGCCTCCACGGCGCCGGGGTGCAGGTGGGGAAGCAGCATATCCATCAGCAGCAGAAAGAGCACGCCGAGGGCAAAGCCGCCCGCTGTGGGCAGCCAGCCCGGCACGCCGGAGGCCTCGGCCTGCTCCATCGCGGGGAGCAGCAGGCTGAACACCGAGGCCGCGATCATCACCCCGGCGGCGAAGCCGAGAAAGACGCGCTGGATCTGCGGCCGGATGGCGCTGCGGAAGAAAAAGACAAGGGCGGAGCCGAGGGCCGTCATCGCAAAGGTGAAGCCGGTGGCCCCCGCCGCCCAGAGAATCGGCAATGTCATGGGAATATCCTCCGTTCCTGTTATGCCTGATGGTTAGCGGGTTCTAACTTTCGGGACTATCGTACCATGGCGGCCGAAAAAAGTCAAATGGATCTGTGTGCGTTTGTCACACACGTGTGCGGCGGCGGTATTCGCCGGGCGTCATGCCGGTCATACGCTTGAACTGCCGCATGAAGTGCGCCTCGCAGCGGTAGCCGCTTGCCTCTGCCACGGCGGAGACGGGCGTCTCGCTGCTGGTGAGCAGGTATTTTGCGCGCTCGAGGCGGCCGCGGATGATGTCCTCGCCGATGGACACGCCGAATTCGGCCTTGTAGAGCGCCTGCAGGTAGGAGCCGCTCAGGCCGACCTGGCAGGCGAGCGACTCGACCGTCGTTCCGGCAGAGGGCTTGCGGAACAGGTCGGTGCGCAGGCGGAACAGCTCGCGGTGATAGCGGTGGTCGGGAGACTGCGCGCCGCTGTGGGCGGAGAGCCGGCACAGCTCGTGAAAGAGGCAGGCGAGGTAGGAGGAGGCGAGAGTGTCCGTCCACCGCCCCCGCGTTCCCTGCAGGCTCTGCAAACCCAGCAGGGCGCGATCGACGGGAGAGGGATCGGGGGCCGGCACGGGCACGCCGAGCGGGATCCCCAGGTCGCGGAAAAAGTCCCCGCCCCGATCGACGGTGAAATGAACCCAGTCGTTCTCGTAGGGCAGGGCCGCGGAGCGATAGCGGTGCGGCTTTCCCGGCGGAAAGAGGATCCAGCTGCCCTGGGCGGGCACGAATTTCCCGCCGAGCTCCGCCTCGGCCTCGGTGCGGTAGTAGACGAAGACATAAAACGGCAGCTCCGTGCGGTCGATGCACAGCGGCTCGCGGTGCACGAAGCGATAGCCCGATTGCAGAACGCGAAACATGCCGCCCCTCCTTCCTGCGCTCCGGGCGCGTCCTGATCATACGATAAGTCAACTTCCTCTTATTATAAATCATTGCCGTGAAAAGGGCAAGCGGGTATACTGAATCCATAAGAGAAGCGGCGCGTCACACGCCGTTTTCGGTCAAAAAGGAGGAGCTTTTCTTGGCAAAGCTGATTGTCAACACAGAGAAAAAGGGAGCGGTCATCAACCGCAACATCTACGGCCATTTTTCGGAGCATCTGGGGCGCTGCATCTACAACGGTCTTTTCGTGGGAAAGGACAGCCCGATCCCGAACGTGAACGGCATGCGCACCGACGTCGTCGAGGCGCTGCGCCACATCCGCGTGCCCGTGCTGCGCTGGCCGGGCGGCTGCTTCGCCGACGAGTATCACTGGAAGGACGGCGTCGGCCCGCAGGAGCAGCGCAAGCGCATGATCAACACGCACTGGGGCGGCGTGGTGGAGGACAACTCCTTCGGCACGCACGAGTTCATGGAGCTGTGCCGCCAGCTGGGCTGCGAGCCCTATGTCAACGGCAACGTGGGCAGCGGCACCGTGCAGGAGATGAGCGA
>CALWRP010000043.1 GCA_944383955.1 uncultured Clostridia bacterium
AGATGATCCAAAAAGCGCAGGCAATCCTTGCCGGATTGGCGAGCATTTTTGGAAAATATCACGGAAAATTTTGGCGCGACACGCCGCCTGAGCCCCAAGGCGCGAATTGTGCGGTGGTGCCCAAGAAAAAACGGAGCGGGCTGCCGTTGTTCCTGACAGAAACGCGGCGGGGCGCGCTGATTGCCCCGCCGGCGGACGCTTTCCGCACCGCATAAAAGGAGGCCCCACACGTGAATCAACCTTGCGTTTATTTGATCCCCCCCGCGCAGCGCGGGCCGTTTTGCGCCCTCATTCTTCCCGGTCTGGAGGAGGAGCTTTCCAGGCCTGAAACGGAGCTCCTGGCCGCCGTGGAGGAGGATACGCCGCTCGGCGCTCTGCTTGCCGTGCCGCAAAAGGAGCGCTATGAGCTGCTCTCCGTGTTTGTCTCGGAACCATTCCGGGGCATGGGGCTCGCACGCATTCTTCTTGAGGCTGCCCGGATGCGGGCGCTCGAGCTCGGCTGCTCCCGCCTGACGGCGGCCTGCCGCGAAGCGCCGCAGACGCACCCCTTCCTTCTGCACGCGGGCTTTCCCATCCTGCTCTCAGGGCAGACGTGGAATTTTGACGCCTCCGCCGCCGTACTGGCCCGCACCGACGCGCTCGCAGAAGCGCTGATGCAGGACGGCTGGACGGTCTCCCGCGAGACGGCGGGAGAGCAGCCTCTCCTGCGCGCGTTACAGGGGGAAGACGCCGTGGAGCTTTCCTACGGCGCGTTCAGCCCCGACTCCTTCAACCTCTTTGCCCAGTGTATCCTGCCGGCCCAACCCTATGACGCAGAGCGGGCCGCCGCCGCCATGGAGGACGCGCCGGGCCCCGCCGTGGTTGAAGCGGTGGAGGGCGGGCTGGCCCTCGCGGCCCTGTGGCAGGAGGAAAGCGCCTTTGACGGCGAGAGAACGCTGCGCGGCTTTCTGCGCCCGCTGCTCGACCAGCTGCGGCGCTGCCGCTCCCTGCTGAACGCCTGACGCGGCCCGGTCTCCTGAAAAAGCCGCCGGCCTGCGCAGGGAAACCGCCCGCTCTCCCGCAAAGGAAAAAGCCCGGTTACGGCGCCCGCTCTCCCTGGGGCGCCGTCTGCTCGACCGGCAGCAGCATGCGGATCGTCATGCCCTTTCCCGGAGCGCTGCGCGCGCTGACGCTG
Source organism: uncultured Clostridia bacterium (assembly GCA_944383955.1). GTDB lineage: Bacteria > Bacillota > Clostridia > Oscillospirales > Acutalibacteraceae > Caccousia. The sequence continues at coordinate 1,175 of CALWRP010000043.1, forward strand.
CCGTGATGTGCCAGGGCCGTCACATAGACGAGATAAAGGCCCATGCCGTTGCCGCCCGTGCTGTTTGAGCCTCGGTAGTTGATCTCGAAGACATGCTCGGCTTCCTCGCTGTCCATGCCTGCGCCGTTGTCCTTGAAAACGAGAAAAACCTGCTTGCCCTCGACGAGCGAGAGGGTGACGGTGATTTTTCCTGCGGCGTTCATATACTTGAGGCTGTTTTCCAGGATATTGTAGAAGGCGCGCGTCAACCGCGTTCGGTCGCCCTCAAAGAGCAGCCTGTGCGCCTCGGCCTCGAGCTGAATATCCACGCCGAGTCTGTGCGCCGCTTCGTGCATATCGCCGACAATCTGACGCAGGAGCTCCACGAGATCGAAGCGATCCCATACCGCAACGCTGAAATCGGCCTGCACGCGCGCTTCGGTGAGGAGCTGTCCAAGCACCGTGTTCATATACTCCGTGCGCTCGCGAATCTTGTTGAGATACTCGCGCCTCACGCTCTCATCCTGGATCAGTCCGCTGCTGAGCAGGTCGGCGTAGCCCTGGATAACAGAGATCGGAATGCGCAGGCTGTGGGAGGTTTTACTGTAGAACGCGGCGAGCTTTTCCTTGGTGCGGAGGTGCCGCCTCTCCGCCTCCTCCCGCGCTCTCTGTTCCGCCTCGCCGCCGCGTTTTTCCGCCTCCTGCAGCCGCCTCTGCGCCTCGCAGACGGCCGCCTCCATCCTCTTTGCGGCCCGCGCGCCCAGGGCCAGGGCCACCGCCGTCAGCACAACGGCGGCTGCCGCCAGCAGGAGCCGGGCGGCAAGGGGAGGATCAGGCAGGAAAACGGCGAGACAGGCGCACAGCGGGCTTCCCAGAGCCGCTGCGAGAATTTGTTTCTTTTCCTTCACTGAACATGTCACCACTCTTTCTTTTCCCCTTCGCCTCGAGCGGCAATGGGGACTTCTTCCTTTTTTATAATTATATCGTTTTCCGGTTGTTTCGCAAAGGAAAAAATAGGACACATTCCGACATATTCTCCCCCTGAGGACGCAGAGGCTCCCCTTCTTTTCTCTGGATTTGACACGAAAAAAAGCGCGTGATACAATTTATATAGGGCACCACCGCACAATTCGCGCCTTGGGCTCAGGCGGCGTATCGCGCCAAAATTTTCCGTGATATTTACCAAAAATGCTCGCCAATCCGGCAAGGATTGCCTGCGCTTTTTGGATCATCTCACAAAAAATTTTTTCGCACGCTACACCACCTGGGATTATGCGGTGTTGCCCTAAAAGAAAAGCAGCAGAAAGCAGCCCCCGCGCCCGCCGGAATTCCGGTGGACGCGGGGGCTTTGCACATCGCGCGGCAGCCGTCACAGCAGGCGCAGGGCGCGGAGCAGGAGGGCCAGGCAGCCGGCGTTCAGAGCGAGGAGGAAAAACCGGCCCAGAAACTGCCGGATGGCGCGCAGCAGGTTCTCCTCCCCGTCGCGGCCGTCCTCCTCGGGAGAGCGGCGCGGGGGGAACGTGGGATGATTTCTGTACCGCAGAGGCGGTTCGCTGCCCGCGCGCGGCGCGGCCTGTTTGCCGCAGAAGCGCGCGCAGAAGGCGGGATCGGCGGTGCGCCCGCACGGCTTGACGGAGGTCTCGGGCTGGGCCGCTCTGCCGCAGGGGCGCTCCCGCGCTCCCTTTTCGCCGTCGTGGCGCGCCGCGCACCACGAGCAGGGCGGTCTTCGGCCGGGCGGCTCCGCTCTGTTCCAGGAGAGGGGAACGGGGTCCGCCTGCCGGCTCTGCTGCGCGCTGCTCGCGGCGCGATTGGCGGCATAGGTCGTGCCCGTCTGCTCCTGTGCCCGGGCGGCGGCGGGCGGCGCGCTCCGGGAAGCCTCCCCCGCTCCGGCCTGCCGGTTCTGCTGCGCGCTGTCCGCGGGGCGGCGGGCGGCATAGGCCGCGCCCGTCTGCTCCTGCGGCCGGGCGGCGGCGGGCGGCAGCTGCTCCCGGGCGTCCTCCCTGCCCGTCTTCCGCCCCGGAAGGGCGAACTCCAGCGGGTAGACGCTGTGCCCCTGCAGGACGCGCACCTCCTCCTGCGGATCGGCGTTCAGGCGGGCGAAGTATGCGCGCTTGGAAATCTGCATGGCGCGGAAGTTGACGCCCTTGTAGACGCGCAGAAAATCCTTGCCGCAGCTTTCGCAGCGCGAGCTCTCCAGATGGTTGCGGTGGCCGCAGACGCACAGCCAGTTCACGTCCTCCGGCAGCTCGAAGACGACGCCGGGCCGCATGACGGCCACCAGGCTCATGTCGTCGGTGAAGCCGTGGCTCTCGTCGGCGGCGAGCAGATCCCAGCGCTCCCCGATGGCGGCGGCGCACTCCTCCGGTTCGCTGCCGCTGACGAGCGTCGCGTACCACTCCGCCTGCTTTTTCACCCTGCCCACATTGGAATAGATCTCGTTCTGCAGGCCGTCCGTCGTCAGCAAAAAGCCGTCGAGCGGCGCGCCTCCCTCCTCAAACAGATACAGGCGCAGGCGGAACCAGTCCGCCGCGTCCGAGGAGAGCACCGTGGCCGTCTGGTTGCTCATCACGCGGTTCGGGTTTTCGGGGGCGCGCAGCAGCACGCCCCGGTCGCGCCGCATGGCGCAGATCGCCCCGTCTCCCAGCTGGCCGAAGAGCACCCGCCCGCCGTCGCGCGTGAGGCAGGCCAGCAGAAGGGTGCAGTCCATCTGCGGGTCGGAAAGGCCCAGGCGGGCGGCCTCGAGCGCGATCGCCTCGCGGCAGGCGCTGAGGATCTCCCGGCGCAGCTGCTCGAGCTCATCCTCCTGCAAAATCAGCGCTCCGCTTCGGGAAACAATCTCGCTCACCCGCCGGGAAACCAGCTGCGCCGCGGTCTTTGCCGCGGTCTTTGCCGCTATCCGGGAGTCCGCCAGAGAGCCGATGCCGTCGCAGAGCGCCGCGGTGATGGCCGCGTCCGTCGTCTCCGTCCAAGCCGCGTCCTGGCAGGGGGTTCCATATTTGATGTGCGATGTTCCCTGCCGCGGGGGCTGCACATGGACTCGCCACTGGATCATCTCGCTTCCTCCTACAGCACGCCGCGCACGCGGTACACCATATCGGAGACCTTGCGCACGGTGTTCTTGCGGATCCGTTCATACAGCCTGCCCAGATCGCGCTCCCCCTGCAGGCTGTCGCGGACGCTCGCGCCGATGAAGGCGAACACCTCCTGAAAGAGAGCCGTCTGGCTGTGCGAGTCCGGCTCGTTGATGAGGATCGCCTCGCGGGTGAAGCGCTCCGCGAACGGATCGAGCGTTTCCTTTCTCACGTCGCTGCCCACACCGATGATATAGGGAGCGATGAGGTGCGTGTTCTTGCCGCGGGAGGCCACACAGTGGCTCTGCACGGCCTCCACGGCCTTCTGCATTTCCTGCTTGTCCGCCAGATTGTCGGGGTCGCCGTCGGTGACCAGAACGAGGAAGGGCAGATAGGGATCGAACCTGCCGTTTTTCACCTCCTCCACGCGCTCCTCGAGCATGCGGATCGAGGTGAGCACGGCCTCGGGCAGGTTCGTCCAGCCGGAATCGACCGGGGAGAAGCGCAGATCCCGCAAAAAGTCGATGGCCTCAAACTCGGTGCGGAGAATGATATCCGAGCTGAAGGTGACGATGGCCACCTCCAGGACGGCGAGCGCCTTCACGTCGTTCTGCATCGTCTCATAGAAGGTTCGGATCGCGAGATTGAGATCCTCAATCCGGTTGTGCAGCTTCATGGAGGGAGAGAGGTCGAGGCAGAAGACAATGGGGAGACGCTTGCTGGAGTTGGCGGACGGGGTATTGCTGCCCACCTGGACAAAGTGCTCTCTTTTCTCATTGACCATAGCGGAATTCCTCCTTGTGCGTTGATGTCACGCGGCCGGAAGCGTGTGCGCTCCGTCCTCGTCGTAATACGTGCCGTAGAAGTGGTTTTCCTTCCAGTAGCCCTCGAGGAAGGGGCTGCCGTCCTCAAACGTGAAGGAGACCGTCTCCCCGCCGTGCAGCGTGCCGCCCGACCAGCCGGTGGAGGGGTGTACGCCGTCCCCGGAGGGGAAGTAATACGTGCCGTCGCCCTCGAAGAGGCCGTCGAGCCAGGAGCCGGTGTAGCGCGTGCCGTCCGTCCAGGTGTAGGTGCCCTCGCCGGTGATGACCCCGGCCGCGAAGCCGCCCTCGTAGACGTCGCCGTTCGCCCAGGTGTAGGTGCCCTGGCCGGTGCGCTCCCCGTTCACGAAGTCGCCCTCGTAGACGTCGCCGTCCACCCAGGTGTAGGTGCCCCGGCCGGTGCGCTCCCCGTTCACGAAGCCGCCCGTATAAACGTTGCCCGCGGACTCGCTCTCCGGCCCCCAGGTGTAGGTGCCCTGCCCGTGGCAGATGCCGTCGACGAAGTCGCCCTCGTAGACGTCGCCGCTGGCCCAGGTGTAGGCGCCCCGGCCGGTGCGCTCCCCATTGACAAAGTCGCCCTTGTAGACGTCTCCGTTGTCCCAGTAGTATTCGGCGTAGCCGTCGAGCGACTCGCTCTCGTTCAGGTAATAGCCGTTGTCGGTCTCATAGCGGTTGACGGACTGGCCAAGCATGTCGCCCAGCTGTGTTTCGAGCGTCTCCCAATCCCAGTAGCCCTCCTCATGCAGGTAGCCGATGAGCAGGAGGCAGGCCAGAATCGCCAGAATCACAGGCCAGATCCCGCGCCTGCGTTTGCGCTTGCGGGGGAGTTTGCGCGGCGGGCGGACCGTGCGGCCCGTGCCCGCACCGGAAGTCCCCGGGCCCGTGCGGCCCGTGCCCGCGGTGGAAGTCCCCGGGCCCGTGCGGCCTGTGGCCGCGGTGGAGCTCCCCGGGCCCGTGCGGCCCGTGCCCGCGGTGGAAGTCCCCGAGCCCGTGCGGCCCGTCGCCCCGGTGGAGCTGCCCGAACCTGTGCGGCCCGTGCCCGCGGTGGTGGTTCCCGCGCCCGCCGCGGCCGTCCTGGCTGCGGCTCTGGCGCTGGCCTCGGCCTGCAGCTGCTCGACCAGCCTGCCGTAAAACGCGCGGTACGGCTTCTGCGAGAAGGCGGTGTTCCGCTGCGCTCTCAGGAGCTCCTGCAGCAGCCGCTCCAGCGAGGGGGCGGCCTTGTTTGTGAACACATCGCGGAACAGGGCCTGCAGGTTCGGCGGGATCGACTGCCACTTCGCGAGCAGGTTCGGGTTGGTGAGTTCGGCCAGCCTTTCCTCGGAGTAGCGGAACTCCCCCTGGAACACGGGCGAGAAGGTCGAGTCGAGCACCAGCCGCGTGAAGACGAAGTCATAGAGCGATTCGTCGCACAGGTCGAGCACGTCGGCCCGGTTCTTCGTGTCGTATTCGCGGCTGAAGTCGCCCGCATAGGTGACGCAGTCGCTCAGATAGCGCTCGCTGCAATAGCTGTCGGTGTCCACCATATAAAGGCAGTCGCGTTTGCCGGCCGGAATGGCAAAATTTCTGTCGTTGTAGTCTGAGAGATGGATGTCGCTCATGGAGAGGAAGATCACCTGCCGCGTCAGGCGGATACAGGTATCGAGCACCTCGCCCACGGTGGTGTTCTCGTGTTCCGCCATGATGCGCAGAATATTGCCGCCGCTGAGCAGGCTGTCGGAGAGGAACGCGGCGTCTTCGAAGCGGCGCATGGTGTAGCCGACGGCCAGCCGGCGGTCGCTGCCGGCATAAATCACCTCGCTCGGCAGAGCCAGCCACGTCAGCCGCCAGCTCTTCCACACATCGCTCAGAGAGCGGATGTTCTGCAGCTTCTCCTCGGTGAGCATGCTCTCGCCGTCCTCGATGTCCTCCTTGTACAGCTTCGCGAGCTGGTGCGGCCTGCCCTCAATTTCAAAGATGCAGGACTCCAGACCGTCTCCGCACTCCCGGCCGAGGGTGATGGAGGAGGTGTCCGTGTAGAGCGTGTCGCCCGCCCTCACCTCGTGGTAGCGCAGCGGCGTTTTGGTGACGGTGAGCGCGCGGCTCTGCCGCTCCTGCGGGAACTGCGCCGTCCGGATCAGGCTGCCCCCGAAGAAAAGGCTCAGAATATCTGCCGGCAGATTGTGGTAGATCAGCCGGTCCTCGAGCGAATAGTTGGCCTCCACCACCAGCGTCGAGCCGCTTATCAGCGAATAGCCCCTCGCCACGCTGAAGGTATCCACCGTGAAGGGGAGGGAGCTCGCGGTAAGGCGGTTCAGCGGCAGCTTTTCGGCGTTCTGCCGGTAGGTTTCCCGGATCCGCAGGGGAGCGGCTTTGACAATCTGCTCGCACACGCAGAAAAAGGCGGGGCTGATCAGAATTTCCCCGCGGCTGCGCAGCGCCTCGATCAGCGCGTCGTCCAGCGGAACGAACAGAGCGGAAAAGTCGAGCACCACGCGCTCATAGCTGCGCAGCAGAGACGCATAATTGAGCGAATCCGCCATTTTTCTTCCCTCCCATGGCGCTGCGCCCTTCCGGAAAGACGCAGCGCCCGTTTCGCGGAGCGCGCAGCCCTGTTGCCGCAGGGGCGGCGCGCTCCCAGACGGGAAAGCCCCGCCTGTCTGTTCAGAATCAGTATAGCATAAAGCGGCCTGCCGGTTTGGGAAAAAGGTGTGTGTTCCCCGTCAGGCCTCCCCGCCGTCCTTCTCCCCGCCGGAGGCCGGGCCGCCGAGCAGCCCGTAGAGCTCCCGCAGCTCGAGGGGGCGGTGATGGAAAAAGCCCTGGATGGTGTCGCACCCCATCCCGCGCACAATGCTGTTCTGCTGTTCGCTCTCCACGCCCTCCACGCACACCGTCTTGCCGAACTGGTGGCAGGCAAAGACAATACTGCGCAGAAAGCTGAGCTTTTCCTGCGAGCCCATGGCCTCCCGAATCAGCGATCGGTCGAGCTTGATGATCGAGGACGGGTATTGCAGCAGCATGCGCATCGAGGAGTAGCCGCTGCCGAAGTCGTCGAGCGCCACGCGCACGCCGAGCGTCCGGCAGCCGTTGACAAAGCCTGTGAGCTTTTCCGGGTGCTCGTCGAGGCTGCTCTCCGTCAGCTCGGCCACCAGGCCGGAGCTGTCCAGCCGGTATTTCTCCAGGATCTCCCGCAAAAAGGACAGAAAGCCGTCATCCAGAAGCTGAGGAAGGCTTACATTGAAGGTGACGAAAAACTCCGGGGCATACGAGCGGGCACGCACACAGGTGCACACCGCCTGCTCGAGCACCCAGCGTCCAACCTGCCGGATCGAGCCGTTTTTCTCCAGCAGAGGGATAAACACCTCGGGGGGAACGTCCTCCTCCTGGAATCGCCACCGCAGCAGCGCCTCTCCGCCCACGACATTCTCCTCCCGCGCGGAGACCATCGGCTGCACCGCGATGCGGAAATTTTCCATGCCGTGCGAAACGTCCCCCGCCAGGCGCAGCGCCATGTCGGAATCCTCCCGGATCCGCCGCACGCTCTCCGCCGAATAGGCCAGATAGCTGCGCGAGGGCTCCTGCGCCGTCAGGCGGATCAGCGAGACGAGGCTTTCCACCGCGTCTTCAGGCAGAAGATTTGCAGACGGATACTCCATCACGCCGAAGGAGCACGGATTGGCGGCGGGGAACTGCAGCTCGCGGTAACACGATTCCACCACGGAGCGGATGCGCGCGACCAGCGCTTCGCGATCCTGCGAGGCGCTGGCGGGGTTGACGATCGCCAGAAAGCGCGCGCCCTCAAGCCGGTAAAACGACATCTCGCCGGACAGGCGCTCCATCAGGGCTTCGGCCACGCGGCACATCAGCAGATCGCCGCTGCGCCGTCCCTTTGTGCTGTTGAGAATGCGCACGCTGTTGAGGCCGAAGCCGATGAGGACGGTGGGGATGGAGTCGATCCGCAGCCGGTTGAGCTCCCGGAACGAGGCGTTCTCGCGCGGCAGGCTGGTGATGGGATCGGCCACGAAGCTTCTGTCCTGGCAGGCGATGCGCCCGGAGAAGAAGATTGGCCTGCTCTTTTCCTCGTTCCACACCATCTGCCCATAGCAGCGGATCCAGCGGGAGACGCCGTGCACATCCTTCACGCGGTAGCGCAGATCGTGGATGGTGCGCTTGCTTTCCAGCATGTCGGAGATATCATGCCAATACAGCTCGCGGTGTTCCGACGTGCTGATCCGTTTCGCCCAGAGGGCCAGCAGGTTTGGCACCGTGTTATCCTGGAAGCCGAAGTCGTCCCGCATGTTGTCGGAGATGAAGAACACATTGCGCTGCATGTCTCCCAGATAGAAGTAGCTAGAGTTGTTATCCTGCGAAACAGAGCGGAAAAACGCCTCCACATTGCAGTAATTGGCGTTGAGAAAGCGGCGGAACGCGCTCTCCTCGCTTCCCCCTTCCCCGCACAGGGCGGCGCTCTCCCGCCACTGATCCGTGCCGAGCCGGCGGTTGATCTGCTCGTAGTAGTCGCGCTTGTCGCGGTACATCGCGCAGTCCGCCTGCACGATCAGCTCCTCAAGAGGCGTGCTTCCTGTTTCAGCCCAGGAAAAGCCCATGGCCGTGTGGTGAATATCGCGGCGAATCAGCTCGCGCAGCTCGTGCACCGTGTCCTCGAAGGTCTGGTAGCTGCAGTTCGGGCACAGGGCGATGAACTCGTCTCCGCCGGTGCGGTAGATATGCTCCGGCCCCATCGCGCGGCAGATCAGCGCGTAGCAATGGCGCAGCATCTCGTCTCCCGCGGCGTGGCCGAGGGAATCGTTCGCGTTTTTCAGGCCCGTCACGTCGAAGTAGATGACGCCCATCGACTGCCACTGCATGGTTTCGCCGTACTCTGCGAGCGCGTTGCGGTTGAGCGCGCCCGTCAGCTCGTCGTGGTAGCTCAGCTCGTGCAGCTTGGCGATCAGGTCGCGCTGGCGCAGCAGCGAGGCCACGAAATAGCCGATCACATTGAGCAGCGGCTTGATAGCGCCCATCATCTCCGGATCCGGGTTGTCCACGCCCAGCAGGCCCGCGAACCTGCCGTCCGCCCGGATGGCGCCCGCCGCGAGCGAGGAAATATCCTGCGGCTTTAATATGGCATAGGATTCCGGATAGCGCAGGCGGATCGACTCGAGATCGTCGATCACCGTTACCCGGCCGTTCTCAAACAGCTGAAGCCACCAGTCCACGCTCGAGAGCGGCACGTTCTGCAAAAGCTCTCTCTGCGGCTTCACGCCGTCGGCGCACCACTCATAGGTGTTGCACAGGGCCGCGCCGTTGCAGAGCTCGAATACATAAACCCTGTCGCACGAAAATGTGCGCCCAATGTGGGAGAGCAGGCGCTTGATCGCCTCCTGCGGATAGGTTGTGGCGAAGATCTCCTGCAGGCACTCGTTGAGAATCGCCTCGTTGCGCGCGTAGAGGCACGAGGCGCGCCCGTCGGCCTCCTGCTCGGCGTCGATCGCGATCTCCACCCGGTATTTTTTGCCTCCTGTCTCCACCATGCTGTCTTTGATGAGAAAGCGCCGGCTGAGAATGGGGTTCCAGTGCGACCAGGAGACAAACTGCCCGGGGCTGAGCTTTATGTTTGTGCAGAACGGGCACGGCTCATGATAGCCCTGCAGCACCTCATAGCAGGGCCTGCCGCGGTAGGCCTCTTCCTCCTTCCATCCAAGCGCCTCACGCAGGCGCCGGTTCATATAGATCAGCTCATACGTTTCCATGTCGGAGACGAACACGATCTCGTCCATCTCCTCAAAAAACGTCCACATCGCGTCCATACCGGCTTTTTCCTCTTTTCCTTCAATCATTGATGGCGGCTGGCTCTGTCACGCCCGGCTCCAGCCGAGCAGGGCGGCGAGCTGCCCGAAATCCGCCGCGCTCTCCCGGCCTTCATGGGAGAGGAGAGCGCCGAAATGCACCGCCCGCAGCCCGAGGGCCGCCGCGGCCTCCACGTTGTGCGCGCGGTCGTCGGCAAACAGGCAGTCCCTGGGCGCGCAGCCGAGGCGCTCCATGGCCAGGGCAAAGCTCCTCGGGTCCGGCTTGCCGAAGCCGAGATCGCCGCTCACGCACACCGCGTCGAACCGCCGGTTCAGATCGAATTTCTCCCGCAGATAGCGGCTCCACTCGCTCGAGTCGTTCGAGAGCAGGGCCGTGCGGTATCCGCGCGACCGCGCCTCGTCGAGAAAGGGCAGCACGCCCTCCATGAGCTCGATGGTGTCGAGGTAGCCGCGCTCGATCCGCGCCAGGTCCCCCGTGTAGCCGAGCTGCCGCCACACCTCGAGCGAGGGGATCTCCCCCCGGTCCGCCCGAAACCAGACGGCGTGGATCGCCTCCTCGGTCAGCTGCGGAAAGCTCTGCTGCACATAGGGGGCGAAGTCGTCCCCCGTCTGGCGCACCACCACGCCGTACATGTCCAGAATGATCGCCTTCATCCGTACCTCCCCGCCCAGCGGGCCGTTTTCCTCATTTTCCGCCTCCCGCCTCCCGGCGCGAGAGCATCACGATGTTTTCCACATCCAATCAGGATTCCGGATCGTTTCCGCCGCCCTGATTATCCTTCTTTGCGGACGAAGGAAGCTTGCCGGACTGAGCCGCAATTTTCTTCTCCTGCGATTTCACCCGGCGTTCGAGCTTCCTGATATCTTCGGCCGGCGGCAGATTTTCCGGCTGAATGCCTCGTTTTCCCAGCATTTCACGAACAGAGAGATTATTCTGCACATGTTCTCCGGTGATCGTGGCTTCGCCGTGAAGATCTTTCTCCTCCACATTGTAATTGGTCATTTCCGCCGCCAGATTTTTTGCCGCGATGGACAGCGTGGGCAGAAAATCTGCCAGAGGGCGGTTGTCTTTTACCCCCAACCGGATTTTCATTTCCTGCGTTGTATATCCGCCGAAAAGCGCGCAGTCCCCTTTGGACCGAATGCGGCCAAATCCTGCGTCGTCCACACCCCGCTCGTAAATATTTTGAGACAGTCTCTTTTCCGATTCGCGAAGTCTGCCGCGCGCCTCCGTGCGCTCAATCAGAGAAATTCTCTCCTCGATGAGCTCCTGCCTGCGTGTCTGCAAGGCAAAATAACTCTGGGCAAAGGCGATTTCTTCCTTCTTCGGATCGCCGTTTTGGGCAATCAGGTAGCACGCATACCGGGTAAGCATATAATCCTTGACAGCTCTACGCCCACCCTTGCCAATATCAATCATTTTCGTGATCTCACGAAAATGATCCGCCATTTCCACCCCGCTGGTTTCGCAGGACTCCATTGCGCGGAGAACCGCTTTATCAAAATTTTCCCACCGTTCATAGCCCAGCAAGGGCATCAGCTCACGGGCAAGCCAATATTCCACCTGGGCTTCCTCGTGATAATGGACAACCAGATCAAATCGCTGCCTGGCTGCCTCCACACGTTTTTTGTCCATTCCTGCCCCTCCATATTTTCGGTGTCAGCTTCACACGTTTTTTGACAATCTGAGCATCACGATGTTTTCGGCTTGTGTATCGTTGTCCAAACTAATTTCCATATCTTCCTCTATGATGGGCAGCTTGAACTTGATGGATTTCAGCCATTGTCCGTTCGGCTTCCGTTCCTCAAAGATATGGATTTCGGAGATCAGCGACTCCATAAGCTGTCGGCGTTCCTGTTCATCCATCACGGCGTACAGCTTATCAAAGTAAATCAAAACTTTGTAGATATTATCGGCAGTCAGCTTTTCAGCTTCGATTGCCATTTTCTTTGCTCTGGCTTCAATCAGCAGAGACTCCGTATCCTCGATTTTATCATACATCTTATAAAGACGATCATCAAGGTCTGCCTTGCGTTTGATGTAATGTTTATCATCGGGGTCAAGTGTATCAATTTCCTCTATCAATCGGGACTTGATGGAATAGCTCTGGCGAATCTGTTTTTTGTAGTTTGCAATCTCCTGTTCGATAGCGGAAGTATCCACATTCATGCTGATTTTCTGCTGCATCAAAGCGGCAAACTTCGGATTGCTGACCAACTTGGTAATCACCTCTGCGACAGCGGTTTCCAAGAGTTCTTCGTGGATTTGCTTCTTATAGTCGCACTTGTGACCACGGGTCATGGTGCGGTGCTTGCAGCCGTAGTAGTAGAAATCTTTGTATTTCGTGCCATCTGCCTTGTGCTTGACACTCTTATTGCCATACATACCGGCTCCGCAGATCGGACATTTGAGTAAGC
>CALWRP010000044.1 GCA_944383955.1 uncultured Clostridia bacterium
CCCTTTTCCTCGCCGGCGTCCACCATCATGAGGATCTCCTCCTCCGTCACGGTCTGTTCGCCGTCGTTCGGGTTCAGGCCGAGCAGGCGGAGCACCAGGTTGGTGGAGGCGGAGAGCAGCGCGATGAACGGGCGGCACACCACGGCCACGGCCTGCAGGACGCCCACAAAGCGGAACGCAAGCGCTTCCGCCTTCTGCATGGCGATCTTCTTCGGCACGAGCTCACCGAGCACGAGCGAGAAATAGGAGAGCAGCAGCGTGATGAGCACGGTGGACACGCCGTGCACCAGCGTGGCGGGCAGGGTGGGGGAGAGGCGCAGGATGGCATTCGAGAGCAGCGGGGCAAAGTTCTGCGCGGCGGAAGCCGAGGAGAGCAGGCCCGCGAGCGTGACGCCGATCTGGATCGTGGAGAGGAAGCGGCTGGAGTTTTCGGTGAGCCGCAGCACACGGATGGCCTTTTTGTCGCCATCCTCCGCCATCTTCTTCAGCTTGTTGTCGTTGAGCGTGATGACGGCGATCTCCGCGGCGGCGAAGAAGCCGTTCACGAAGATGAGGATGAACACCAGCAGCAGCGACAACCACGGGTTATCGGAGGAGGTGCCGGCGGCAGCGGCGGCGTCAGAGACGGCCGGTTCGGCGCTGAGCGTGTGAAGAACGGTCTCCGCGGGTTCGGGAGGCATAGGATTTCCCCTTTCTGATATTCCTGTCGGTTTTGCGGGCTTAGCCCGCATGGTTTATCCAGTTTATTGTATCGTATTTTCCCCCGCCGCGCAAGCCGCAGGCGGGGGCGCAAGCCCCTCTGCGGGCCAGAAACGGCGAGAGACGGGAACCGCAGAGCGAAAAAAGCCGCCAAAATCTGGCGTGGCGGCGCGAAACGAAGCTTTTTCGCCCCGGCGCGCTTTCCGCTCCCGAAGAAAGCGTGGAATTCTGCGGAAAATCACCGGCAGAGCCCTTTACAGCCAGAGGAAAAAATGATAGAATTTATGCAGCGCAGTCTGGATGCGGGTCCGGTCTGCCAGGCGTATCCTAATAATCCTTAAAAGGAGGAAATCATCATAATGGATGCAAGAAAGATGAAAACCATGGATGGCAACAGCGCGGCCGCGCATGTATCGTATGCGTTTACCGACGTTGCCGCCATCTATCCTATCACGCCTTCCTCTCCGATGGCTGACGAGACGGACAAGTATGCCGCCGCCAACCGGAAGAACCTGTTCGGGCGTGAGGTCAAGGTCACGGAGATGCAGTCCGAGGCCGGCGCCGCGGGCGCTGTCCACGGCTCTCTGGCCGCCGGTGCTCTGACGACCACCTACACGGCTTCCCAGGGCCTGCTGCTCATGATCCCGAATATGTACAAGATGGCCGGCGAGTTCCTGCCGAGCGTCATTCACGTTTCGGCCCGTTCCCTCGCCTCCCACGCGCTGTGCATCTTCGGCGACCACTCCGACGTGTACGCCTGCCGCCAGACCGGCTATGCGATGCTGTGCTCCAACAGCCCGCAGGAGGTTATGGATCTCGGCGCCGTCGCCCATCTCGCCGCCATCCGCGGCAAGGTTCCGTTCCTGCACTTCTTCGACGGCTTCCGCACCTCTCATGAGATTCAGAAGATCCATATGTGGGATTACAAGGATCTCGGCGAGATGCTCGACTGGGACGCCGTGGAGGAGTTCCGCCGCAGCGCCATGAACCCTGAGCATCCCTGCACCCGCGGCACCGCTCAGAACGACGATATCTTCTTCCAGGCCAGCGAGGCCGGCAACAAGTATTATGACGCGCTGCCGGAGATCGTGGTCGATTACATGAACCAGGTCAACGAGAGAATCGGCTCCGACTACAAGCCCTTCAACTACTACGGCGCTCCGGACGCGGAGTATGTCATCGTCGCGATGGGCTCTGTCTGCGAGTGCGCCGAGGAAGTCATCGACTACCTCAACGCCGCCGGCGAGAAGGTCGGCCTCGTGAAGGTTCACCTCTATCGTCCGTTTGTCCCGCAGTACCTCGTCGACGTGCTGCCGAAGACCGTCAAGAAGATCTCCGTCCTCGACCGCACCCGTGAGCCCGGCTCCATCGGCGAGCCGCTGTACCTCGACGTCCTGGCCGCCCTCAACGGCACCGAGTTCGGCTGCGTGCCGATGTTCACCGGCCGCTACGGCCTCGGCTCGAAGGACACCACCCCGGCCGACATCATCGCCGTGTTCCGCAACATGGAGAGCGAGTCGCCGAAGAAGCGCTTCACCGTCGGCATCGTCGACGATGTGACGCATCTGTCCCTCGACGTCAAGGAGAATCCCGACACCGCTCCCGCCGGCACCACCTCCTGCAAGTTCTGGGGCCTCGGCGCTGACGGCACCGTCGGTGCGAACAAGAACTCCATCAAGATCATCGGCGACCACACCGATATGTACGCGCAGGCCTATTTCGCCTACGACTCCAAGAAGTCCGGCGGCCTGACGGTCTCCCACCTGCGCTTCGGCCACAAGCCGATCAAGTCCACCTACTACATCAGCAAGGCTGACTTTGTTGCCTGCCACAAGCCCTCCTATGTCCATGAGTACGACATGGTGCAGGATGTGAAGCCCGGCGGCAGCTTCCTGCTGAACTGCCAGTGGACCGACGAGGACCTGGATCAGCACCTGCCGGCCAAGATGAAGAAGTATATCGCGGAGAACAACATCAACTTCTACACCATCGACGGTGTGAAGCTCGGCAAGGAGATCGGCCTCGGCAACCGCATCAACACGATCCTCCAGTCCGCGTTCTTCAGCATTGCCAACATTATTCCGGCGGAGC